>CABYTL010000001.1 GCA_902521805.1 uncultured Pelagibacteraceae bacterium
GTAAAAAAAACATCTAACGGCCTTAATAAATTGAGATAAACAAAAGCTCTTAAACCTTTTGCAAACGAAATAAAACCAGGGTTGACCGTTAAACTTTCCACAGCATTGGTAATTGGTTGTCTAATGGACAATCTCCATTCCTCAGGAAATGAACCAATCTTTAAAAAATATGTGTCAACTAAGACTATTAAGAAAAAAACTAAAAAAGATGGAATTATATAATATCTTTTACTTATAAATTCTCTAATATTTTCTGCTGATGTCTTGTTAAATATTGAGATTAAAGATTTAAAAAAGTAAGCAATTAAGTTTGTTATAAATAAACATATATATTTTATAATAGAATGCGTAATACTTAAGGGTTTTTCAAAAAGTCTCGCTACCTGGTATTTTGCCCAACCTTGGGGAAGTAAATAAAATTTTTGTACGTCTGATGGTAATCTTTCATCAGTTTTACTAAAAGCCATACTAAATCTATCAAACATTATAGCCATAAATAAAATACAAAGTCCTCCTTCCATAGCCCAACCAACATCTAATCTTCTAATAGCTTGCCATACTTGACCACCAATTCCTTCAGCCCCAATAAAACACGCAAGAACAACAAGTGCGAGTGCCATCATTATAACCTGATTGATCCCCATCATTAAGCTTGGAAGGGACAATGGAATTTTTATTTTAAATAAAAGTTGTAACTTGCTCGAACCAAACGATGTTGCACTCTCTATAGTTTGAGCTGGTACTTGTCTAATACCAGTATTAGTTAATCTTATAATCGGTGGCATTGCGTAAATCATCGTAGCAAGAATTGCTGGTGCACCTCCAATACCAAAAAAAAATACTGCTGGAAATAAATAGACAAAGGCAGGCATTACTTGCATTGTATCCAAAATTGGTTTCATGAAATTATCAAACCTATCGCTTTGAGAACATAAAACTCCTAAAATAAATCCAAAAAAAACGCAGAGTATTACTGATAATCCCATTAACGCCACAGTTTGAAGTGAAGGCTCCCACATTCCGGTTGCACCCCAAAAGTAAATTACAAATAAAGAATAAAGTCCTAATCTTAAACCTCCTGCAATCATACATGGTAAAAAAATAATTGCTGTTATCAAAATCCAAGGAGACTCAAGTAAAAAATCTTCAACAAAGTAATAACTAGCTTTGATATAATTAGCAATTATTTTAGTTATCCATCTATAGTTTTTTTTTAAAAAATCCTCTCCTTCATTCACCCATGCAGTAAATGTAAATTGATCAGTTATCTCTTTTGGAAATTTTGAAGGCCCATCACTTTGAGAAGAAAGAAAAAGAGCTATAAAAAAAATAAGTCCAACTACAGTATATGTAATAATATTTTTAGAGTGATTAGCTTTTTTTAGGATTTCGTTACTACTAGACATATTTATGAAGTTAGAATAATTAAATTTACTTTTAAAGTAAAATATTGTGTATTTTAACAATAAATTGTAAGCTTTGAGTATGGATAAAGAGCAAAAGATTACTTGTACTAATATATGGAAGTTATTTGGCCCAGACGAGAAAAGAATAATAAAAAATTTAGATAAAAATTTATCAATTAAAGAAGTTCAAAAAAAAACTGGTCATGTAGTTGCTGTCAAAGATGTAAGTTTTTCAATTCAAAAAGGTGAAACTTTTGTTGTAATGGGATTATCTGGTAGTGGAAAATCTACTTTAGTAAGATGTATATCAAGACTTATTGAACCTACTTCGGGTACTGTTAAAATGGACGATGTTGAGGTTACTAAAATGAGTTCTAGAGACTTATTAGAACTTAGAAGAAATAAAATGAGTATGGTGTTTCAACACTTTGGACTTTTCCCTCACAGGACTGTTATTGAAAATATTGGGTATGGACTTGAAGTAAGAGGAACAAAAAAAGATATAAGATTAGAAAAGTCTATGGAAGTTTTAAAGATGGTTGGATTAGACGGTTGGCAAAATAATTATCCAAGAGAGCTTTCTGGTGGTATGCAACAACGTGTGGGATTAGCAAGGGCACTTGCGGTAGATCCAGAAATTTTAATTTTTGATGAACCTTTTTCTGCTTTAGATCCTCTTATAAGAAGAGAGATGCAAGACGAACTTTTAAAGATACAAGAAAAACTTCAAAGAACTATGGTTTTTATTACTCATGATTTTTTAGAGGCAATAAAAATGGGTGACCACATAGCTATAATGAAAGATGGTGAAATTTCACAAATTGGAACACCAGAGGAAATAGTTTCTAATCCAAAAGATCAATATGTTAAAGATTTTTGTGAAGATGTCCCAAAATATAAGGTTCTTAGTGCAGGAAAAGTGATGAGAGAAGAGTGTTGCGCTGAAGCAAGAAAACTATATGAAAAAAAAGAGAACTGTATAGAAGATAATTTGAAGATTGAAACTTTAATTGATAAATTAAGTGAGGGGGATCACGCATATCCAGTAGTTTGTTCTTCATCAGGAAAGTTACTTGGTGAAATTGATAGATCCATTGTCATGCAATCAATGAAATCAAAAGTTTAGTAAATTTTTTTACTTACTTTAAACGTCTTTTTCTTTTTTTTATCTCTCCAGATAATAATCATTCCTGCCAAAACAATTCCTAAGACACCCGGAAAAAGTTGATCAATTGGTGCTTCATCAAAAAAAAGCCAACCAAGAAAGAAGGAAGAGGGTATCGCTAAATACTCAAACACAGCAAGCTTACTTGCTTCTATTAATCTATAAGAATATATAAAAAGTATTCCTGCTGAACCCCCTAGAATTCCAATTGATATTAACATTAATAAATCTACGTAACTTTGAATAGATTTATTTTCTAAGGTAAAAGCTAAAAGAATTATTGCGCCGATAATTGAGGCTACTAAAGAATAGAACTGAATTTTAGCAGTTGAATTATATTCTGGAATAAACTTAAGAATAATAATTGCTATAGCGTATAAAAAACCAACCATAAGAGGGTAAATAGAATAATAAGAAAAAACATCAGAATTTGGTTTCATGATCATTGCAACGCCTATAAATCCTATTATTACAGCGAACCATCTATAAATTCCAACTTTATCATTTAAAAAAAATATAGATAAGATGACAATAAAAAAAGTTGCTGAGAATGTAAGCGTAGATGCAGTTGCAAAATCCATATTGTTTATTGCTATAAAATAAAAAACATTCATAAATAGAAAACACAAACCCCTAATAAAACATAAAACTACAAATTTTTTGGTCAAGTTTTTAAATATTCTTAAATTTTCATTTGTATAAAAAATTAATGCCAACAAAGGTATTATTGCAAACATATTTCTAAACAAAACCATTTGATTTGTTGAATAAGTGTCACCTAAAAACTTGACAATTATTCCGTATATATCAATAAAAAGAACACCAAGAAGCATTGAACCTACTGAAAGATAAATTATTCTTGAACTATTTTTAGTTAATGAATTCTTCATTTACTTTTTGATATAATTGATAGTATATAAATAAATTATTTATATAAAAATGCAAAACTTTAAGTTAAACGAAGAAGACATCTTATCCAATCAAGATTGGACTTTTCCAACTAACACTGTTTATGGTCCTGGTAGATTTAAGGAAATCGGAGATCATTGTGTTAAATTTGGAATAAGAAATCCATTGATAGTTACTGATAATGGTAGCACTAAACTACCTTTCATAAATGAATTAAAAGAACTTTTATTAAAAGCAAATATAAAGTCAGATCTTTTTTCTGATATATCTCCTAATCCTAGAGAGGATGAAGTATCAATTGGCCGTAAAAAATTTAAAGATGGAAATCATGATTCAATCATTGCTATTGGCGGGGGTAGTGCAATGGATGGTGGTAAATTAATATGCCTCACAGCAAATAATGAAATACCACTCAGAGATTTTGAATTTGAGCTTACTCCTCCTAAATTAGGTAAAGATAACCCATTTCCAAAGATAATAACTATACCTACAACAGCAGGTACTGGTGCAGAAACTGAAATTACAGCAATGGTTACTTACCTAGAGGAAGGAATGAAATTTTGTATGTGGCATCCAGATGTAAGACCAGTTTTAGCTTTAGTTGATCCTGAATTAACTTTAGGATTACCATCTTCTTTAACAGCTTGGACAGGAGTGGATGCAATGGTTCATGCAATAGAGGGTTATTGTGTGCCTGGGTTTCATCCTCTCTGCGATGGATCAGCATTGGAAAGTTTATCTTTGATTTCAAAATCTTTATATTTAGCAGTTGAAGAACCAAAAAATATAGTTGCAAGAGGTGGAATGCATATTGGTTCTTACTTAGGAGGAATAGCTTTCTTAAAAGGATTAGGAAATGTTCATGCTATATCACACATGGTAGGAGCAGAATTTAATACACAACATGGTTTAACAAACGCAATTATATTACCAGTTGTGCTAAAATATAATCTATCAGGATTGAACGAAAAAGTTAAACGTATGTCTGAAGCTATGCAATTTAAAGAGCATTCAGTTGAGTCTTTTATAAATAACATTGAAAAAATATTAGATAGACTTCAAATACCAAAAAGTTTAAGTGAAATTGGAGTTACAGAGGATTGTGTAGATAGGATTGCAGAAAAAAGTATGAAAGATCAAGCATATGCAACCAATCCCAAAAAAGCTTCATTCGAGGATATGAAAGAGATGGTTTCGCAAAGTATTAAAAAAGCTCGTTAAGCTTTTATGTTAGAAAATCAATCAGTTTATGAAATCCAAAAAAATATTAGAAGTCGCCAAATTTCAATTAAAGAAGTTTTAGAATATTATTTAGATAAAATTGAGAAATTAAACCCTGATTTAAATGCTATTGTTCTTCAAAAAGATAGAGAATTATTAATAAAAGATGCAATTGAGAAAGATAAAAATAATGAAGTTGAGAAGCCTCTAAACGGGTTACCTATAGCAATTAAAGATCTTACCGATGTCGTTGGTTTTAAAACAACTTATGGTTTTCCTGGATCAAAAAATAACCAACCAAAAAAAAATTCTTTATTTGTAAACCGATTAATTGACAAA
The DNA here is from genome assembly GCA_902521805.1 of uncultured Pelagibacteraceae bacterium. Taxonomy (GTDB): domain Bacteria; phylum Pseudomonadota; class Alphaproteobacteria; order Pelagibacterales; family Pelagibacteraceae; genus Pelagibacter. Next base: position 5,041 of record CABYTL010000001.1, read on the forward strand.
GGAGCAATTGTTATAGGAAAAACCAATACTGCAGAATTAGGTGTTGGAGGACATACTATAAATAGACTTTTTGGACCAACTTCAAATGTTTATGATTTGTCAAAATCTGCAGCCGGATCAAGTGGCGGTGCAAGTTCGGCAGTTGCCGCTGGATTATTGCCATTTGCTGATGGAACCGATCAAATGGGATCATGTCGCGGACCTGCGGCTTATGCAAACATTTATGGTTTTAGACCCACACCAGGTTTAATTTCAACAGACCGTACAGGACAAAAAAATAATTTACCAACACTCACAACACCGGGATGTCTTGCTAGAAATCCTAATGATATGTCTGTCTTATTAGATGAAATTATTGGGAGCGATACATTAGATAGATTTTCATTTGATTTAGAAGGATTATTTAAAAATCAAAAGATAAGTGATAAAGAATTTTCAACATTCAGAATTGGTTGGTTGTCAAACATGAATGGAGAGTACAATATAGAAAAAGAAATATTGGAAATATGTGAAAATAAATTAAGGGAATTGGAAAAAATAAACATTAAAGTAGAGGAACTTAGACCTAAAATAAATAACGATTTTTTGTGGAAAAGTTGGACAACATTAAGAGCAAAAGGTATTTATGAAGACACTTTAGCAATGAATATTTCAGATATTGGTTCTATGACTTATCAAGCAATCTGGGAATACAATAAAGGTAAGGAAATAAATTCAGAAGATTTACGATTAGCTATTGATCAAAAACAGAAATGTTTAAAAGAAATAAATTTAGTTTTTGGGAATTTTGACTTTTTAGCCTTACCATCAGCTCAAGTTTGTCCTTTTGATAAAAATTTACAGTTTCCAAAAAAAATTAATAACATTGAATTAGATACTTATCACCGTTGGTTAGAAGTTTTTATTCTATCTAGTCTTTTAGATTTACCTACTATTACAATTCCAGTTGGTTTTAATAAAAATGGCATGCCAATGGGGATGCAAATTATTGGAAGGAATAAGGATGATTTAAAGTTATTTTCTTTTGCAATTAAATATGAAGATGCTTTTAATTACAGTAAGATCAAGCCTAAATTAAAATAATCGATATGAGACACCCACACCATTATAAAATTTCAATTGCTTTAGCTATATCAGCGGGAGCCTGGGGAATATATTGGTTGCCACAAAGAATTCTCGAAGATGGTGGTCTTACTGGAGGTTGGGGCACAATATCTCAAATGATAATTGGAACTTTATTATTATTACCTATTGCAGTTTGGAGATTAAGCAAAAGAAAAGGGACTGGGTTAGAACTTCCAGCTATGGGAATTTTAATTGGTGGAGGTTTTATATTATACGCATTAAGTTTTCTATTAACGGATGTAGTAAGAGCTCTAATAATGTTTTATATGACACCCGTCTGGACAACTATCTTCGAAATAGTTTTTTTAAAGAAAAAACATGGTTGGCAACGAATTGTAAGCTTAAGTTTAGCACTCGGAGGTTTATGGGTAGTTTTTGGACAAGGTGGCAACATTCCTTTGCCAGTGAATGCTGGAGACTGGATTGCTCTTTTAGGTGGAGTTATGTTTGCCGGAGGAATGATAAGGCTCGAGGTTATTAAAACCGATGGAGTATTTCCAATCATTTTTGGTTTTTTCTTTTATGGAACATTATTTAATATTGCAGCTGGTCTATTACTCGTAGATTATCTTGGTCCTGTTCCAACTATTGATGCTTTTGTTTCAATGACTGCTTTCTTAATTCCTCTATCAATTTTTTATTTTATTCCAACTGGTATCGTAATTCTTTGGGCACCAACTCAAATAGGGGCGGGAATCTGTTCAATTCTATTTTTATCAGAAATAATAGTAGGCGCTGTAAGTTCGAGTATTTTAACAGACGAACCATTTGGCTGGCGTCAGATTGTCGGTTGTTCTTTAATAATTATAGGTGGGGTTGTTGCAGTAGTCTTATCGCCAAAAGAAGATGTTAGTAAGTAAAAAATTAAATTAATCTTTTGTTAATTTAGAAATATCTTCAAATTTATTTTTCCAAATTACAAAACTCAAAACTGGTTTTTCTTCTGTAGTAATTGCATGAGATTCAAAACTTTTGTGTAATCTGGTTTTAGTAGATGTCAACATTTCTGTATTTTGATTTTTACTTTCAAATTTTGCTTTCCCAGAAACAATGAAATATAACTCCTCTGCGTCATGGTTGTGCCAGGGATAATAAGCATTTTTACATAAGTAATTAACGTATAGAGCCATTTCAGAAGTTTTAAAATGACCAGATGGACCAATTAATTCAAAAAAACCATATTTATTTAAAAAATCTTTTCCTACTTCTTTTTCTTTATATCCATGTTCCCAATTAACATAAGCAGATAATTTACTTATAGAGTTGTGCAATTCTATTAGTTTGGTATCCAAATTTGAGTTCCATTTTAAAAGTTTGTCTGTTACAGGGATTTTGTTTTTATTCAAATTTTTAAGAGATAAATTTTTAGGAAATTTTACAAAATTGGAAAGAACACTTTTTTTATTCCATAATTTTTCGATTTCACTTTTAGCATTATTAAAAATATTCTCTGTGTTACTCATTTATAATTTGAGATTGGATAAAGACTTAATTAAATCTGGACCTATACCACAACATCCACCAATTATTTGGGAACCATCTTCAACCCAAGATTTTGCTTGAATTAAATAATCTTCTGGCTTCATATTATCTTCATAAATCCAGTGAGGCTTTTCATAAAAACCTACATTAGGGTATGCTCCGATTATTCCATTAAAAATTTTTTTTGCAATTTTTACAGCTTTTCCTGTCACATCAATATTTGAATGAGCTATTAATATTGGGCCTTTGTGAAGTTGACTAAATTTGTTTAAAGATTTTTCAAAATTTTCATAAACTTCAGGAGGTGCATCTATTGAATCGTTATAACCCAACATTATCTCATTTGAATTATTATCAATCACACAAGATATTGCCAGCCAAACTGGCACTTTTACTCTTGTGGAACATTCTATCATTGCTTGAACAATTTCCGCTTGAGAAGACATTGCCTCTAAGATAATTAAATCTACTCCTTCTTCAGTCAAAATTTTTAATTGTTCATTAAAATTTGGTATCATTGTTTTTATTCCAAGTTTATAAAAACTTCCTGAAGCAGATACGCTTCCAGCTATAGCAATATCTTTGTTTGAATTTTCAGCTGCTTTTTTTGCTATTAGAACACTTTTTTTATTGTATTCTCTAATAGAGTTTTCAAACCCATAATTTTTCATAGAAATAGGAGTTGATGCATAAGTATTAGTAGTTATGACGTCTGCCCCAGCCTCAATATAATCTTCGTGGACTTTTTTTACTATTTCTGGAAATTTAATTGAGGATGTTCCACACCATAATTTTTTGTCCATTTGAGCTCCATTTTTTTCAAGCTCAGATCCCATAGCTCCATCTAAAATTACTAATTTTCCATTATCTAATTTTTCTTTAACAATATTATATGACATCAAGTTTTACTGTTTGTGAAAGCACAAATTTTATTTCCATCTATATCTCTTATATAAGAATAATATACTCCAGAGCCTTCTGGTCTTTCACCACCAGTTCCTTCACTTTTTCCACCAGCTTTTATTCCAACTTCATGAAATTTATCAACTACTGATCTTGAAGTTGTAATAAAAGATACTTGTGATCCATTACCTATGGTTGCTTCTTTTTTATTAACTGGCAAAGTTACATAAAATTCTATTGCGCCTGAACCTTCCTTGGATGCATATCCTGCACAAACTTCATCCTTATCAACTCTGGTTAAACCTAAAACTTCCAGTAACTCATCATAAAATTTAATTGCATTATCAAGTTCATTAGTCCCGACCATTACATAACCAATCATACTTAAGTCCTCGCTAAATTATTTCCATTCAGTAATTGTTTTGACTTCTAAATATTCATGCAAACCCCAATTACCTCCTTCACGACCATTACCGGATTGTCTATATCCACCAAAAGGTGTTCCCGAGTCAGCTGATTTATGATTTACATAAACTATACCAGATCTTAATTTTTTTGAGACCCTCTTAGCTTTCTCACTATCCTCTGTTTGTAGATAATTACCAAGACCATATTCTGTATCATTTGTAATTTTAATCGCTTCATCTTCATTCTCAAAAGGTATAATTGAAAGCACAGGGCCAAATATTTCTTCTTTTGCAATTCTCATTGAATTTTTAACATTAGTAAAAACTGTGGGTTTTATAAAATATCCTTTTTTGAAATCCTTAGGTTTATCAGGACCACCTGCCACTAAAGTAGCTCCCTCATCTATACCGCTTTGGATTAAACTTTGAATTTTATCAAATTGAACTTTTGAAATGACAGGACCAATATGATCACCAGATTTACTTGCTAAATCTACTTTTATTTTGTTTGCTTCATCTGCAGCTTCCTTTATGGCTCTATCATAAATGGATTTTTCAACTAACATTCTAGTAGGTGCATCACATGATTGACCTGAGTTACTCATAATATTCCTAATTCCATCTCTAACAGCGTCAGGATAAGAGTCTGCAAAAACAATATTTCCTCCCTTGCCCCCAAGTTCTAAACAAACTCTCTTAATGGTATCAGCAGCATTTTTTGTAATTAGCTTTCCTGCTCTTGTTGAACCAGTAAAAGAGACCATATCAATATCAGGATGTTTTGAAAGATCTGTTCCAACTCCTAAGCCATCTCCATTTATTAAATTGAAAACTCCCTTTGGAAAGCCTGTTTCATGTATCATTTCTGCAAACAACATTCCCGAAAGCGGGGCAATTTCTGATGGTTTTAAGATCATTGTACAACCAGTAGCAAGTGCAGGTATGACTTTTAAAGCAATCTGATTTATAGGCCAATTCCAAGGTGTTATTAATCCGCAAACACCTATCGGTTCGTATATAATATGATTTACAGATTCTTTACCAAAACCAGGTTCAAAATTAAATTCTTTTAGTCTTTTTATAAAATCCTCTATATGAGATGCACCTGAAGAAGTTTGGTTTGCTGAACACCAATCTTTTGGACAACCTAATTCTGTTGATATAGCATTTGTCATATCATCCCATTTTGAATTATAAATTTGTAATAATTTTTCTAATAATCTTATCCTTTCCTCTTTTGATGTTTCTTTCCAAGTATCAAAAGCTTTTTTAGCATATTTAACTGCTAAATTAGTATCTGCAGAGCTGCCTAGTGAAATTATTGCACATACTTCCTCAGTAGAGGGGTTTATAACCTCATAATTATTTTGATTAATAGAATCTACCCATTCACCATTGATATAAAATTTTTTTTTATCTAACATAAGTATTTTTAATTAAATTCTTTTATTATCTGCTCTCTATGTTCATCAAGATCTGGAATATCTCCTCTAGATTTTTCATCTTTATAAGACGACATCTTAATTGGGTTTCCAGCTAATTTAAAATCACCTATTTTCTTATGGTAAGCTTTTACAATCATATTTCTAGATTCAATTTGAGGATTTTCAACCGCCTCTTTAATATTAAATATTGGACCACATGGAATTTTTTCTTTTTCCATTATTTTAACCCATTCATTAGTTTCTTTAGTTTTTAACTTATCCTCAAGAATTTTCTTTAGCTCGTCCATATTACTAGCTCTAGATGAATTATCAGAAAATTTTGATTCACTATTAATTTCTTTTATATTTAAAATATTACAAAGTTTCTCGAATAATTTATCGTTTCCTGCAGCAATTATGATGTGACTATCTTTAGTTTTAAAAGCTTCGAAAGGAGCAATAGATGGATGACGAGACCCCATAGGTTTAGGAATTTCATTTTTTGCTAAATATCTTGCAATTGCATTTTCTAGAATTGCTATCTGACAATCAAGCATGGAAACATCAATATACATTCCTTTCCCAGTTTTTTTTCTATCATAAAGAGCTGCATTAATTCCAATAGCAGTAAACAATCCTGCAGTAATGTCCCCAATAGAAGTACCAACTCTTGTAGGTTCTGAGTTAGGTTGACCAGTAACGCTCATCAAACCACCCATACCTTGTACTACCATATCATACGCTGGTAATTCTTTTAAGGGACCTGTTTGTCCAAATCCAGAAGCTGAAGCATAAATTAATTTAGGAAATTTTTTATTTACTTCTTTCCAACCATAACCCCATTTTTCTAAAGTGCCTGGTTTGAAATTTTCAACTAAAATATCTGCCTTAGCTAAAATTTTGTCAAAAATTTTTTTATCATCACTGTCTTTTAAATTAAGGGCAATACTTTCTTTTCCTCTGTTTAAAGACATAAAATATGCTGAGTAATCTTCAACAAATGGCCCAAACTTTCTGGAGTCATCTCCGATTTCAGGAGCTTCTACTTTTATTACTCTTGCACCTAGATCAGAAAGTATCATGGTACAGTAAGGACCTACTAATACTCTAGTTAAATCAACAACTAGTAAATTTTTTAAAGGTCCATCCATATTTTATCGTTTATTTTGTTTTTTTGACGACTTGACTCTTATTAATAACTTTATTTTAATTGAATTAATAAAAATAACAATAGAGGGAAATAATAATGTTAAAAAAAATATCTTTATATTTAGCTTCATTAGTTTTTGTTTTCACTACTGTTGGTTCTGCTTTTGCTGTTACATTAAAAGCAAGTCACCAATGGCCGGGAACTCCAAGAGCTGATGGATCATTCGACCCACGTCACGAAATGGTTCAAATAATCGCTGACGAAGTAAAAAAAGCAAATGTTGGAGTGGATATAAGAATTTATCCTGCCAAATCTTTGTATAAACCTAAAGAACAGTGGAAACCTATGACAACAGGTCAATTAGATATTTCTGCTTTTCCATTAGCATATGCGTCTAAATTCCATCCAGAGTTCGATGCAACCTTAATGCCAGGAACAGTAAAAAATCATGACCATGCATTAAGATTTAATAAAGGTCCAATGATGACTGAAATTAAAAAAATCATTAATGATGCTGGTGTTGTAGTTTTATCTGATGCTTGGTTAGGTGGTGGTTTTGCTTCAAAAACAAAATGTATAAAAAATCCTAGTGATGCAAAAGGTCAAGTTATGAGAGCTGCAGGAAAAGCATTTAATCAAATGTTAGAAGCAGCAGGTGCCGGTATACAAAGTATGCCATCATCTGAAATCTATACAGGTCTACAAACTGGTGTATTAACAGGTGCTAACACTAGTTCAGGAAGTTTTGTAAGTTACAAAATTTATGAACAAGTTTCATGTGCAACCCCTCCAGGAAAATTTGGTCTATGGTTTATGTATGAACCAATTTTGATGTCAAAAAAGTCTTTCGATGCTCTAAATTCTAAGCAACAAAAAGCTTTAATGAAAGCTGGTAAAGTAGCTGAGAAATACATGACAGCTCAAGTAGAAAACTTAGATAAAAAGTTTGAAGATGCCTACAAGGCTGCTGGTGTAAAATTAGTATACATGGATGCAAAAGATCATGCTGCATGGGTAGAGATTGCGAAAAAATCTTCTCACAAGGCATTTGCTGATAAAGTTCAAGGTGGCGATAAGCTGATGGAAATGGCTTTAGCAGTTAAATAAAATAATATATAAAGAACCCCTATTTATTCTTATTAAATAGGGGTTTTTTTTATGAAAAAAAAATATCTTCAATTTTGTGATCTAATAGCTAAAGCTTGTGGTGCTTTCGCTGTATTAGCATTGCTTTTATCAATCTTAGTAATCGTTGAGCTTGTTTTTGAAAGATATTTTTTTCAAAGAGCAATTACTTGGCAAACAGAACTCGTAACTATGTTGTTAGTTGCTTCAACTTTTATAGGGAGCGTATACGTTCTAAGTGAAAAAGCTCATGTAAGCATGGAATGGATTTATGATTTTTTATCAAAAAAAAATATAATTATATTAAAAATTTTTACATCCTCATTAAGTTTAGTGTTTTTCTTAATTTTATTTTACTTTGGATTTTTAATGGTGGAGGAAGCATTTACCAAAAATTATTCAACAGGAACTGTCTGGGATCCACCACTATGGATACCATATTCATCAATGATGATAGGGGCTTTATTAATGATATTACAGTACATTGCAGAAATTATAAAACTAACTGATGAAAAGGATTTTAGATAAATGGATCCATTAATTATAGCTATAATCGTTGCAGTTTTTACATTAATAGTACTTTTTTCTGGAATTCCAATTGCTTTTGGTTTGAGTTTTGTCTCTATAGCTCTATTGGTTACATTTGAAGGTTTTCAAATGCTAGATGTCTTTGCCGAAACATTTTTTGCAGGACTAAACTCTTTTGTTCTGCTCTCAATACCGATGTTTATTTTGATGGGAATGGCTGTTGCCAATTCTCCTGCGGGAAAAGATTTATATACAGGATTAGATAGATGGCTTTGGAGAGTTCCCGGGGGACTGGTGATTTCTAATATAGGAGCTTGTTCAATTTTTGCCGCATTAAGTGGATCTAGTCCCGCAACTTGTGCTGCGATTGGAACAATGGGAATACCTGAAATGAGAAAAAGAGGTTACTCCGACCAAATCGCAACAGGAACCATTGCGGCTGGTGGAACTTTAGGAGTTTTAATTCCCCCCAGTATTGTTTTAATAGTTTACGGAATCGCAACAGGTACATCAATTGGTAGATTATTTTTATGTGGGCTTGTACCAGGTTTTATGTTGGCAGGTATGTTTGCGATATGGGCTTTAATACATAGTTATTTTATTGATAAAGAAGCTGCAAAAGCTTTAAGAAATAGAGTAAGACCAACTCTAAAAGAAAAACTTGAGGTATTACCAAGAATTCTTCCTTTCCTAGCTATTATAGCAGGTGTTTTATATGTTCTTTATGGAGGAGTTGCGACACCATCCGAGGCATCTGGTGTGGGGGCATTCTTAGTTTTTGTATTAATTGCTGTTGTGTATAAAATTTATCAGCCAAAAAAAATTTGGAACATTGTTAAAGTTTCAATGAAAGAAAGTGTAATGATAATGTTCATTATTGCTGCCTCATATCTTTTTGCATTTACTCTTTCACAACTTTATGTAACTCAGTCATTAGCACAGAGCATGGTCGAATTAAGCTCTAACAAATGGGTTGTGTTCATTCTAATAAACATATTTCTTTTAATAGCTGGTTTCTTTTTACCGCCAGTTGCAGTTATCGTAATGACTTCAGCTATATTATTGCCAGTTATTACTTCTTTAGGGTTTGACCCCTACTGGTTTGCAATAGTTTTTACAATTAATATGGAGATTGGCTTAATTACTCCACCAGTTGGATTAAATCTTTATATTATTAAAGGAATTACCCCAGACGTTAGTTTGTCAGAAATTTTAAAAGGATCTATACCGTTTATGATTATTATGGCTTTAGCTATAGTAATTTTATGTATTTTTCCTGAGATTGTTACATGGTTACCTGATAAAATAATGGGTAAAGACCTTGGATTCTAAAAAACAAATAAACAGAAAAATATCAGTTGCCCCAATGATGGATTGTACTGATAGGCATGATCGTTTCTTTTTAAGACTGATGAGCAAAAATGTAATGCTTTATACTGAAATGGTCGCTACAAAATCAGCAATTCACGGCGATAGGAAAAAAATTTTATCCTTTAGTCCTGAAGAAAAACCATTAGCTTTACAAGTTGGTGGTTCTAATAAAGAAGAGTTAGCAGAAGTATCTAAAATTGCAGAAGACATGGGTTATGATGAAATTAATATTAATCTTGGTTGTCCTAGCAAAAAAGTCCAAAAAAATAAATTTGGCGCATGTTTAATTAAAGAACCTGATTTGGTTGCTGAATGTATTAATTCAATGGTAAATGTATGTAAAATTCCTGTTACAGCTAAGACAAGAATTGGTTTCGATGATACAGAAGATTTCGATTATTTAAATAATTTTATTCATAAGATGAGAGACGCTGGTTCAAAAACATGTATTTTGCATGCAAGGAAAGCAATTTTGACAGGTTTATCTCCAAAACAAAATTTAAACATTCCAAAATTAAACTATAAAATGGTTTATGATATTAAAAAAGAAAATCCTAATTTAGAAATAATTATAAATGGTGGAATCACAAAAGTTGAGGAAATAAATAATCATTTAAAGTTTTGTGATGGTGTAATGATAGGAAGATCAATATATCAAAATCCATATTCCTTAATTGAAATTGAAAAAGAAATATTCAAGACAAAAAGTATTACTACAAGGGAACAAGTTGTAGAAAAACTTTTAGAGTATGCTGATAAAGAGGTAAAATTAGGAACAAAAATTAATCATATCATGAGACATACAGTAGGTTTATATCATGGACAAGTTGGTTCAAAAGAATGGAAAAGATATTTAAGTGATAATATGATGGCAAGAGACTCTGATTTTCAAAAAGCAAAACATATTATGACTATTGTTCAGAATAATGAGAAAGCAATTCAGTCTAACTCATAATGGAAACTTTAGACATAAATGAAATTATAAATCTTTTATTTGTTTTATCTTTAGCAGCATCTGTTGCTGGTTTTATGGCAGGATTATTAGGTGTTGGTGGTGGTATTATAATAGTGCCTGCTCTTTATTATGCTTTTACCATTTTAGATTTTGATATTGCTACAAGAATGCATCTCTCAGTTGGTACTTCATTGGCAATAATAATTCCGACTTCCATTATATCAACTAAAACTCATATGGAGTACGATGCAGTTGATTTTAAGTTAATTAAATCTTTTGGTTTATTTATTTTATTTGGTGTGATTGCTGGAACATTTTTAGCAGTGAACTTAAAAACACCTGCTTTTGTTTTATTCTTTTCCATTATGGCCTTTATCGTTGGTTTATTCTTTATTTTTTTTAGAGAACAACTTTTAAAAAATCCAAAAATGATTTCCAACTCTGCTAAAAATATTTCTGGAGTTATTATCGGTTTCATATCTGTATTATTAGGGATTGGTGGCGGTTCATTAATGGTTCCTTTTATGAGAACTTTTGGATACGATATTAGGAGATCAATAGGAACTGCAGCAGGAGTAGGATTTTTGATTGCAGTTTTTGGTACAATTACAATGATTACCGGAGGTAAAATTGTAGATAATATTAATACACCCTACAGTCTTGGATATGTAAATTTACTTGGGTTTTTGGTTTTTGTGCCCGTAACAATGATAATGGCTAGAGTAGGTGCAAAAGCAGTTTATAGAATAAATAAAAATATATTAAGTAAAATCTTTGGGATATTCCTAATTATTGTTTCGATTAGATCTTTTTTTGAATACTTATCTATAAATTAATATTAACCAGTTCCCCACTTAACTTTGTTCCAAATTCTTTCATGAAAATAGTAAAAAAAAAGTGGAACTATTGATCCAACACCGAGTATTCCTGCACCTGTGAATGTTCCAGTGTATATGTATCCAAAAATTACCCAATAAACAAAAATGATAAATCTCCAAGAAAAAGTTTTAGCTATTGATCTAATTTTTTTATCAGCCATAAAAAAAAAGAGGTGACTTCAGTCTCCCTCCATCACCTCACAAGTATAAATTAAATGATTCTTTACAATTTTATGAACACTTTTTAGTTGAATCTTTATTTTATTAAATTTTTTGATCGTACCCACCAATCTTGCCGGTTTTCATTAATGTTTTATCAATGAATTTAAAAATATTTAATTTTCTTTCATCAGAAGTAGGGCTTTCAGTTACTACAACTAATGAGGGTTTATTAGAGGATGCTCGAATTAAACCCCAAGAACCATCTTCAAAAGAAAATCTAACTCCATTTACAGTTATAATCTCTTTTATTTCTTGATTATCTATTTTTAATTTTTGATCTTTTATTTTTTTAAATTCCTTTACCATTTCATCAACTACTTTATATTTTTCCTCGTCTTTACAAAATGGCGCCATCGTTGGCGATTGGTAAGTAGTAGGAAGTTCTTTAATTATTTCACTCATTTTCTTTTCTTGATTATTTAATAAGTGGCAGACTTGAATTGCAGAGTAAATTCCATCGTCATAACCATAACCTAATGGTTGATTGAAAAAAAAATGTCCACTTTTTTCAAATCCTGCTAAAGCTTTTTCATTATGCACTTTCCTTTTTATGTGAGAATGACCTGTTTTCCAATAGAGAGTCTCACATTGATTTTTATTTAAAATTTTGTCTGTTGAGTAAAGACCAGTTGATTTTACATCTACAATAAACTTTGAATTTTTGTGTGAATTAGATAGGTTTCTTGCTATTAACAATCCTATTTTATCTGAAAAAATTTCTTTTCCCTCGTTGTCGATTACACCAACACGATCACCGTCTCCATCAAAACCAAAACCTATATCAGCATTATTTTCTTTTACTGATTTAACTATAGCATGAAGCATTTCTAGATCTTCAGGGTTTGGATTATATTTTGGAAAATTCCAATCTAAATTGCAGTCTAATTCAATTACCTCACACCCAATACCTCTAAGTATTTCAGGAGCAAAAATTCCAGCTGTGCCATTACCACATGCAACTACAGCCTTTATCTTTTTTTTTAACTTATTTTTATTAATTAAATCTTGTTTATAGACTTTATCAAAATTTTTAATTTGTTTCTCATTACCATCACCTTTTGTAAAATTTTGATTTAATGTGATTTCCTTTAATTCTTTCATTTCCTCAGGAGCATGTGTTAATCCTTTTTCGATGCCCATTTTTACTCCTGTCCAACCATTTTCATTATGGCTGGCTGTTACCATTGCAACTGCATCTGCATTTAAATTGAATTGTGCAAAATAAACCATTGGAGATAAGGATAAACCGACGTCTTCTATGAAACATCCAGTTGAGACTAAACCTCTTTTTAAAGCTGATTTTATTTTTTCACTATATGATCTATAGTCATGCCCAACTATAACCCTTGGGTTATCTTTTTGTGTGTGTTGTTTGATTTGAGTACCTAGACCCTTTCCTAAATCTGTGATTCCCTCCTCATTAATATCTTTTTCATAAAGCCATCTTGCGTCATATTCTCTAAATCCGAAGGGATCTATTTTTACTAATTGATTCATGCTGTTAATTACTTACATTTTTTTTAATTTTATACTTGAATTATTTTTTTAATGTTCTATAAATGTTCTGTTGATTTAGTATTCATATAGTATATTAATAATAGGCGCATACAACATATAGTTGTTTTCGTACATTTAACCAACTAAAATAACAATTTTATGAATAAAACTCTATCCCAAGCATTAAAGAGAGCTGTCTCCGAATATAGCCCACAAGTAAGAGAAGTTACAAAAGATAACAGACCAGATTTATTTTCACTAAATAATGAGACTGAGCTTTTTCAGAATGAAAAAGGAATTATTATTAAGATTGATCGTTCTAAAGATAAAAATTTAACAGACTTCGGTAAAGCTACTTTAAAAGACAGATATCTCGGACACAATGAGTCGTTTCAAGATCTATTTGCAAGAGTAGCAAGTACTTACTCAGATGACAACTTACATGCACAAAGAATTTATAATTATATTAGTAACCTTTGGTTTATGCCTGCTACTCCAGTCCTGTCAAATGGAGGAACAAAAAGAGGCCTACCTATTTCATGTTTTTTAAACGAAGCTTCAGATAGTTTAAGTGGCATTTTAGATTTGTGGAGTGAAAATGTTTGGTTAGCAGCTAAAGGAGGAGGTATAGGAAGTTACTGGGGTAACTTAAGATCAATTGGAGAAAGAATTGGTAAAGTAGGAAAAACATCAGGGATAATTCCTTTTATAAAAGTTATGGACTCCTTAACAATGGCTATTAGTCAAGGTTCACTTAGAAGAGGATCTGCTGCTTGTTACTTACCTATTGATCATCCAGAGATAGAGGAGTTTATTGAAATGCGAAGACCAACCGGTGGTGATCCAAATAGAAAAGCTTTAAATTTACATCATGGAGTTTTAGTTTCAGATGCATTCATGCGTGCTGTTGAAACAGATGAACAGTGGGCACTAAAAAGTCCTGCAGATGGAACAATTCAACAAACTATTTCCGCGAGAAATTTATGGATAAGATTACTTACAGCTAGAATTGAAACAGGCGAACCTTATATTATTTATATTGATACTGTTAATAGACAAATTCCCCAACATCATAAATTAGCTAATCTTACAGTTAAGACATCTAACCTATGTAGTGAAATAACTTTACCAACAGGAATTGATAAAGATGGAAAAGACAGAACAGCTGTTTGTTGTTTATCATCTTTAAACTTAGAAAAATATGAAGAATGGAAAGATGATCCTGAAATGATTAGTGATGTTATGAGGTTTTTAGACAATGTTTTGTCTGATTTTATAAATAAAGCACCAGATCAATTCAAAGATGCTAAATATTCTGCCGAAAGAGAAAGAAGTGTTGGACTAGGTGTAATGGGCTTCCATTCATTTTTACAAAAAAATAGAATTCCACTTGAGTCGGTGATGGCGAAATCTTGGAATAAAAAAATTTTTAAAAATATATACGAGAAAGTGAATCAAGCATCAAAAGAATTAGCAGATGAAAGAGGAGCTTGTCCTGATGCTGCAGAATACGGTTTTAAAGAAAGATTTTCAAACAAAACCGCAATTGCTCCAACTGCATCAATCTCTATAATTTGTGGTGGTGCTTCACCAGGAGTAGAACCAATAGCAGCTAATAGTTATACACATAAAACTTTATCTGGATCTTTTAATGTTAGAAATAGATATCTTGAGGAAATTTTAGATAGTCATAAAAAAAACAATGATGAAACTTGGTCTACAATAACAACTAATCAAGGATCAGTATCTCACCTAGATTTTTTAACAGATCTAGAAAAAGATGTTTTTAAAACTGCTTTTGAATTAAACCAAAGTTGGATCATAGAACTAAGCGGTGATAGAACACCGTTTATTTCTCAAGCACAGTCAGTAAATTTATTTTTACCTGCTGATGTTCATAAAAAAGAGTTACATAAAATTCATTTTGATGCTTGGAAAAAAGGCTTAAAGAGCCTTTATTACTGTAGATCAAAATCAATTCAAAGAGCTGAAAATATTAATGACGCTAAGTCAACAGATATTATGGCTAATGTTTATAAAAATAAATCAACCCAAAACAAAGAAGAAGAATACGAGGAGTGTCTATCATGTCAGTAGTAGAGAAGAAAAATAAAAAAATTATTGAGTCAGAAAAAAATGAGATCATTAAACCAAATAAAATGGGTTTATTAGTTGAAAACCCAGTTTACAAACCTTTCAGGTACCCATGGTGTTATGATGCTTGGTTAACTCAACAAAGAATTCACTGGTTACCAGAAGAGGTTCCACTTGGTGATGATGTTAGAGATTGGCAAAAAAATTTATCACAACCAGAAAAGAATTTATTGACTCAAATATTCAGATTTTTTACACAAGCAGATGTTGAAGTGAACAATTGTTATTTAAGACACTATACTACAGTTTTTAAACCAACTGAAGTATTGATGATGATGACTGCCTTTGCTTCAATGGAAACCGTGCATGTTGCAGCTTATTCCCATCTTTTAGATACGATTGGTATGCCAGAGTCAGAATATTCAGCTTTCATGAAATATAAAGAAATGAAAGATAAATATGATTATATGCAAGATTTTAACGTAAATTCTAAAGAAGATATCGCAAAGACAGTTGCAGTGTTTAGTGCATTTACAGAGGGTTTACAACTGTTTGCAAGTTTTGCAATTCTTCTAAATTTTCCAAGACATAACAAAATGAAGGGTATGGGCCAAATAGTTACTTGGTCGGTTAGAGATGAGACTCTTCATTGTAATTCAATGATTAGAATTTTCAAAGAATTCATAAAAGAAAATCCTGAAATTTGGACACCAAAATTAAAAAAAGAACTTTATGAAGCATGTAGAACTATTATAGAACATGAAGACGCTTTTATAGATCTTGCGTTTGAAATGGGTCCTATGGAAGGATTAACTGCTCAAGAAGTAAAAGACTATATCAGATTTATTGGAAACCGAAGATTAGTTCAATTGGGATTAGAACCAATTTACGATATAGATAAAAACCCTCTAACTTGGTTAGATACAATGTTGAATGCGGTTGAACATATGAATTTCTTTGAGGGAAGAGCTACAGAGTATTCTAAAGCTTCTACACAAGGAACTTGGGCAGAAGCCTTCAGTAATTGAAATATAAGAAATATTTTAGAAAAACTAGTTTAAAACAAAAAGGTGATGGTGAGTTTTTTTTAGAAGAAATTAAAAAAAAAAATCCGAAAATTTTTTTAGAGGTAGGTGTTTTTCATGGTGTAACCGCAAGAAATGTTTGTGAACTACTATCTGAATTAAATGGTAATAATTTTCAATACATAGGGTTAGATTTATTCGAAAAAAGTGAGGAAAATAAATCTGAGATAATTCCAAATACAAATTTTTCAAACCCTTTTAAACAAATTTATTTTAGATATATTAAAAGACAAGATCCATACACCATAGAAGCTGTTGAAGATTTATTAAAAAAATTTCAGAATAATATTCATTTAATAAAAGGAAATTCAAACTCGGTATTAAAAAAAATAGATATGACTAAAGTGGACTATGTATTCTTAGATGGTGGTCATGATTACAATACTGTCAAAAATGACCTAGATAGTTGTAGTGAAGTTATTAATAATGATGGCACTATTTTATGTGATGACTACAACTTGTCATATGCTCCGGGGGTTAAAAAAGCTATTGATGAATATGTAGAAAATAATAACTATAAATGTGAAATTTTACGAAATTCTAGATTTGCTAAGATAGAAAAGTAATTAATTATCTTTGATTGAGTGGAACAACTTTTCTGTGTTGGTTACCTTTATAACTAGCAAGTGGTCTAATTAATTTGTTAGCCGCATGTTGCTCAAATATGTGAGCTGACCATCCTGTAATTCTTGAGATAACAAAAATAGGTGTGAAAAAATCAGTATCAAAACCCATTAAATGATAAGTAGGTCCGGTTGGGTAGTCTACATTTGGATGTATATTTTTTCTTTCAATCATTACCTTTTCCACAATATCGTAAATTTTTTCAAATTTTTTATCTTTTTTAATTTTAGCAACTTTTGCAAAATATTTTCTCATTGTTGGCACTCTAGAGTCTCCACTTTTATAAACTCTATGACCAAAGCCCATAACTACATCTTTATTTTTCAAAGCATTATTAATCCACTTAAGTGCATTGTTTGGTGTCTTAATTTTATTCATCATATGCATTACTTCTTCGTTTGCACCACCATGAAGAGGGCCTTTTAAACTTGCTATTGCTCCTGTAATAGCTCCATGAATATCAGATAAACTACTTGTGATAGTTCTTGCTGTAAATGTTGATACATTAAAACTATGTTCAGCATATAAAATTAAAGAAACATCAAAAGCTTTTACTATTTCTTTTTGTGGCACTTTACCAAAACACATGTAGAAAAAATTTTCAGCTATGTTTAAGTTTTTTTTTGGTTTAATAATTTTTTTACCTTTTCTTAATCTATAGAAGGCTGCTAATGCTGTAGGTGTTTTAGCTAAAATTCTGATAGTTTTTCTCATATTAGACTCTGGTGATGAATCTACTGTATCCTTATCCTCAAGACCCATTATACTTACAGCTGTTCTAGCCACATCCATTGGGTGAGAATTTTTAGGCATTTTTTTTAGAATTGCGTAAAGATCTTTAGATAAGTTTCTATTATTCTTTTCTTCTTTTTCAAATTTTCTAAGTTCTAAGGTATTTGGAAGATCTTTGTTTAAAATTAAATAAGCAACTTCTTCAAATCTGCAATATTCACATAAATCTTGTGCAGCATATCCTCTATATGTTAGAGAATTAATTTCAGGCATAACTTTAGAAACTTCTGTCTCATCAACAACTATTCCTAGTAAACCTTTTTTAATATCATCACTCATTATTCATGACCCTCTGAACTAAAGTTATAAATTTTTTCATCTAAACTGTTGTACTTCTCATAATCAACAAGCTCATATAATCGTTTTCTCGTCTGCATTTTATCAATGATGTTGTTTTGATGTCCATTTGCATAAATGTCTCTTAATCCATCCTCAACGTTTTTCATTGCTAATCGTTGAGTAGTAACTGGATAAATCACAATATTATAACCTAACCGTTCTAATTCTTTGTAATTAAATAGTTTAGATTTACCAAATTCAGTCATGTTAGCAAGTAAGTAGCAAGATAGTTCTTTTCTTACTTTTTCAAAATCTTTTTCATTTTCCAAAGCCTCTGGAAAAATTATTTCAGCGCCTGCATCAATATAAGCTTTACATCTCTCAATCATTTTATCAATTCCTTCAACACTTTTTGCATCAGATCTTGCAATAATTTTAAAATTCTCATCTTTTTTTGCTGATACGCATTCTTTAATCTTTTTAACCATCGCATCAGTTTTAATTAATTCTTTATTATCTAAATGCCCACATCTCTTTCTTTCAATTTGATCCTCTATATGTACAGCTGTAATTCCAAATTCTTCAAAGACTTCAATTGTTTCTTTGCAAGATTTAAAACCTGTATCAATATCAACAATAGTCGGAAGATTTGTTACCCTGGAGATTAAATATGATCTTGTACTCACATCTTGCAAAGTAGTTAATCCAATATCAGGAAAACCAAGATCATTAGCCATGACTCCACCAGAAACATAAACTGCGTCGTAACCTATTTCTTCAATCAATTTAGCAGTTAGAGGATTGTATGCACCTGGAACTCTAAGGATTTTATTTGATTTTAGTTTTTCATTAAAATCTATTCTCTTTTGGTTAGGTTCTTTATCAACAAAGTGCATTAAAAGATTCCTTTTTTAAAATTTCTTTTTAGTTTACTTTTTTTTACCTGTATATTTAGTCTATTTAATTGACCTGATTTTAATTTGTTTAGATTTTGTACTGTTTTTAAGAATCTATCTCTTTCTTTCTTATCAACAATATTTTCAGTTAAAATTAAAAATTTATTAATATAGTTTTGTCTTTTAAAAGGTCTTGATCCATAAGGATGGGCGTCTGCTCTATCTTGTTGTTCAGATATTTTCTGACCATTTTTTAAAGTTACAATTACTTTAGCACCAAATGATTTCTTTTTAGGATTTGGGTTATGGTATTTTTTAGTCCATTTTTTATCTTCATGAGTTTTTATTGATCTCCAAATTCTGATAGTGCTTTTTCTTTTAGCTCTTGCTTTAGTATATGAATTAACGTGATGCCATTTCCCATCTTCTAATGCTACAGCAAAAATGTACATTATTGAATGATCTAATGTTTCTCTACTAGCATTAGGGTCCATTTTTTGAGGATCATTTGCTCCTGTGCCAATAACATAATGTGTATGATGACTTGTATGGATATCAATTTTCTTAATTAAGTTAAGATTTTTAATTTTCCTTTTAATTTTTTTTGCTAAATCAATTAAAGCTTGTGACTGATATTCAGCTGAATACTCCTTAGTATAAGTCTCAAGTATTGCCTTTTTGATTTCATTTTTTTTCGGTAGAGGAACTTTATATAATGCTTTTTTACCATCAAGAATTCTTGCTATTACACTATCTTCCCCCTCATAAATTGGACTTGGAGCACCTTCGCCTCGCATAACTCTATCTACAGCTTCTATTGCAAGTTTTCCAGCATGAGCTGGTGCATAGGCTTTCCAACTAGAAATTTCACCTTTTCTAGACTGCCTAGTAGATATTGTTGTGTGTAGGGCTTGTTGCACTGCTTGATAAATTGTTTCAGTTTTTAGTTTTAACATTGAACCTATACCAGCAGCAACGCTAGGTCCCAAGTGTGCTATGTGATCTATTTTGTGTTTGTGTAAACAAATTCCTTTTACTAAATTCACTTGCACTTCATAAGCTGTTATTATTCCTCTTAAAAGGTCAGTACCACTTCTTTTGAGTTTTTGACCAACTGCTAAAATTGGGGGAATATTGTCTCCAGGGTGACTATAATCTGCTGCCAAAAAAGTATCATGAAAATCAAGCTCTCTTACGGCGGTACCATTTGCCCATGCTGCCCACTCGACATCAAATCTAATTTTTGAGTTAACACCAAATAATGTAGAACCATTTTTTTTTTTATGCCCAAAAGCCATTTCACGAGCTGATATGACTGGTTTTCTGTTTAAAGATGCAATTGCAACGGAGGCATTATCAATGATTCTATTTATAACCATCTCTATTGACTCTTTACTTAATTTGCTATTATCAGATGATATTTCAGCTATCTTCCATGCGAGTTGTTTTTTTTTTGGAAGATGTATTTTTGATGGATATACTTTTACTTTATTTAATAACAAAGATTCTCCTTAAATTTGATATTATAAATAATAAATTACTTTTGTATTACAATAAAAATGGCTGTTAACAAAAGTAAAAATGCTAAAAAATACTCAATAATTGCTCTTAAAGTATTATTCTTTACTAAATTTCTTATCGCAGCCCCAAAAGCTGCCCAAGGAGCAATAGATAGTGGACATATTATAGAAGCTACCAAAGCAATAAAAAAAATTGAAGCTAATAAGTTTCCTTCAGTATTTAAAAAACCAGATGCAGCCATACTAGATATTGTCCATGCCTTAGGATTTACTATTTGAAATAATGCAGCTTCATAGTATTTCAAAGGTTTAGAATTATTTTCTTTAATTTTATTAAAGGATCCAAGAATTTTGTATCCTAAATACAAAAGATAAATAGCACATAAAATTTTTAAAATTGCTTGAATTAATGGAAATATTTGAAATATTTTTCCTAATCCAAAACAAACTAGAATTAATTGAATAATATGGCCAAAAGTAATACCAGAAATATGGGGAATAGTTTTTAGAAATCCAAACTTAAGGCCAGACGTTAAAACCATGGCATTATTTGGACCAGGAGTAACATACATTACAAAATAATAACTAATTAATGCTACAATTATATTAAGATCAATCATTCAAATATTTAGATATTATTTTTTCTATTCCTATAAAATCTTTCACCAGATGATTATGATACATCTCAGAAGTTTTTTTTTCTGTATAACCATCCTCTAATAAGATTAATGGGATACCTGCATTCTTTGCTGCGTTAGCATCTGTTTCACTATCTCCAATCATTAAGGCTTTATTTAAATCGCCATCTAATATTTCAATAACTGATGTAAGATGTCTTGGATCTGGCTTACAATAGTCAAACGTATCATGACCAGCTATATATTCAAAAAAATCATATATACCTATCTTCTTTAAAAGATCAATTGCAAGGTGTTCTTGTTTATTTGTACAAACTGCCATTGATAAATTTTTTTTTTTAGACCAAATTAAAAAATCTTTGACACCATCTATTAGTTTACTTTCATTCATTATATTTTTACCGTAAAAATCTACAAAATCTTGAATCATATTCTTTTTTATTTTGTCGTCTTGAACTTTACCAAATTCTTTTTTTGCTTGGCCCCAAATAGATCTTCCGAGCATGGCCCCAGCACCTTGACCAACTAAATTTCTAATCTCCTGAGTTGATTTGGTTGAATATCCAAATTTCTTCATAACATGATTATGTGCACGCATTAAATCTGGCGCAGTATCTACCAATGTACCGTCTAGGTCGAAAAGTATTGTAAATTGCTTTGCCATTATAAAAGTATTTTTAAGAAATATTTTGTGAATTAAGAATGATATATACTTAATATAAAGAATTTCAAAGATGAAACAATTAAATATTCTTAAATTACAAATTAAACTTAGGAATAAGTTTTTAAGGTCGGGTGTTAAAATGTTAGGACCTGAAACAATTTATTTTTCAAAAGATACAAAAATTGGTAAAAATGTTATAATTGAACCTTACGTTGTTATTGGATCAAGAGTTAAAATTGGAAATAACGTAGTTATAAAATCTTTTACTCATCTTGAAGGTTGTAAAATAGAGAATAAAGTTGACGTTGGTCCTTATGCCAGAATTAGACCAGGTACAATTTTAAAGGAAGGATCAAAAATCGGAAATTTTGTAGAAGTTAAAAAAAGCATACTAGGAAAAAAATCAAAGGCAAACCATCTATCATACATCGGAGATAGTGATATTGGAAAGTTTGTTAATGTTGGGGCAGGCACGATTACTTGTAATTATGATGGTATTAAAAAAAATAAAACAAAAATAAAAGATAATGTTTTCATAGGATCAAATTCTTCTTTAATAGCTCCGTTAGTTATTGAGTCAGACAGTGTAGTTGGTGCAGGCTCTGTTATTACAAAAAAAGTAAGAAAAAAATCTTTGGCTTTAACAAGAAGTTTACAAACTGAAGTTAAGAATTATAAAAGAAAACAAAAATAATTATGTGTGGAATTATCGGTATAAATAGCAGCAAACCTGTATCAGCGACAATTATAAATTCTCTAAAAAAATTAGAATATAGAGGATACGACTCAGCTGGTATAGCTACTCTTTCTGCTGGCTTGATCAATGAGGTTAAATCTGAGGGGAGAGTCGATAATCTTGAAAAAGACTCTTTAGTTCAAAATATGCAGGGCACCATAGGGATTGGTCATGTTAGATGGGCAACTCATGGATTACCAAATAGTATTAATGCACACCCTCATTCTTCTCAAAATGTGTCAGTAGTTCATAATGGTATAATTGAAAATTCAACGTTATTAAAAAAATTTTTAGTTAGTAAAGGGCATAAGTTTAAATCTCAAACAGATACAGAAGTTATAGTTCATTTAATAACAGAATATTTGAAAACTAAAAATATTATAGACTCAATTAAAAAAACTTTAAAATCACTTCATGGAAGTTTTGCTTTAGGGATACTTTTTAAAGATCAACCAGACTTGATTGTAGGTGCCAGAAGAGGCTCACCATTAGCTGTAGGTTACGGTCCAAATGAAAATTATTTGGGATCAGACTCTTATGCTTTAAAATCTATGACAAATAAAATTACATATCTTAATGACGGTGAATTCTGTTTTATTAAAAAAGACCAAGTTGAGTTCTTTAATAATGAAGGAATAAAAATAAACAAAAAAGTTTTGCAGCTATCTTCTGAAGAGCAAAAATATGATAAAGGTGATTATAAACATTTTATGGCTAAGGAAATTGATGAACAACCCAAAACTTTAAAGAATGGAATTAATGAATATTTAGATAATATTAATAATGATATTAATATTTATAATTTTCCTTGGAAAATAAGTGAAATATCAAGCGTATTATTGATTGGTTGTGGAACTGCTTATCATAGTTGTTTAATGGCTAAATATTGGTTTGAACAAATAACTTCTTTAGATGTAAATGTAGATATAGCATCTGAGTTTAGGTATAGAAAAAATAGATTTAAAAAAGATACTCTTTATGTTTTTGTATCTCAATCTGGAGAAACTGCAGACACTTACGCTGCTCTAGATTTATGTAAACAAAATGGTATGAAAACATGTTCAGTTGTCAATATTATTGAGAGCTCTATAGCAAGAGACTCTGATTTTGTTTTACCAATCCATTGTGGAATTGAAATTGGTGTAGCATCTACAAAAGCCTTTCTAGGCCAGATGTTAATACTGTATATTCTATGTCTCAAACTTAGTTTTTTAAGAAAAGATTTAGATAAAGATAATTTTATAAAAAAACTAATAGACTTAAAAAAACTCCCAAAATTAGTAGATCAAACTTTATTAACAGATAATAAAATACAATCAGTCTCAAGTAGCTTTAATGAGGCAAAAGGATCAATGTTTTTAGGTAGAGGATTTTCATATCCAATTGCATTAGAGGGAGCGTTGAAACTAAAAGAATTATCTTACATTCATGCAGAAGGTTACCCAGCTGGAGAAATGAAACATGGACCTTTAGCATTAATTGAAGAAGGTATGCCAGTGGTAGTTTTAGCTCCAAGAGACAGTTACTATAAAAAAACAATTTCAAACATGCAGGAAGTAATTGCAAGAGGTGCAAAAGTTTTATTAATTACAAATAAAAGCGAAGATGAAATTATATCAGAGAATATTTGGGAAACCTTAGAAGTAGAAAATACTAATGAGGATCTTTTGCCTTTTCTTTTAACAATACCTTTACAAAAATTGGCATACTATTCAGCATTAAAGAAAGGTTACGATATAGATAAACCTAGGAATTTAGCTAAATCAGTAACCGTTGAATAATATCTAAACTCTGTTACAACAATCTTGAGTTGAATATGAAAAATTGGAAAGTTAATAGCTGGAGAAAGTATCCTGTCAAACATGTACCTAAGTACGATGATGAGAAGGAACTAAATAGTGTCTTGAATAAATTAAAGACATTTCCTCCTTTAGTTTTTGCAGGCGAAACTAGACATCTAAAAGATCAATTAGCAAAAGTTGTGGATGGTAAAGCATTTCTTCTTCAAGGTGGGGACTGTGCAGAAAGTTTCGCAGAATTTCATCCTGATAATATAAGAGATACTTTTAAAGTTATTCTTCAAATGTCCTTGATATTAACTTACTCAGCATCACTACCAGTGGTTAAGCTTGGAAGAATAGCTGGTCAATTTTCTAAACCAAGGAGCGCACCTACAGAAAAACAGGGTGATAAAGAATTACCAAGTTACTTGGGTGATAATATTAATGCTATAGAATTTTCTGAAAAAGCTAGAAAAGCAGATCCTAAAAGATTATTTAAAGCATATTCTCAATCTGCATCTACACTAAATTTATTGAGAGCTTTTTCTAAAGGGGGTTTTGCAGATTTAAATAAGGTTCATTTATGGAATTTAGATTATATTAAAAAGAGTCCTCAAGCTAAAAAATTTAAGGATTTAGAAGATAAAATTGCAGATGCATTAGCATTTATGGAAGCATGTGGAATAACTTCAGATTTTAATAACAGATTGTATACTGTAAATTTCTGGACATCTCACGAGTCTTTACATTTACCATTTGAAGAAAGCATGACTAGAGTTGATTCAACTACCGGAGAATATCACGATACTTCTGCACACTTTGTTTGGATTGGTGATAGAACTAGACAACTTGATGGTGGACATGTTGAATTTTGTAAAGGGATTGAAAATCCGATTGGAATTAAATGTGGTCCGACTTCAAAACCAGACGAAATAGCTAAAATTTGCGAAGTTATAAATCCTAAAAATGAAAAAGGTAAAATAACTCTAATCTCTAGATTTGGGCACAAGAATGTTGAAAAATTTTTACCTAAGTTAATTAGAGGTATTAAAAAAGAAGGATTAAACGTTATTTGGTCATGTGATCCAATGCATGGAAACACTATGCAATCAACTACAGGTTTTAAAACTAGACCATTTAACGATGTTGTCAGTGAAGTAAAAAATGTTTTTGGTGTTCACCATTCAGAGGGATCATACGCTGGTGGTTTGCATGTTGAAATGACGGGACAAGATGTGACTGAATGTACAGGTGGTGCAAGAAAAATATCAGATGCTGATTTGTCAAGTAGATACCATACTCATTGTGATCCAAGGTTGAACTCTGATCAAGCCTTAGAGCTAGCTTTTTTAATTTCTGATGAGATTAAAAAGAATAGCAGCTATTCTAAAAATGCTATCCAAGCGGCATCTTAGTCTATTGTTATCAGTGAAAAGAATATTAAATAATTAGATATGAATTCTACAGAAAAAGTAAAATATATATCTAATTGGATCAAAAATTATGTTGATCAAATGCCCTCAAAAGCCCAATCTTTAGTTATAGGTATATCTGGTGGAATAGATTCTTCAGTTTCAAGTACTCTGAGCGCTATGACAGGCTTAAAAACAATTGTTTTAACAATGCCAATTAAGCAAATAGAGAACCAACATGATTTGAGCTTGAAACATCAGGAATGGTTAGTTAAAAACTTTAAGAATGTTGAAAGTCATACGATCAGTCTAGATAAACTATTTGAAACTTTTTCTACAACACTTAATAAGTTTGATAATGAACATGGTTTTGCCAATTCTAGAGCTAGGTTGAGAATGACCACACTTTATCAAGTGGCAGCAGCTAATAAAGGTATCGTGGTTGGTACAGGTAATAAAGTAGAAGATTTTGGAGTTGGATTTTATACAAAATATGGAGATGGTGGAGTTGATATTTCTCCAATAGCAGACTGTAACAAAACCCAAGTTTGGGAATTAGGTAAAGAATTAGGTATATTAAAAGAGATCATCGATGCTCCCCCAACTGACGGTTTATGGGACGATGGAAGAACTGACGAAGGTCAGCTTGGTTTTAATTATAGTGAATTAGAGGATGCAATGATCAATCCCGACTCACCTCACAAAGCTAAATACGAAAAAATTAGAAAACAAAACTTGCATAAAATGGACCCCATTCCAGTATGTAAAATTCCTAGTTAATCAATTAGATTAACAAATCATAAAATAAGGTATATTTCTTAATCTAGCGCAATGGATATTTATTTAACAAATAATTTAACTAATAAAAAAGAAAAGTTTATTCCTCGGGATAACAAAACCATAGGAATGTATGTTTGTGGACCTACAGTTTATGATGATCCACATATTGGAAATGCAAGACCATTAGTTATTTTTGATATTCTTTTTAAACTACTTAAATATAAATTTACTTCAGTCATATACATTAGAAATATCACAGACATTGATGACAAAATTATAAAATCTTCCAAAGAGCTAAATATATCATCAAAAGAGTTAACTGATAAAATAACTAAAAATTTTTTAAGTGATTGTTTGTATTTGAATTGTGAGAATCCAACTCATCAACCAAAGGCAACTGAACATATTGATCTTATGATCGAAATGATAACTGAATTGTTAAAAAAAGGTGTTGCCTACGAAAATAATAAACATATTTATTTTGAAGTAAAAAAATTTTCCGATTATGGAAAATTATCAAATAAAAAGTTAGAAGATTTGATCGCTGGATCGAGGATCGAAGTAAGTGAAAACAAAAAAAATTCTGAGGATTTTGTACTATGGAAACCATCAAATGAAGATGAACCTTCATGGAATTCTCCATGGGGAAAAGGAAGACCAGGCTGGCATTTAGAATGCTCCGCCATGTCAAAAAAATTTTTAGGTAATGAATTCGATATTCATGGAGGAGGTATAGACTTAATATTTCCTCATCACGAAAATGAAATTGCACAATCAAGATGCGCCAATGAAACAAAAAGTTTTGCTAATTACTGGATTCATAATGCTTTTATTACTATGTCAAATGAAAAAATGGCTAAGTCCCAAGGTAATATTCTTAAGATCAAAGATTTTAGAAAAAAAATGAGTGGTCAAGTTTTAAGATTAGCTTTAATGAGCACTCATTATAAACAACCTTTAGACTGGAATAATAAACTTTTAGATGATTGTCAAAATACATTAGATAAATGGTACCTTATATATTCAGATAAGTTAAAAAGTAAAAATGAAATTTCAGAAGAAATCCTAAAACCATTACATGAAGATCTTAACACTCCTGGATATATTGCTAATTTACACCAACTTTATGAAAATGCAAAAAAAGGCAAGGATCAAGAATTATTTATCTCTGCTTGTAAGTTTGTTGGATTCTTTTGTGAAAGTATTGAAACTTGGGAAAAATTTAAAAAAGACAAAGTATCTATCAATGAGTCTGAAATACAAAAAAGGATAGAATTAAGAAATAAAGCTAGGAAAAATAAAGATTATAAAGAAGCAGATAGAATTAGAGATGAGCTTTTAGACAAAGGTGTTTTAATAGAAGATAAAGATGGTACAACACTTTGGAAATTTAAATGAGTAAAGACAGATTATATATTTTTGATACGACATTAAGAGATGGTGCTCAAACCCAAGGTGTACATTTTTCTATAGATGAAAAAACAAAAATTGCTCATGCATTAGATAGCTTGGGCGTAGATTATATTGAGGGTGGCTGGCCAGGTGCAAATCCCTCAGATACTGATTTTTTTCAAAAAGATTTAAATTTAAAGAATTCAAAATTTACAGCTTTCGGAATGACAAAAAAATCTGGACGAAGCGCTGAAAATGATCCTGGTTTATCAGCTATTATGAATTCCAATACCCACTCAGTTTGTTTAGTTGGAAAGGCTTGGGATTTTCATGTTGATGTTGCTTTAGGAATATCAAATGAAGAAAATTTAGAAAACATTAGAGAGACAACAAAACATTTTGTAAAGAATGATAAGGAATTTATGTTTGATGCTGAACATTTTTTTGATGGCTATAAATCAAATCCAAAATATGCATTAGAATGTATTAAAGCTGCTTATGATAATGGGGCTAAATGGATAGTCTTATGTGATACAAATGGAGGAACACTTCCTCATGAAGTTTCTAAAATTGTTAAAGAAGTATCAGAACATATTCCTGGTGAGAATTTAGGTATACATGCCCATAATGACACAGGTAATGCAGTAGCAAATTCAATTGCAGCTGTCTTATCAGGTGTGAGACAAATTCAGGGAACAATTAATGGTTTAGGTGAAAGGTGTGGTAATGCTAATCTAATGTCTATAATTCCAACGTTCCATCTTAAAAAAGAATTGTATGATAAATATGAAACAAATATCAAGGAAAAAAATATTAAGCAGATCACACAATGTTCAAGACTACTTGATGAAATATTAAACAGAAAACCTAATAAACATTTGCCATATGTTGGTGCTGCAGCATTTTCTCATAAAGGTGGCTTGCACGTATCTGCTGTTCAAAAAGATCCCAAAACTTATGAGCACATAAGTCCCGAAGAAGTTGGCAATAACAGAAATATTATTGTTTCAGATCAATCAGGAAAATCAAATATCCTATCGAGACTTAAAACAATAGGAATTGAAATTGAGGAAAATGATCCAAAGGTAAAAAAATTGCTTGATGAAGTGAAGGATAGGGAATTCATAGGCTATAGCTATGATGGGGCAGATGCTTCATTTGAATTGCTAGCAAGAAGGGTAATGGGTGAAATTCCAAGATATATCTCTATTAAAGAATATGATGTTTCAGTATCAAAAAATGATAAAGACCAAATTTTATCTAAAGCTAAAGCTAAATTAGAAGTTGATGGTGAACAAATTATTTGTGAAGGCGAGGGGAATGGACCAGTTCATGCACTAGACAATGCTATCAGAAACAATGTTACTAAATTGGTGAAGTATTCTGAATATTTGAAGGATTTAAAGCTTGTGGATTATAAAGTAAGAATTCTTAATACAGGTACTGAAGCAACAACAAGAGTATCAATAGAAAGCACAGACTCTCAAGGAAAAAATTGGTTTACAATTGGTGTTTCTCCAAACATTATAGATGCTTCTTTTAAAGCACTAATTGACAGTCTTGATTTTAAATTATTTAAAGATAAAGCACCTGCAAGCAAATAACAGTATATGAATATAATTGTAGTTAATGAGTAAAAACAATATCTCATTTATTCTAAACAAACCTCAGCTATCTGAAAATATAGGAGCAAGTGCAAGAGCAATCAAAAATTTTGATTTTAAAAAATTAGTTATTGTGAACCCAAGGCCTATTTTTCCTAACGATAAAATTTTTGCAACTTCAGTAGGAGCAAAAAATATAATAAAGGAAAGTGAGGTTTATGAAAATATTGAAAAAGCGATTGAAAACGTTGATATTGTTATTGCGACATCTGCTAGGTTTAGAAATAAAAACATTAAACATATTAATTTAGAGGGTCTCAAAAAAATCAATTTTAAAAAGAAGGTTGGCTTTTTATTTGGGTCAGAGGCTTCAGGATTATCCAATAATGAGATTGGTTATGCAAATTACACTCTACAAATACCTACTAACCCAAAATTTAAATCGTTAAACCTATCTCATAGTTTAATAATTATTGCTCAAATTGTTGCAAGCATAATAAAGCTTAAAACAAAACCATATATAAGATCGAAAAAAGTTAGAACTGCTTCAAAAAAAGAAATTCAATCAGTGGTCAATCTTTGTTTAAAAAACTTAGAAGACATAAATTTCTTTAAACCTATAGAAAAAAAACCAAAAATGTTGCAAAACTTAAAAAATATTTTTTACAAAATGGACTTATCTGATAAAGAAACACGGATTTTATCAAGTGTATTTGCTAGTTTAGGTAAAAAACGTTGATTGACAAAATATAGAGTAAGTTTATAAAGCCGGGTACTAAATGACAAAAAGATTAAACTCTAAACATAAAGTTGATAGAAGATTAAAAGTTAATCTTTGGGGAAGACCAAAGAGCCCTTTTAATACAAGAGCATATGGCCCGGGTCAACATGGTCAAACCAGATCTTCAAAACCATCAGATTATGGTATTCAGCTTCAAGCCAAGCAAAAATTAAAATCTTATTATGGAAATATTAATGAAAGACAGTTTAGAAATATTTATAAAAAAGCTTCAATGTTAAAAGGTGATACAAGCGAAAATCTTATAGGCTTATTAGAGAGAAGGCTTGATGCAATTATTTATAGAGCCAAATTTGCCACAACAATATTTTCTGCAAGACAACTAATTAACCATGGTCATGTAAAAGTTAATGGGAAAAAAGTTAATATTGCTTCATATTTAATTCGAGAAGAAGACTCTATTGAAATAAGAGATAAGTCTAAACAACTTGCTATCATTGATATTGCTCTTGCTAATAAAGAAAGAGAAATCCCTGAATATATTCAGATGGATGAAAAAAATAAAAAACTAAAATTTGTTAGAGTTCCAAAATTTGAGGAAGTTCCTTATCCAATAGTTATGGAGCCAAATTTAGTTATTGAATATTATTCAAGATAACAATTTTGATCAAACGGTCTTCAAAAAAATTTATTGAGGAATTATTAGAAAAAAATTCTGATTGGAATGTTTTGGATATTGGTTGCGGATATACAGCTAATAAAAGGGCAGATGTTATTTGTGACACTCAAGATTTATCTCATTTTTACAAAGATAGAAATTTTATAAAACTTAATGATAAAATTCTTCCCTTTAAAGATAAGGAATTTGATTTTGTAATAACATCACATGTAATAGAACATGTAACAGATGTTAATTTTTTTATAAAAGAATTACAAAGAATATCAAATAAAGGATATATTGAATTGCCGACAATATTGGAAGATAACCTGGTGTTTGAAAATAAAAATGATCATGTTTGGCATACTGAGTTTGACGATGTAAATAATCGATTGGTAATTTCGAAAAGAAATCAGTATTTAGAACCTGTCTTAACAGTTTCATCTGCAAAAAAATTTGCCAAATATTTTAGGCAAAGTCTAATTCTTGAATTACTATGGGAAGAATCTATAGAATTCGACACAAAAACAGAAAATAATATAAGTTTTGAAAAAATATCTAGGTTATCTTTATTACGTAAATTTTTTTCTAAGCTATTTAGAAATCTAGTAAAATAGAAAATTAATTTTTTTTATATTCAATTCCTTTATCTTCAAATATCTTTTTTAGCTCTCCATTTTCATACATTTCTTTTATTATGTCACAACCACCAACAAATTCTTTTTTAATGTACAATTGAGGAATTGTTGGCCAATCACTATAAATTTTAATGCCTTCTCTTAATTTTTGATTTTCCAAAACATTCACACCTTGGAAATTTACTTCTAATATTTTTAAAATATTTGAAACTGCCATTGAAAAACCACATTGTGGCGCGTCTGGCGTTCCTTTCATAAACAAACATACTTCATTACTATCTATTTGGTTTTGAATTGTATTTTTTGTCTGTTCATCCATTATTGCTCCTTTGTTTTAATTGCTAGTGCATGTAATTCATTTCCCATTTTACCTTTTAAAGAATTATAAACCATTTTATGTTGATCAATCTTACTTTTACCAGAAAATTGAGAAGAAGTAATTGTAGCTGAATAGTGATTACCATCTCCAGCTAAATCTTGAATCTCAACTTTAGCATCAGTTAATGACTCTTTAATTAAATTTTCAATTTCTTTAAGATCCATTGCCATTATTTGCTCATATATTTATTTAACCAACTTGTATTAGATGTTTTTAATTCGTCAATTGTAACTTTTGTCTTATCATTAATATATAAATATTTCTCATTTACAGTTCCAAGTTTATCAAAATGTACTGCATTTTTGTTTAGAATATCAATTACTTTTTCTTGATCCTTTTTGGTTATTTCTATCAAATATCTTCCCTGATCTTCTGAAAAAAAATAATCTATTTCATTCATTAAATATTTTGATTTTTCTAAATAAATTCCTTTGTTGCCCTTAATACACATTTTGCTTAAAGCTACAATTATACCTCCTAAAGAAATATCGTGAGCACTTTTAATTAAACCGTTATCACTTAATTTTAATAATGTTTCTCCATTATTTTTTTCATTGAAAAGGTTTACTTCTGGAGGTGGGCCATTTTTTTCATCTAAAATATTTCTAGCAAATATACTTTGATCAATATGACCTTCGGTTTTACCAATAACCAAAACTATATTACCAATCTCTTTCAAATCCATTGTAACCATTTTTGTGTAATCTTTGATTAAACCTACTCCACCTATAGAGGGAGTTGGCTTGATCCCAATATCCTTAGTTTGATTATAAAAAGATACATTTCCTGAAACTACTGGAAATTTAAGATATTTACTCGCTTCTGCTATTCCCTGAACACATTCTACAAATTCCCCCATATTTTCCTCTTTCTCTGGGCTACCGAAATTTAAACAATTAGTTATAGCAATCGGTTTTGCTCCGACTGAAATAAGATTTCTGAAACTTTCACAAACTACCTGTTTTCCTCCAGTAAGCGGATGTGCCCAACAATATACTGCTGATGAGTCAACACTAGCTGCAATAGCTTTTTGAGTTCCATGAACTCGTACAACGCCTGAGTCACCACCTGGTTTCTGAATAGTATCGCCCATGACAGTATGATCATATTGTTGCCAGATCCATTCTTTTGAACATATATTAGGATTAGATAATATTTTTTTTAGGACATCAATAATATTCATATCTTTTTGGTTTATTTTTTTGATTTTATTTTTTTTTGGAAGTTTTGCTTTTTTCCACTTACGATCATACATTGGTGCGTTTTCTACTAATATATTAATTGGAATATCTGATACTTTTTCATTATTAAAAAAAAGTTCTATTTTTTTTGAGTTATTTGTTTTACCAATTACCGCAAAGTCTAAATTCCATTTGTGAAAAATATTTTTTGCTATTTCCTCTTTTCCACTTTCAAGTACAATCAACATTCTTTCTTGACTTTCTGAAAGCATAATTTCATAGGGCGTCATATTTGTTTCTCTAGTTGGAACTTTATTTAAATTTATCTCTATTCCCAAGTTTCCTTTTGATGCCATTTCTATACTTGAAGATGTTAATCCAGCAGCTCCCATATCTTGAATAGCTATAATAGAGTCACCAGACATTAATTCTAAACAAGCCTCTAGTAAAAGTTTTTCCGTAAAAGGATCTCCAACTTGAACAGTTGGTTTTTTATCCTCAATTTTTTCATCAAAACTCGCAGAAGCCATGCTAGCACCATGTATTCCGTCACGACCTGTTTTAGAACCCACATAAATGACAGGCTTATTTATTCCAGTTGCTTTTGAATAAAAAATTTTATTTTTTTTTACCAATCCTAAAGTCATTGCATTTACAAGAATATTTCCATTATATGAACTATCAAAACTTGTTTGACCTGCAATAGTTGGGACTCCAATACAATTTCCGTATCCACCAATCCCGTGCACAACACCTCTAAGCAAGTTTTTTGTTTTTTTATTTTGTGTTGAACCAAAGTGAATTGAATTTAAGTTAGCTATAGGTCTAGCTCCCATTGTAAAAACGTCTCTCATTATACCCCCAACACCTGTTGCAGCACCTTGGTAAGGCTCTATAAAAGATGGATGATTATGACTTTCAATTTTAAATACAATTGCATCGCCATCACCAATATCAACAACACCTGCATTTTCACCAGGTCCTTGAATTACTTGTTTTCCTTTAGTTGGAAGTTTTTTTAAATGCAAACGTGAAGATTTATATGAACAATGTTCATTCCACATTGCTGAGAATATTCCAAGTTCAGTTAAATTAGGAGTTCTTTTAAGTAATTCACATATTTTTTTGTATTCTTGATTGTTAAGACCATGATCGATGGCAATTTTTTCGTTTACTATCATTTGATATTATTAATTAAATTATTAAAAAATAATGACCCATCTTCACCTGATAATGATAAGTCAATCATTCTCTCTGGATGAGGCATCATTCCCAATACATTTTTTTTTTTATTGAATACACCCGCAATATTATTGATTGATCCATTAGGATTAAATTTTTTTTCTACCTCACCATTTTGGCTACAATAATTTAATGCAATTTGTTGATTATCTTGAATCTCTTTTAATTGATCAGAAGTACAAAAATAATTCCCTTCATTATGAGCAATGTGCAATTCTAAGATATCATTCTCAATATTCTTAAAATAAGTATTTTGTTTGTTATTAATTTTGACAAAAACATTTTTGCAAATAAATTCTAAATACTTATTTCTCAATAATGCACCAGGAACTAGACCAGTTTCAACTAAAATTTGAAACCCATTACAAATACCAATCACCATCCCGCCAGTATTTGCAAAGTTTAATACAGCTTTCATTATTTTCGATTTTGAAGCCATACTTCCACATCTTAAATAATCACCGTAAGAAAATCCTCCAGGCAAGACAACAATATCACTTTTTGGAAGTTCTATATCACCATGCCATACCATTTTATTTTTGAAACCAAATTTTTTTAAAGCTACGTCCATGTCTCTGTCACAATTTGATCCAGGAAAAGTTATAACAGCTGATTTCATTAATTATTGAGCATCAATAATTTCATAATTTTCAATCACAAGATTAGCCAAGAGTTTTTTACACATTTCCTCAACTTTATCTTTAGCTCTTTTGGTCTCAGTTTCTTTAATATCTATTTCAAAATATTTTCCCTGTCTAACTTCGGAAATATTATTGAAACCCATACCCTCTAAAGCTTGATGAATCACTTTACCTTGTGGATCTAGTACGTCCTTTTTTAAAGTAATAATTATCGATACTTTCATTTGCGTTTACTTTTTACTGAAGATAGTTTTGTGATGTTTACAACTGATACATTTGTTTGTTCATGGAGAATACCAAGTCTTCTTGCAACTTCTGAATATGCTGGAATAAGATCACCCAAACCTTTTCTAAATCTATCTTTATCTAATTTTTTATCAGTTACACTATCCCAAAGCCTGCATGTATCTGGGCTTATCTCATCAGCTAGAATTACCTCAGATTTTCCGTCTGATTTGAGTCTTCCAAATTCTAGTTTAAAATCTATTAATCTAATATTTACCCCTCTAAACATTCCAACCATAAAATCGTTAATTCTTAAAATCATTTTTTTTATTTTTTTTATTTCATCTTTTTCAGCCCATTCAAATGCATAAATATGTTCCTCTGAAATTAATGGATCACCTAATTTGTCATCTTTTAAGCAGTATTCTATGAGAGGTTCTTTTAAAATAGTACCGTCCTCAATAGAAAGTCTTTTTGTGATAGAGCCAGACGCAACATTTCTTACTATAAATTCTATAGGAATTATCTCTACTAACTTTACAACTTGTTCACGCATATTTAATCTTTTTACAAGATGATTTTTAATCCCTATTTGAGATAAATTTGAGAGAATATGCTCAGAAATTCTATTATTTAAAACACCTTTTCCTTCGATTACACTTTTTTTTTGGTTATTAAAAGCGGTTGCATCATCTTTAAAGTATTGAATTACTAAATTTTTATCTGTAGTAGCATAAATGATCTTAGCTTTTCCCTCGTAAAGTTTTTTACCTTTTCTCATTATCTAAATACTCTTTTAAAGATAAAATTGACGTATTTAAAATGCTTGTCATAGCTAAAAATTTTTTTGAGTTTTTGAGGTGGGATTTTTTTCATTATAGATTTATCCTTTAAAATAAGATCAAATAAGTCTAAGTTTTCTGCTAAACTTTTTTTTACGTAATTTTGAACCACCTTATAAGATTTTTCCCTACTAAATCCAGATTTAGTTAGTTCAAGCATTATTTCCTGAGAAAATATTAATCCATGAGTAATACTTAAGTTTTTCATCATTCTTTTCGGATAAATTATCATGTTATCTAAAATATTTGCAAGTCTTGTTAATGCAAAATCAATTGTAATATTTGCATCTGGTCCAATATTTCGTTCAACACTCGAATGAGAAATATCACGTTCATGCCACAAAGCGATATTTTCGAGCGCTGGTAAAACAGCACTTCTAACCATTCTAGAAAGACCAGTTAAATTTTCACTTAGAATAGGATTTTTTTTGTGTGGCATTGCTGAAGAGCCTTTTTGATTTTTAGAAAAATATTCTTGTAATTCATAAACTTCTGTTCTTTGAAGATGCCTGATTTCTATGGCGACTCTTTCAATTGATCCAGCAATAATTCCTAAAATTGAAAAATAAACTGCGTGTCTATCTCTTGGGATAATTTGTGTAGATATAGGCTCAACTTTAAGATTCAACTTTTTAGCAACATGTCTTTCAACCTTTGGATTTATATTTGCAAATGTACCTACAGCTCCCGAAATTGCGCATGTAGATACCTCATCTATTGCAATTTTTAATCTATTTCTATTTCTTTTAAATTCCTCATAGTATGAAGCTAACTTTAAACCAAAGGTAATTGGTTCAGCATGGATACCATGGCTTCTGCCCATACATGGAGTGAATTTATATTTTTTGGCTTTTTTTTTTAAAACTTTTAAAATTTCATCAATGTCTTTCAAAATTATTTTTCCAGATTGAATTAATTGAATATTAAAACTTGTATCCACTACATCTGATGATGTCATGCCTAAGTGAAGATATCTTGCTTTGGAGCCAGCTTTTTCAGTAATTGATGTAAGGAATGCGATTACATCATGCTTAACTTCAGTCTCAATCTGGTGGATTCTCTTTACATTAATTTTTGCTTTTTTTTTGACGATCGATGCTACACCTCTTGGAATTTGTCCAATTTTTTCCATAGCTTCTGCAGATGCGATTTCTACATTCAGCCAAATTTTATATTTGTTTTCTTCTGACCAAATATCAGTCAATTCTTTACGTGAGTATCTTTTAATCATTAATTATAAGTATGGAGGCTTCGTATAACCTTTAGCAGATTCTGTGAAAATTTCATAACCATTTTCGTTAATTCCTAGAGTATGTTCAAATTGTGCAGATAGTGATTTATCTTTTGTTACTGCAGTCCAACCATCATTAAGAATTTTAACATTATAAACACCCGCATTAAT
Source organism: uncultured Pelagibacteraceae bacterium (assembly GCA_902521805.1). Classification (GTDB taxonomy): domain Bacteria; phylum Pseudomonadota; class Alphaproteobacteria; order Pelagibacterales; family Pelagibacteraceae; genus Pelagibacter. Next base: position 42,352 of record CABYTL010000001.1, read on the forward strand.
CATTGGTTCTATAGTGAAAGTCATTCCAGGTTTAAGTTCCATGCCTGAATTTTTATTTCCATAATGCAATATATTAGGTGGCTCATGAAATTTGTTACCTATCCCATGTCCGCAAAAATCTCTTACAACTGAAAAGCCTTTTTCCTCTACATATGATTGTATTTCATATCCTAAATCACCTAATTTAATCCCTGGTTTTAAAATTTTAATTGCTCTCATCATTGCTTCATAAGTTGCGTTAATAAGATTATTTAACTTTACTGAAGTTTTTCCAATACAATACATTCTGCTTGTGTCTCCATAATACTCATCAACTACAGCCGTGACATCAACATTAACAGCATCTCCATCTTGTAATATTCTGTCAGAGGGAATACCATGACAAATAACATGATTTAAAGACGTACATAAAGATTTAGTAAATCCTCTATAGTAAAGAGGAGCAGAATATCCTCCATTATCTCTTATAAACTCATATCCTAACTTATCGATATAATTAGTAGACACTCCTTCTTTAATATTTTCTGATAACATGTCCAGCGTTCTTGCTGCTAGACTTCCAGCAATTCTCATTTTTTCAAATTTTTCAATATAGTTATTCATTTATAATTTTAATTTTTTTTTCAATTGTAATTCTTTTAGAACTTATATCACATCTATAAGCTATAAAATTTACACCAGCCTTTTTAGCTTTGAGATAATTAATATAGTATTGTTCATCAATGTCTTTTGCTATTTTAAAATATTTCATATTTTGAATTTGGACTAAAAACAACAAGTAAGTTTTATATCCTTTATTTATGGCATCAATAAGGGCTAATAAATGTTTAGACCCTCTAGACGTGACTGCATCTGGAAATTCTGCTGTATCTTTATTTCTAAAAAGTGTCACATTTTTAACTTCGATAAAAATTTTTTGTTTTTTTTTTTCAACCAAAAAATCAAATCTAGTATGGTCGTTAAAGAATACTTCTGGTTTAATATAATCATTATTTTTGAGCTCATTTACTAAATTATTCTCTAATCCATGCTGGACTATACGGTTAGCCATGTGAGTATTTATGCCTACTAAATTTTTTCTTGATTTAATTATCTCTAATCCATATTTTAATTTTTTTTTAGGATCATTATTTGGAAGCAAATACACTTCATTACCTTCTTCTAATAATCCTTTCATAGAACCAGTATTGGGGCAATGAGCTGTGACAATGTCTTTACTCAATTTTACATCAGTAAAAAACCTCTTGTAACGTTTGATTAATTTGCCTTTTATTAAAGACTTGGTAAATTCCATGACTAAATTATATATTTTATATGTCCAAAAAAGTAAAAGTAAATGCAGCAATTTTAATTATTGGTAATGAGATATTATCAGGAAGAACTAAAGATGCTAATACCTCCACATTAGCCATTTGGTTAAATGATATAGGGGTTAAGGTTGAGGAGGTTAGAGTCATACCTGACGTTGAAAATATAATTGTCCAAACTCTAAATATTCTTAGAAAAAATTATAATTATGTGTTTACAACAGGTGGTATTGGACCTACACATGACGATATTACCGCTAAGTGTGTCTCAAAAGCTTTTGGATTAAGATATGAAATTCATAAAGAGGCCTTCAAAATTTTAGAGTCTTATTACAAGCCTGGGGAATTTTCTGAAGGAAGACAAAAAATGACTTGGATGCCAGAAAATGCAAATTTAATATTAAATCCTACTAGTGGGGCACCAGGTTTCAATGTTGAAAATGTTTTTTCTCTTCCAGGAGTTCCTTCAATATTAAAATCTATGTTAGGTGGTTTGACCAACAAGATTATTGGAGGAGAACCTATTATAAGTCTGACAATTAGTCTAAGGACAGTGGAGAGCGAAATAGCAAACTCACTAACTAAAGTTCAAAATGACAATAAAGATGTTGAAATTGGTAGTTATCCATTTTTTCACGCAGGTAAACTAGGTGTTTCAATTGTTATTAGGTCTGAGGATCAAAACAAAATTGATAATTGCAAATCTCAAATTATAAAATTTGTTAATGAAAAAAAAATAGAGGTAGTGAATCGTTAATGTTATATTTTGCATATGGGAGCAATCTTCATCATTTTCAAATGAAAAGAAGATGCAAAGATAGTATTTTTTTGAAAAAGATAAGTTTGAAAAATTTTAGGTTAACATTTAGAAGCAAATATAGAGCAGCAGATATAGAGCAAAATAAAAATTCGATTGTTCATGGAGGTTTATTTGAAATATCAAAAAGCGATGAAAAAAAACTTGATATTTACGAAGATTTTCCATTTTTATATAAGAAATTTTATTTTCTATATTATGGGAAAAAAGTTATGACTTACACAATGGTAAGAAAAACATCTTTTAAATTTCCAACAGAAAGATATTTGAATGTTGTTAAGAAGGGATACAAAGATTGTGGACTGAATTTAAAATATTTAAAAAAAGCATTAAATGATTAACTTTATCAAAAAGATCATATTTAATTATAATTTATTTAAAGAGATTTTAAAATTAACAGATAAAAAAGTTAAAATTATTTTTTATTCTGAAAGTAAATATTATCAAATGTGTAGTAACTCATTAATTAAGTTTTTTTCAGAAAGATATCCTAATCAAGTGTATTACGTGAGCTCTGATAAAAATGATAAATTTGAAAATCCGAATATTAAAAACTTGTTTATTGGCAACGGTTTTTTGATGAATTTTTTTTTTTCAATTATAAAAGCAGAATATTTTTTTTTGACACTTACAGACTTGGATAATCATTCGTTAAAAAAAAGTAAGAAAATTGATAATTATATTTATTATTTTCATAGTGGTGGAAGCACTTTTCAAGGATATACAGATAGCTCTTTTGATAATTATGACATAATTTTGTGTAATGGTCAGTTCCACGTTGATGAAATTCGATTTCGAGAAAATCAAAAAAATTTACCAGAGAAAAAACTGATTTTGACTGGTTTTTTTTATTTTGACGACATAAAAAAAGAAATTAATTTTGACCAATATGCCAATGAAATTTTAATTGCCCCATCATGGAATTATGATCATAAAAACTATATTGATGAAAACTTTATAAATATAATTGATGAACTATTAAACAAAAACCATAAAGTAACTTTCCGACCACACCCAGAACATTTTAAAAGGTCAAAAAATTTTCTTAAAATGATTAATGATAAATTTGGTAGTAATGAAAATTTTAGATTTGATAATAACCCTCAAAATATAGAATCGATGGAAAAAGCTAAATGCGTAATAACTGATATTTCTAATATTTCTTTTGAGTACATGATGTTATTCAATAGACCAGTTTTGTATCTAGAAGGAATTAATAAAATACATAATAAAGATTATGCAGAATTTGAAAAATTTGAGTCAATTGAGAATAAATTTAAAAAAAAATTTGGAGTATCTTTTTTTGAAAAAGATATTAATAATATTGATTTAATTGTAGAGAACTCAATTAAAAATTTTAGTTCAAAAATTTCTCCGTTAAATCAATTTAAGAATGAACATTTCTTTAATTTTGGAAAAACAATTGAGAAATTTGAAACAATTTGGGATAATCAAATATCAAAATCCTGAATGGATCAAATTTAAAGATTAATTATGAAAAAAAAATTAATTAAGATATTTGTGAATTTTTTATTTTTGATATTACCAAAAAAATTATTTAATTTTATTACTTATCTGAATGGTTATAGATTTTTTAAGATTTCATTTTCACAGAACGCTGAGGATCTTATCTTAGTTAAGTATTTGAAATATAAAGGTATAGAAAATGGAAAATATTTAGATATAGGAGCATTTCATCCCAGATGGATTTCAAATACACATTTACTACACAAAAAAGGTTTCACTGGTTACTGTGTTGATTTAGACGATGAAAAGCTTAAATGGTTTAAATTTGCGAGAGGAAATAAAGTTAAAACAATTTGTGGTGCTGTAAGTAATTCTAATGAGGAATTTATAAACTTTTATAAATTTATAAGAAAAACCCCTTTTTCAGAATTAGATACCTGCTCTTTGGAGACTGCAGAGAGATATAGAATAAAAAAAAATATTCAGTATGAAATTAAGAAAATAAAAAATTATCATATTAACGAAATATTCAATATCGTTGGAAAAATAGATGTTTTAAATATAGATATTGAGGGTAAAGATTTTGAAATATTAAAATCATCTAATTTAGATATTATTAAACCTGAGATTATATTGATTGAAGAACAGAATGATTTTTTTGCATCTAAAGAAATGATCTTATTTTTTCAAAGATATAATTTTGATCTTTTATCTAATAACGGATTAACAAAAATTTTCGTGAAAAGAAAAAAATAATCAATTCATATTTTGTTTTTTTAAACAATTAACAATATGTTTTGTTATATTTGTTGCATTAGGGTTGTCAGGTAAATTTTTACTACAAAAAGAATTATTTTTGACAAGATTAAAAATATTATTTCTTTTACCATATTGCTCTTGAGATTTTTCAGACATTATCCAACTATGGTCTGACTGAAAAATTACAATAGCATTGGGGTCAAATTTCTCTAAAGTTTCAATAACATTTGTAATTTTCTTAATTACGCACAAATAAGAATTTTTGTATCCCTCTAAATTATATTTGCCTGGAAATCTTTTGTTAGCGCAATTTGAGTCGACAAAATATGGTTCGTGAGGTTCCATATCATGAATAAAAAAAAATGTTGGACCCATATCTTTTAAATAATCTTTGTTGGAAACAACAAAGTTATTTAATTCAAAAATAGCATCAGAGTGAAGTATTTTTATATCGATAAAATTATTTACAAACTCTATTTGAACCAATTTATCAAATATTTGAACAATAGCGCTTTTACTTAAAAAGGCCTGCAAAGTATATAAATCTATATAAACTCTTTTTTGATCTTTTAAACAATAGTTATAATTAGTATATGAGCAATTTTGAACATAATTTCCTGCCCACTTAAATTTATAACCTAGAATATCTAATTCTTTTAATAGTTTTGGTTTGAAACCATCTTTTAAAAAAATTGGAAAAGTTTCTTTAATCTCTGATTTAAGGGTTTTATTTTTATAAATTTCAGTCCAATTAACAAACTCATTATTTTCCGAATTTGAATTATAAATATTTTCTTCTAAATAAAACATTGAAGTTAAAACTGGTTCTGTCCACATGTATAAATTCGAAGTGTTCTCATAATATTTGTATTTACGTAAACTAATTAAATTTCTAAAATCCTTTAATTGAATATTATAAAAATTTTCAAATTCGTCTAAAGGTTTAAAAGAGTCTATAAGAAAAAAATAAACATTAATTCCATCATTATTTTTTGATGAAAATTCTACTAGGTTACTATTTTTTTGATTTTGTACATTATTTTTAATTTTAACCACACTTAACTTTGGAAAAAGAATTATACTTGAATAAAAAAAATTCATTACCAAAAAGATTATAACGAAAATTTGCCAATTTTTATTTTTAATTAAAAAAACAGTTAATATAATTATGAAAATTACGATTATAAATAATGCTATTTCAGATGAAAAATGCCAAATATGAGTTGTTTTAAATAAATAATTTAAAATTGATTTTATAAGATTATGTTGAAAAAAAATCCAGATTGAAATTCCTATTAAAGAAATATAAAAAATTTTAGTTTTATTTTTGAAAATTATCTTGGTTAGATAATAAACTAAAGTAACAAATAAAAAATATAATCCTATTAAGAAAAAAAAGCTATCATTAAAAATTTCATTTATTTCTTTATAGTTATTATTTAAAAATTCTAACCAAGGTATTAAGCTGGCAAATAAAATTAATATTATAGAAGTAATTTCTGTTAAAAAGACATTGTAATTTTTATTTTTTAATATAGACATAATTTTTTATGATAAAGAATTTGCTAATCTTAAACTTTATATCGTTATTCTTAACTGTTTCAAGTGCACATGCTTATCTAGATCCAGGAACAGGAAGCATTATCTTGCAAGGAATAATTGCAGCGTTAGCAGCTGGAGCTGTATTTATAAAAATTTATTGGCACAAGTTGTTAGTTCTGCTCGGCATTAGAAAAAAGACAGACACTGATCACAAACAAGATTTAAATAATAAAAGCAGTTAACAAAAATATTAAATCAGAATCCCTTATTGAACATTTAATTATTGATCAGTTTATTTATATTATGATTATTAAAACTAATTATGTTATTATCACTGTCAATCCCCTCAATATTGGATAGATCAATAAGATTTTCTTTTTTGAATGTATCATCAAAAGAATTACACATAAAATTTATCTTAAAGTTTCTAGTGTAAAATTTTTTATAATTATTATTTTTATTTATGTTGTTAATACAAAGCCATATAATATCAATATTGTTATCCATAGCCCAATTTATGAGATTTTTATTTAATAACTCCTCATCTTTTAAATTGTTAAATTGAGAATAAATTATATTTAGTTTCATTTTATTTTGATCTTTAAATATAGAGATAATTATTAAGGAATTGTTAATATTAAAAAAATAATAATGATTTAGAAAAGGACTTTTATTAAATCGCCAATTGTACCAATTTTGGTCTCTTAGTATAAAAGGTTTCTCAGAAATGTTTTTAGAATTAAATGAAAATAATTCTTCAATTAGCTTCCTATTTTCTGATAATTTGTAAATTTTTAATTTATTTTTAATATCTCTATTTCTGAAAAATTTAAAAAAATTTATTTTATCTAAAATATTTTTGTCTATAGACTTAACTATGGGTATCCACTTAAGAGGATTTAATAATTTACAACTTTTAATATTATCGGTACTTAAAGTCCAATCACATTTTTTAAATACGCTTAAAGAATAATCATTACAAATTGTTAAATGAATTTTTTCAACTTTCATCCAATAGTTGGTTATAAACTTTCCAATGCCTTTATTTCTATATTCGGGTAAGATAAAAAAATCCACAAACCATATCGCTTTATATTTGATATTTTTATATAAAATATCAGTGGGGATTAATCCAGCATGTCCAATGATTTCTTTTTTATATATTACAGCAAATGCACCTTTTTGATTTTCTTCGTGTTTATAAATCCATCTCCAATTCTTAAAAACTATTTCATTTTTATTTGGAAAACATTTTTTATAAAAATTAAATAATTGACTTTGATTTACAACTGATAAATCTTTAAATTCAATTTCATTTAATTCTATCATTTTAATTTATATAATATATTAATTTAATTTTATTAAACTAATATTATTATTCATATTTTGGTTACAATGTATAAAAAATTAAATATTGGATTATTGTTCAACAAAAATCAAATTTTAGCTGATGGACATATCAAATTAATGTATGATTTAATTAAATCAAATAAATATAAAATTAAATATAATTTTGAAATTAATGAAATTGATAAAAATAACTTTCTAAATGATCTTTTTTTTAATATTATTTTTTTTTTTTAGAGAAAATATTTAAAGAGAAAGAGAATAAATGAAGAGCGAACTATAAAAAAAAAATTACCTAAATTTAAGATTTTAAATGATAAATATTTGGATAAAGATTTATTTAGAAAATTAGATTTGTTATTATGTTTCGATAAAAATATTCTTAAACCTAAATACAACAATTTTTTAGTTAATAATGAGGTTTGGTTTATAGATTACTGTTGTTATGATAACTTCTTTGCAGGTTTTTGGCATTGTTTTCTTAATAAAGAAATAACACCTGTTTATTTGAATAAAATATCAAAAAAAAAAAATAATATTAAGATTATTAATATAGATGAAGGTTTTTATAGCACTAAACAAAGCTCTTGGTTATTAAATAGAGACTTTATAATCGAAAAATCAAACTCATTAATAATCAAAAATTTAAAATTGGTTGGTAGAAAAATTAATAGAAAAAAAAATTTTTTACCTAAAGTTTTTTATTAATCCTGATTGTTTTACTTTTTTAAAATATATATTTAAAAAATATCCTAAAGTTTTAATAAGATCTTCATTTAAAATATTATTTAGAATATTAAGACTTAATTTATTTTATAATACTAATTTAAATCCATGGAATCTTCATATTGGATCATACAAAGATGAGAGAAAAATTAATTTTCTAGAGTCAAAACGAATTATCGCTCAAAAGGGTGAAGAATGGGCTGACCCTTTTCTAATTTACTTTAATAATCAAAATTATCTTTTTTTTGAAAATTTTGAATTTAAAAGAAATAAAGCAAAGATATCTTATACGATTATTCAAAATAAGAAAATTACTAAAGTACATGACGCATTAGATCTTAAAGATCATTTATCCTACCCGTTTATTTGGAAAGAAAAAAATAATCTTTACTTAATGCCAGAATCAGCGAGATCAAAGTGTATTCAAATATGGAAAACAGATAAAAGTTTTAAAAAATGGAATATTTATAAAACACTATTTAAAGGAATTAGTAGTGTTGATACTACATTCTTTGATGACAAAAAAGGAAATAGATGGCTTTTTATTAATCAATCAAATGATAAATATGATGATCATAACTCAGAACTTTATATTTATAAAACTGATAAAAAATTCAATAAGATTATCCCGCATGATTTAAATCCCGTTATTATTGACTCTAGATTTTCTAGAAATGGAGGTAATATTTTTTATAATAAAAATGGATTATTGATCAGACCATCTCAAAAAAATGTCAGTAATTTTTATGGTAAGGGCTTAAACTTTAGGATAATAAAAAAATTAACTCTAAAAGAGTATGAAGAAATTAATTATAAGTCTTATAATGGAGATTTTAAAAAAAATATAAATGGAATACATCATTTTACCAAAAATAATGAAATTTATGCTACCGACCTAAAATATAAACAAATAATGTATAATTTACTGTCTTGATAATAATTAAAAGCTATTTGTCAAATTAGATATTCGATAACCATATTGTTTGAAATGGAGTTATTGAAAAAAAATTATTTTTTCCAAATTTTAACCTTGGTCCAATTAAATTTTTCCATTTATGATATTTTTTCTTTAATTTCATATTCTGGGCCTTAGAAGATAAATTATTAATACATATCACCGTTTGCTTACCGTCAATACTCACCCTTTTAAAACAAAATATTTTGGAGTTAATATTAATGTTTGATCTCAAAGCATTTGGATGGAAAGCTTTTTGTTTTCTTCTTATATCTAGAAGATTAGTGATATTTTTATAAAAAATACTCTGTTTAGTTTTTTTATTTTTAACAAGATTAATAATATTTTTTTCATTCCATCTGTACCTATTTATATCTCTATTATTTCCAGTAATAATATATTTCGCTTCATCATTAGATGTCCCAAACAAAGAATTAAAATATATTGCTGGAACTCCTTCAAAAGCAATCATTATTGAGTGAGCTGAAATATAGCGCTCAAAATAAAACTTACCAATTTCATCAGTGTCGGATTTCTTAAGTGCATCAAAAACAGTTATATTAGCTTCATACACTTTTTTGGATTTTCCTGTGATTTTCCTGTATGAAAATTTTGAACCATTTTTTTTTAGTCTTTTGAAAAAAATATTAATTGTTTTTTTATTTATAATTCCCTCTAGAGGTCTCATTCCAATACCATCATGTGATGCTATAAAATTAAGGTAATTATTTCCTATTTTTGTCGATGGTAAATTTTTACTCCACTTATTTAAATAAGTACTTTTTTCAAACAAAAAAGCATGTATTAATAATGGCGAAAGTGAAAAATTGTAAATCCAATTTGCTTCATCTTTATTTCCAAAATAACTTAAATTTTCTTTTTCAGGTAAATTGGTCTCTGTGACTAAGATTGTTTGCACATTCAAAAAATTAGAAATTAATCTAAAAAGTTTTATTATTTCATGAGTTTGTTTAAGATTAATACATTTTGTTCCACTTTCCTTCCAAAGATAGGCAATTGCATCTAATCTAAAAATTGTTACTCCATGATTTATAAGATTAATCATAATCTTTATAAACCTAAGTAAAACTGATGGATTTTTAAAATTTAAATCTAATTGATCTGGACTAAAAGTTCTCCAGAGAAATTCAGATTTTTTAAAAATATTAATCTTTTTTAGTAACTTATGATCTCTAGGTCTTATTACTCTTGAGGTATTGAATTTAGAATTTACTCTTAAGAAATAATTTTTACCTGGTTTTTTTTCTTTTAAAAAATTTTTAAACCACAAACCTCTAGCAGATGAGTGATTAATCACAATATCCGCCATAACATCATTCTTTTTGGCAAAATTAGAAATATCTGTCCAATTACCAATTCTTTTGTCTATTTTATAATGATCCTTAACAGCAAAACCACTATCACTACTTGAAGGATAAAATGGTAAAAAATGAATTGTATTAAAATAATTTTTTAATTTTTTTTGGTAAAATCTTTTAAAACTTTTAATTAAATATTTCTCATTACTATTAAATACACTGTCTCCATAACAAATAACTATTGAAGTTTTTTCTGAAATTATCTTCTTTTTTTTAATTTTTTTTTTATTAAATTTATTAATTATTTTGAATATTTCTTTACTAAAATCATTGATTTTTGATTTGGAATTAGAAAAATTATATATATTTGAAAGATTAAGTTTGATTTTTTTCTGATCTATTTGAGATAACATTAACTATATTTTTTATTATCTTCATTAACAGCATCTTTTAATCTTTCAAGGAAATTGGGAATTGCACTTTTTACTCTACTCCATGTTGGTATAAATGGTGCATCCATTGGATTAAGAATAAAAGCGCCTCCTGCTTTCATAATATTCATGGCAAAAAGTTCAACAGCTTTTTCTTCAGTATGTGAGTCAAATTCAAGACCATTCATTACTGCATCACTTCTATAAATATCGATTAAATCTAAAGCAGATCTATAATATGTAGCTTTTAAAGATCTAAATTTTTCTCTACTAAAAGTATGTCCTTGCGTAGCTAATTTTTTTATAAATGTTTTAATTATGTCAATAGACATTCTAGATAAACCTTTGTTTTCGTCGTCTATTGATAAAATTTGATGTTTATGGTCATACGTATCTGCTAAATCAACCTGACATATATTTTGTGGAGAGAAACTTCTTTGCATTTCAGATAAAATTCCAACTTCAATTCCCCAGTCTGATGATATCCTTAATTCAGGTAGAACATTTCTTCTAAATGAAAACTCACCAGCTAAAGGATATTTAAATGATTTCATGAACTCTAAATAATCACTTTTTCCGATTGTTTTTTCTAGAGCTGTAAGTAATGGAAAAACAAGAAGTCTAGCTACACGTCCATTCATTTTTTCATTAGCTATCCTAGGATAATATCCTTTACAGAATTCGAAGTTAAAAAGAGGGTTTACGACTGGGTAAATAAGTTTTGCTAACATTCTTCTATCGTAGGTTTTTATATCACAATCATGTAATGCAACTGAGCGAGCACTATCTCTAGCAATACACATGCCTATACAGTACCAAACATTTCGTCCTTTGCCGAGTTCACTAGGCGCTAAATTATTTTTTTTTAGCTCTTGATCAAGTTTTTTTAATTTTGGTCCATCATTCCAAAGAATTGAATATGGTGTTTTAAAATTTTTAAAAAATTTCCAAGCTTTTTTTGCCTGAGACTCATTAGCTTTATCTAGTCCAATTATTATATGATTTAAATATTTTGTTTTACTTATTTCCTCTACTATGTTTGGTAATGCCGTACCTTCTAGCTCAGAGTATAAACATGGTAAAATTAACTCCATTTTTCTTTCTTTAGAAAACTTTAATAATTCTTTTTCTATAACTGAAGTTGATTTGGTGCCGAAGTCATGTAGCGTAGAAATTATACCATTTTGCGAAAAATCACTCATAATTTATTTTATTAATTTTTGTTTATTTTAACTAGAGCCATTTTAATCACATCTGCCCAGCCTTCAGGAGATGGCTTATTTGTTGTTATTAAATCATTTATTGGAATTTGATCTAATGTAAATTTGTCATTAAACACCAAACAAGGGAAATCACTTGTTTTAAGCATATCTAAATCATTATAATTATCACCAACTGCTATTGTTTTTATATTTTGATTTTTTTTCTTAAAAAATCTGACAAATACTTGAAGCGCTTTAGCTTTATTGACTTTATCAGTTAAATTAATAACTCTACCACCTTCCTGTAAAGCTAATCCTTTTTTTTTTAATATTTTAGATAGTTCTTTTTTTTCATTTTTATTTCCTTCAAATACAAATGGAATAGTGTATTTTCGATCTAAGGCCATTTTAAGTTTTTCATCTTTTAAACCAAAAATTACACTTTGTTTCTTCTTATCCATCCTAGATAACCATTTACATTTATTTTGTAAATTATCTGGAACTGAATTTTCAAAAATTTTTGCTAGATTGTCTTTTTCTTTACTTAGGATTAGTTCTTTGGGTAAATTAGAATTTAGTAGTTCTAAACCTTTAATAGCTGCTCCATTTTCACAAATATAAGGTAAATTTGAACCTAGCTCATTATTAAATTCTAAAATCTCTTTTTCAGTTTTACTTGTGTTAGGTATTATAAAAATACCTTTAGACAGTAACTGTTTGAGATAATCTTTTATAAGATCAAATTCAAATGTGTCTCTGTGAAGAAGAGAGCCATCAAGATCAGTAAATATTAATATCTTATAAATTTTTTTCATTTTTCAATCAATTAATGTGAATTAGAACGTACACAAAAATTTTAACGAGTAATAAGCAAAGTTTTTTTATCTTTTTTACTTTTTAATTTATTTTTTTGTTCACAATATTTCTTATAAACATAAGCTGTTGATACACCACCAATCAGTATAAATTTTAAAATCTTTAATTTAATGAGTGTTTTAATCATGATTAAATATCAAATTTTTCTAATAAGAAGTGGATTACTAAATTGTAGAGAAACACAAAACAAGAAATATAGAATAGAAAAATTATTTCTTTTGAATTAAAAATGTATCCAGTTGAGGTTAAAAGTGCAATAAATAAGCTAATTGATAAAGCGAGCTTTGATTGTGCTTTCTTTTTTAAGTGAGATTTAACAATATCTTTTTTATTAATCATTATATTAATTAAACTAACACAAATACCAAACAAATCATTTGAACAAAATTAATAAGAACAGATAGAAAATGTGAGTATTTAAATTTTTTTTCCTGTTTTTCATCTCTATGTTTGTTAATTAATGGCATTAACAAATAGTTAGAAGTAGCAAATAAAACTGTAATTGCTAATATTATATAAAAATCTACTCCAATCTTGCTCGACAATATAAATGTTATGAGAACAATAAAACTTACACCTAAATTAACATTATAATAAAATGGGAATATTCTTCTTATAAACTTTCGAGCATTATTCTCATCTAGTGTGGTAAAGACAACAGGAGCTATTACAAATGAGAAGAATAGCATTATTCCTAAAATCATTGATGTCAAATAAACGCTAAGTTGTTCAATCATAATTTAGTTTTCTATAGAATTTTCTTCTTTCATTAATATGGGTCTACCATCATGAGCTGTATTTAAAGGTATAATTTTCCCTTTATATTTTGCACATAAAGTTGGAGCACTTCTAACTTCTTCTCCTAATCTAACCTCTAGTTCAACAATAACTAATTTTGCATCATCTAACTCTTTTAATATTCTCATTTTTATTTCCTATTATTAAATTTAAAATATATTTAAAGCACTACTTCAAAGCCCTCAAAGTTTGGTGCTCCAAAATATAGGTCTTTATGTTGCCCAGCATTTTTATGAGCTAATTTAAATGCCTCTGATTTGGTCCAATTAATAAAATCCTCTTTAGAATTCCATATACTATGAGAAGCGTATAGTGAAAATTTTTCATTTTTTTCACCTTTCACTAAATGAAATTCTTTAAAACCATTAACACCATTAAGATGAGTATCTCTTTCTGTCCAAACTTTTTCAAATTCAGATTCTTTACCTGGTACAATTTTAAATCTATTCATTGCTATAAACATTCTATGCTTTTATTCTAATAATTTGATTATATATAAAATATCATTGTCGCAGAATTATTAAAAATTAATCTAAGATGAAGAAGATATTTACTAGTGTAATTAATAACAAACAGTATTTTATAGGATAACTTGCACCAGACTTGCGCACAGAGAGATAAGATAAAAAAAATTTACTTATAGGACTTGTTCAATTATAAATATTAGCATAAATACTCATGAAATTCATTAATGCCCTCGTGGTGAAATTGGTAGACACAAAGGACTTAAAATCCTTGCCGCTTGCGGAGTGCCAGTTCGAGTCTGGCCGAGGGCACCATTAAATAAAAAATGCAAATTATTTCAGACATAAATCAAAGATCAATTAAAATAAAATCACAATTAGTAAAAATTTTATCAAAAAGTAAAATAATTAAATCTAAAATAATTATCGTTATAGGCGGAGATGGTTTCATGCTTCAAACACTTAAAAGAAATAAAAATTCAAATAAATTATTTTATGGAGTTAATTCGGGAAATTATGGATTTTTAATGAATAAATTTTCATCATCAAATATTGTTAAAAATTTGTCAAAAGCAAATATGATCTCAATTTCACCTTTGGAGATGATTGTGAAAAATAACAAAAATCAAGTTAGGAAGTCACTTGCAATAAATGAAGTTTCAATACTTAGACAAAGTAGACAAGCGGCCTCCTTATCAATTAAAAGTGGTTCAAAAACAATTATAAAAAAGTTAGTCTCAGATGGAATATTAGTTTCAACTCCTGCAGGAAGTACAGCTTATAATCTTTCAGTTCATGGACCTATCTTAAATCTTAATTCAAAAAAGTTATCAATTTCCCCTATTAGTCCTTTTAGACCACGTAGATGGAAAGGTAAAATTGTTAGCGATAAATCTAAAATTGTCATTAATAATCTTTATCCAAAAAAGAGACCAATAAGTGCTGTAGCTGACAATATTGAGGTAAGAAATGCAAACAATATAATTATTAAAACAAATCAAAAAATTAAGTTTAATCTTTTATACGACAAAAATAATAGTCTTCAAAAAAAAATTAAGATTGAGCAGTTGAGAAGAGAAACATCTTAAAAGTGAAAAAAAAATATTAAAAGAGGTCTATAAATTTTAATCATGGTGCCCTCGCACAGATTCGAACCGCGGACCTATTGATTACAAATCGATTGCTAAAGTTCAAATAAACTATGTTTTATATAATTTAATTAATTCAAATAAGTATTTGACTACAATCTGACGACAATGATAGAATTTAAATATGAGAAGATTGTTCAAACCAATAATTGTATTAATAATTCTAATTACAGCTATGGTTTATCCTTCATTAGTTGCAAATTCAGCAACTACTTGTTTTAAAAAAGGAGAATATACATCAGGCTTTAATAAAATTTGTATTTACAATTGTATGGGGTCAGACGTTGCCATAACGATTAGTAATACGCAACTTTGTCCGCTTACCATACAAAGATAGAATATATTAAAAATTATATGAAAAAGTAAGTGATGTGGTGCCCCCGCACGGATTCGAACCGCGGACCTATTGATTACAAATCAATTGCTCTACCAGCTGAGCTACAAGGGCTTTCGTATCAACGAAGTTTTTAATGTTAAAAGTCAATTAAATCAATACTAAAAAGATTTGGTTGTTAAAAGGTAATTCTCTAATTAGTAAATTTGTAGCTTGTTGTAGACCTTTTGCGACTAATCTGTCGGACCAGTTGTCGGTTTGAGAGTTTAATCTATAAATACAAAAATTTTAATTATTGATTTCTTATTAGAGGATAAACCTTAGGATTTAGATATTTTAAGTTAGTTAATAATATCAAAACTAAGGTAATAAAACCAATTGAAAGTCCTAAATAAATTAAGATCTTAAAATCAAACATCCAGACTAACTCAAAAATATTTTCCATAATAAATTTTGAACCAATCACAGCAAAAAATACTGAAATTAAAATCACAGATTTAAAGATAATGACGAATTCAATTAAAGATGAAAAAATAATTTGTTTTTTGGAAAAACCTAAAATTTTGAAAACCAAATTTTGATATTCTTTTATTTTTCCTTGAACCATAATTGCACTTGAAATTACGATTAAACCTATAACAATGGTAATCGCTGAAATTAATGTAACCGCAATAAACACCTTATTTAAAACAGCTGTAACTTTTGATAAATAATCTGCAATTTTAATCATTGATAAACTTGGCATGATTTCAAGCATCTCAGTTTCATCAAATTTATTTGAATTAAATTTTGCAGTAGCCAAATACTCATGTGGAATATTTTTTGCAAATTGAGGATTAAATAACATTGCAAAGTTGATGCTTAAATCTCGATAATTAACTTCTCTAAAATTTACTACTTTACCCTCAATTTCACGTCCATAAATATTTAAAGTAAAGATATCATCTAACAGGATGTTAAAATCCTTAGCAACTTTTGCATCTAAAGAAATTTGAAGTTGATCTGGTTTTGATAAATCCCACCATTCACCTTCTAAAATTGAGTTATCTTCAGGCACATTTTCTACCCACGAGGATCTTCGTTCACTCCCAATAACCCAGTAACTGTCATTATCTGGTTTAATATAAGTATTAGGATCAACCCCATTAATTTTTACTATTCCAGATGAAACCATTGGTACAATTTCAATAGATGCATTAGGATCCATATTTAAAATACCTTGTTCAAATTTCTCTCTTTCTCCTTTTTGAATACCGACAAAGAAATAATCAGGTGCAATATCAGGAATAGATTTAGCAATTTCTCTTTGAAAATTTGTACCAACTAAAGCTAAAGTTAATAACAATGTAACACCTAAGCCAAGAGACATAACTGTAATAGGAGTTATACTTTTTGTCTGAGTAATATTTTTAATTGAAACTTTTAAAGATATTATTGGACTTGATTTGAATTTTTTAAGAAAATAAATGATTAATTTTGAAAGTAAGAAAAATACAATTAAACAAATAAAAAAAGCAGTAAAGTAACCCAAGCTATAAGAAGGTTGTTCAGATCCAATCGTGAATAAAAAAATTAAGACAGATAATAAGACAAAGCTTAGAATAACTGATCTCTTAGAATAATAAAATTGAAGGTTTTGAAATATGTTTCTAAATAAATTAGAGGCTTTTACTTGATCTATAGAACTAATTGTTGGAATAGAAAAAATTACAAGAACTATCAAACCCACTAAAAATATTTTTAAAAAATTAAGTAATGAAAAAGCTGGATAAACATTTAATCCCAATCCATCAGATAGATATTTATCTACAATTGGCAAAATCAAAAAACTTGATCCATAAGCAAACATAGTGATGATAAATAAAAGTATAAATAACTGAAGGTAATATAGTCTTTTAATATTGCCTGAATAAAAGCCAACCGCCTTTCTTACAGCAATAGATATGTTGTTTTGATTGATAAAAGAAAGGAGAGTATTTGCAATTCCAATGCCTGCAATTAACATTGCACTAATTGATACTAGAGATAAAAATTGAGAAAAATTATTAATAATTCTCTTTATTCCACTAGCAGAATTTTCAGGATATCTAAGCTTTACTTTCCGATCGTCTTTAAAAATTTCTTTTATTCGTTGTTCGATTTCTTCTGGTTTATCATTTTCGTTAAATTTTACTTTGTATTCATAGTTTAAAAAGCTTCCAATTCCATTTAGTTTTAAAATATCTAAAGTTTGTTTTCCTGCCAAAGCCCAATCTCCAAATGCAACAAATCCACTAACATCCGGTACTGATTTAATAATTCCAATTACTGTAAAGTTTTGATCTTGAACTTTTACCTTTTCATTAATTTTTATATTAAGGGTTTTTGATAAACTTTCATTGATAAGGATAGAGTAAGGTTGTTTTTGCATTCTTTCATAAGCACTAATTGGCTCATATACAACATTTCCATATAAAGGATATTTTTCATCCACAGTTTTAATTCTAGTAAATAATGATTTATTTTTTTCTCTTCCTGTTGTTGTAAGCATAGTACTGAACTCAATCATTTGAGAGACAGTTGCAAATTCTTTTACTTGATTAACTAGATCTAAATTTCCTGGATTACGATTGTAATCAATCTCTAAATCTCCACCTAAAAGTGCTTTGGCGTTATCATTTAATTCTTTTTTAAGACTATCTTCAATTGTGAAAATAGCACTTAAGATAAAAAGACTTATAAATAGCGTTACAATGATACTAGATATTTTATGATAATTTCTGCTTAAGTCTTTTAAAGCATATTTTAAAATCAAACTAAATTCTGAAGTATTATTTAATTTTTCCATCTTCAATTTTTATTTTTCTTTTAGCTTTGTCAGCAAGCTTAATGTCATGGGTTACCATGATTAAAGAAGAGCCTTCTTCTTTTACATACTTAAATAGAATATTTGCAATCATGATAGAATTTTCAGTATCCAAGTTTCCGGTTGGCTCATCAGCTAAAATTAATTCTGGTTTCATTGCAATTGCTCTAGCGATTGCAACTCTTTGTTGTTCACCACCTGATAATTGATTTGGTAGATTATTAAAACGATGTTTCAAACCAAAACGATCTAATAAAATTTTTGCTTCTTTATCTGGATTTTTAAAATTATTGAGCTCAAGTGTAAGCGCAACATTTTCAACTGCAGTGTAATTAGGAATTAAATAAAACGACTGAAAAATTATTCCAATATTTTTCTTTCTTATCTCAGATACCTCATCTTCACTTAGGCTTGTAATTTCCTGATCTTGGAAAATTATT
Organism: uncultured Pelagibacteraceae bacterium; assembly: GCA_902521805.1. Lineage (GTDB taxonomy): Bacteria > Pseudomonadota > Alphaproteobacteria > Pelagibacterales > Pelagibacteraceae > Pelagibacter. The sequence goes on from CABYTL010000001.1 coordinate 61,129, forward strand.
TTACCAGAGTTAGGTCTCTCCAAACCCCCTATTAACATGATTAAACTTGTTTTCCCTGAGCCACTTTCCCCAACAACAGAAACAGTTTCTTTTTTTTTAATTATTAAATCAATATTCTTTAAAACATTGATATTATCTTTACCAGTTTGGTATTTGAGATTTATTTTTTTTAATTTAAGAAGAGTACTCATGAATAAAACTATATTTATAAAAATTTTGATAATCTTTCTAGTGCACATAAACGCAAGTGCAATAGAAAAGGTAGTTTTATTTGGTGATAGTTTGATGGCTGGATATGGATTACCTAAAGAACATCATCTATCAATAGTTTTAGAAAACAATCTAAAGGAAGTTGGTTTAAATATTAAAGTTATTAATGGAAGTGTTTCTGGAAGCACGACATTAGGTGGATTGAATAGAGCTGACTGGAGTTTATCAGAATCAGGAATAGATTTAATCATTTTAGGATTAGGAGCTAATGATATGCTCAGGGGAATTCAGCCATATGAAACAAAAAAAAATTTAGAACAAATAATAAATATTGCTTACAATAAAAAAATTAAAATTATTTTAGCTGGGATGGTTGCACCAAATACTCATGGAAAAAAATATAAAAAAGATTTTGACGATATTTATCCAAAATTATCAAAAAAATATAATTTACCCTTAATCCCATTTCTTCTTGAAGGAGTAGCACTTAATCCAAGCTTAAATCAAAAAGACGGAATTCATCCAAATAAAGAAGGGACAATCAAAGTAAGTGAAACTATTAAAAAAAGTATTATTAATATTTTAAATTAAATAAATAAATTTTTAATCTGTCGGTTTCTACTCGGTCTTCATAAGAATAAAATTATTGAATTTTTTTGCTTAAATTATACTAGTGTTTATTTGATGTTAAATGCAGTGTGTAAAACTAGATTGAAGTCTTTTGATTAAAAATTAATTGCTCAACTATCTGAGCTACAAGGTCATTAGCAATGATTATTAATTATTTCTTAATTAATCAACTTTTTTTTTAAAAAGCTTAAATGGTGAAAAACAATCGCAGCACTATTTGATATATTTAAGCTTTCTATATTTGAATTGATGTTTATTCTAACCAAAAAGTCAGCATATTTCGATGTATGTTTGTGCATACCTAGACCTTCTGATCCAAACAATAAAATGTTATTACCTTTCCATTCCAATTCTGTAAAATTTTTTTTTCCTTTTCCATCAAAACCATAGACCCAAAAATTTTTTTCTTTTAAATTTTTTAAAGTTGAATTTATATTTGAAACTTCAAAAATATTCATATATTCGATCGAACCACTTGCAGCTTTGTACATAAGTTTACTTTCACTAGGAAAATGTCTTTCTTTGATTATAATTCCATCTATATTAAACGAAGTAGCGCTACGAATTAAGGATCCAATATTTCTTGGATCGGTCACTCCATCTAAACAAGCTAAAGTGATATCTTTATGATTTTTTATAAAATCTTTAAGTATAGGTTTTTCCAAATGTTTAATTTCAGCAACATAACCTTGATGCAATAAATTTTCTTTTGTACTGTATTTATCTAGCTCTTTTTTAGTCTTAAAATAAACTTTAATATTTTCTAGTAAATTTTTTTTTGGATTTTTTCTATGAATATTTTTTTTACTTTCCTCTGTAAGAAACACTCGAAGAACCTTTCTTTTGGGGTTTTTAAGCGCTTCTATTACAGCATGCTGACCTATAATAAAAAAAGACGAATTATTCATAAATTTACGTACTTTTTACACATTTTTTTGAATATTTTCTTATTAAATCTCGTATTGCAATTGCATAATAAAAATATATAAAACGCATGTTGTTTGAAGCTTTTATTGAACAAGGGGACACTTCCCCAAAAGAGGAGGGGTTCCAGAGCGGTCAAATGGGGCGGGCTGTAAACCCGTTGACTTCGGTCTTCGAAAGTTCGAATCTTTCCCCCTCCACCATTCGATGATTCTTTAAATAACACTGGAGTGTAACTCTTGGGGTTGTGCGGGTGTAGTTCAATGGTAGAACGCTAGCCTTCCAAGCTGGATGTAAGGGTTCGATTCCCTTTACCCGCTCCAAGAATTAAAATTATTAATTAAAGTGAGGAATATAAGTAATGTCTAAAGAGAAATTTGTAAGGAATAAACCGCATTGTAATATTGGTACAATCGGACATGTTGACCATGGTAAAACGACTTTAACTGCAGCTATAACAAAAGTTTTATCTGAAACTGGTGGAGCAAAGGCTGTAGCATATGATCAAATTGATAAAGCACCTGAGGAAAAAGAAAGAGGAATTACAATTTCAACAGCGCACGTAGAGTATGAAACTGAGAAAAGACACTATGCCCATGTTGATTGTCCAGGCCATGCTGACTATGTAAAAAATATGATTACTGGTGCCGCTCAAATGGATGGAGCAATACTTGTGGTGAATGCTGCTGATGGACCAATGCCTCAAACTAGAGAACACATTCTTTTGGCAAGACAGGTAGGAGTTCCAGCTATTTGTGTTTATTTAAATAAAGTTGACCAAGTAGATGATAAAGAAATGATAGATCTTGTGGAAGAAGAAATCAAAGAGCTTTTAACCTCATATAAATTTCCAGGTGACAAGACCCCAATAGCAAAAGGATCAGCTTTAGCAGCTGTAGAGGGAAGAGACGAAGAAATTGGAAAAAATTCAATTTTAGAACTAATGAAAAATGTAGATGAATTTATTCCACAACCAGATCGGCCAAAAGATAAAGATTTCTTGATGCCTGTTGAAGACGTTTTTTCCATCTCAGGAAGAGGAACTGTTGCAACTGGAAGAGTCGAGTCAGGTGTACTTAAAACTGGTGACGAAATAGAAATTGTTGGTATAAGAGAAACTAAAAAATCAGTTTGTACTGGAGTTGAAATGTTTAGAAAACTATTAGATTCTGGTGAGGCTGGAGATAACGTTGGTGTTTTATTAAGAGGTGTTGAGAGAACAGATATTGAAAGAGGTCAGGTTTTATGTAAACCAGGCTCAGTTACTCCACATACTAAATTTGAAGCACAAGCTTATGTTTTAAAAAAAGAGGAAGGTGGAAGACACACTCCATTTTTTACTAAGTACAGACCGCAGTTTTATTTCAGAACTACTGATGTGACGGGTGAAGTAGAGTTACCATCTGGCACCGAAATGGTTATGCCGGGTGATGATGCTAAATTCACTGTTAAACTAATTACTCCAATTGCAATGTCAGAAAAGTTAAATTTTGCAATTCGTGAGGGTGGAAGAACTGTTGGAGCTGGAGTAGTAACTAAGATTATAGAGTAAACTCTATATAGGAGTGTAGCTCAATTGGTAGAGCGCCGGTCTCCAAAACCGGAGGCTGAGGGTTCGAGTCCCTCCGCTCCTGCCAATTAGAGGATATATATGAAAAACCCAATAAAATTTATTCAGGAAGTAAAACAAGAAGCATTTAAAGTTTCTTGGCCAACCGGCAAAGAAACACTGCAAGGTGCTTTAATGGTTTTAGCTATGGCTGTTGTTATGTCATTATTTTTTTTATTATTAGATCAAGTTTTAAAGTTTTTTTTAGAGTTATTACTTAAGGTGAGTTTATAAATGAAAAATTGGTATATTGTTCAATCTCACTCAAGTTTTGAGAATAAAGTGGCAAGTTTAATCAAAGAAGAGGCTGAAAAAGCCAAAATTTCGGAAAAATTTGATGAGATTATCGTTCCAACCCATGATGTTACTGAGGTAAAAAGAGGAAAAAGAATACAGAGAAAAAAAAAATATTTTCCTGGTTATGTATTAATAAAGAGTGAAATGGATAACAGTATTTATCATATGATAAAGAATATTAAAAGAGTGAGTGGATTTTTAGGTACAAGAGGAATGCCAGTTCCTGTCTCAGATAAAGAAATTGAAAAGATACTCGGTCAAATAAAAGATGGTGTAGCTCAGCCAAAATCTGGTATAGAATATAGCGTTGGAGAAAAAGTACAAGTAGTAGACGGACCTTTTGCATCATTTAGTGGAATGGTTGAAGGAATAGATGAGGAAAAATCTAGGTTAAAAGTTTCAGTTTCTATTTTTGGTCGTCCAACACCTGTAGAATTAGAATATAATCAAGTGGAGAAATCAAGTTAATGGCTTCAAAAAAAGAAATTAGTGGATTTATAAAATTACAAATTAAAGGAGGTCAAGCTAATCCTGCTCCTCCTGTAGGCCCTGCTTTAGGTCAAAGAGGTGTAAATATAATGGAATTCTGTAAAGCTTTTAATGACAAAACTAAATCTTTAGCAGGCAAGCCAGTTCCAGTTGAAATAACAGTCTACAAAGATAAAAAATTTGATTTCAAAATAAAATCACCTCCAGCTTCGTTTTTTATTAGAGAAGCAGCTAAATTAAAGAGTGGATCTCAAGAACCCGGTAGAAATATTGTTGCATCAATAACAAAAAAACAAGTTGAAGAAATCGCAAACCAAAAAATGAAAGATTTAAATGCATTAGATTTAGAACAAGCTGTAAAAATTATTTCTGGATCAGCTCGATCTATGGGAATAGAGGTTAAAGAATAATGGCTTCAAAAAGATATAAAAAATTACCAGAAAAAACTTCTGAATTGCCTCCAGAAACTATAGAAAAGTTGTTGTCTAAAATTAAAAGTAATTGTACCACAAAATTTGATGAGTCATTAGACTTAAGTTTTCAAATTAATAATAAGCAAAAAAAAGGTGAAATAAATATAAGAACAGTTGTAAATTTACCAGGCGGTAGTGGAAAAAAAGTAAAAGTTGCAGTTGTTTGCGAAGATGCTAAATCAACAGAGGCTAAAAATGCAGGTGCGGATATAGTAGGTGGTGATGATCTTATAGAAAAAATAAAAGCTGGTGAATTAAATTTTGAAAAACTAATTTGTACACCAGCTATGATGATTAAACTTTCTAAACTTGGAAAAGTTCTTGGTCCCAAAGGATTAATGCCAAATCCCAAGCTTGGTTCAGTTACTGAAGATTTAAAAAATGCTATAAGCAATTCTAAATCTGGTCAAGTGGAGATAAGAAATGATAAAGACGGAAATATAGGTGTTAGTATTGGAAAGAAGTCATTCAATGACGATCAGTTAACTAAAAATTTTAATGCAATATTAGATACTTTAGAAAAAGAAAAATCTAATAATACTTTCAAAGGAGATATGATAAAAAAAACATTTATTACCTCAACTATGGGAGTTTCTTATAAAATTAAGCTTGGAAAAAATATTTAAAATTATGATGAATAAAGAACAAAAAAAAAATTATATAACTGAGATAACTAACCAATTTGAAAAAAGTAAAGCAGTTATGGTTACTCATTATCAAGGCTTAACAATGCCACAATTAGATGAACTAAGATCTAAGATGAGAGAGCATGGAATTGTTTTCAAGATTACCAAAAACAGAATAACAAAACTAGCTTTAGAAAAAACTAGGTGTAAGGAATTATCTAATTTATTCACAGGACCTACCGCCGTGGCGTTTGGTGAAGACGCAATTATGTCAGCTAGAATTTTATCAAAATTTGCAAAAGATAATACGAATCTAAAACTTATTGGTGGAATTATGGATAATGAAGTTTTAGATCAAGCTGGCGTACAAAATGTGGCGAATTTACCTACATTGGACGAAGCAAGAGCAAATTTAGTAAGTATTTTAAATGCTTCGGCTTCAAAATTAGTGAGTATTTTCCTTGCACGATCGGAAAAAATGAGTAATTTACCCCCAGAAAATTCAGAAAAACAACCTAAAGAGTAGATTATGCCTGACCTAAACAAAATTATAGAAGATTTATCAAAATTAACTGTAGCTGAAGCAGCAGACCTTTCAAAACAATTAGAGGAAAAATGGGGTGTTACTCCAATGGTAGCAGCAGCACCAGCAGCAGCAGGAGGTGGAGATGTAGCAGCAGACAAAGACGATTTTACAATTATGCTTGTAGCTGCAGGAGAAAAGAAAATTAATGTTATTAAGGAAGTAAGAGCAGCAACTTCACTGGGATTAAAAGAAGCAAAAGATTTAGTTGAAGGTGCACCTAAAGAAGTAAAAACGGGTGTTCCAAAAAAAGAAGCAGATGAAATTAAAGCTAAATTAGAAGCAGCTGGCGCAAAAGTAGAATTAAAATAAATTATTAGAAAGAATTCACGAACTGATTAATTTGATTAATCAGTTACAAATATAGATGCAAATATCTTTTACTGAAAAAAAGAATATTAGAAAAAATTTTGGTAAGCTGAAAGAAAGCTTATCAATTCCTAATCTTATAGAAGTTCAAAAAAATTCTTATGATGAATTAACATTTTTTAATTCTGAAGCTGAAATTACTAAAGGATTCGATAGAGTATTCAAAAGTATTTTTCCAATAGAAGATTTAAATGATAAAGCAACTTTGGAATATGTATCTTATAGACTAGAAAAACCTAAATTTGACGTTGAGGAGTGTATAGCTAGAGGACTTACATATTCTTCAGCACTAAAATGTACTTTAAGACTAGTTGTATACGAAATTGATCAAGAAAATAATACTAAAGATATTTTATCAGCAAAGGAGCAAGAAGTTTATATGGGTGAAGTACCAATGATGACAAACAGCGGTACTTTTATAACGAATGGTGTGCAAAGAGTAGTTGTAAATCAAATGCATAGAAGTCCTGGAGTATTTTTTGACCATGATAAAGGTAAAACACACGCTAGTGGTAAATTGTTATTCAGCTGTAGAGTAATTCCAAATAGAGGCTCATGGTTAGATTTTGAATATGATGTGAAAGATTTTTTATATTTTAAAATCGACAGAAAAAAAAAGATCCTTTCTTCAACATTGCTGTTGGCTTTAGGATATACAAAATCTGAAATAGTTGATGAATTTTATGATAAAGAACAATTCATATTTGACTCAAAAACTGGAAAGTGGAAAACCAAATTTAATCCAGAAAATTATAAAGCTAAAAATTTTTCTGAGGAAGTTTTGGACGCGAAGACAGGTAAGATAGTAATTAAACTTGGAGAAAAAGTTAATTTTCTAAATGCAAAAAAATTATCGAATGATGGATTAAAAGATGTTTTGATATCGAAAGAAGCATTATATGGAAAATTTTTACACAAAGAAATCAAAATAAGTGATGATGAAGAGGGTGTTTTTAAGATTGGTACCGAACTAAATGAAACTATTATTGAAAAGATTTTGGAAGCTAACGTAAATACATTGGAAATTTCAATTACAAATTCAATAAACAAAGGTCCTTACTTACTAACTACTATTTTAAATGATAAAAATAACTCTAAGGATGAGGCAATTACTGAAATTTATAAAATGTTAAGACCTGGTGAGCCACCAACAATAGAAATTGCTACACAAATATTTAATAATCTATTTTTTAGCTCTGATAGATACGATCTCTCTGACGTTGGTCGTGTTAAAATGAATTCAAGATTAAATCTAGAATGTTCTGACAAAATCACAATTTTAAGAAATGATGATATAATTGCTATTATTCATAAAATGTTAGATTTGAGAGATGGTAAAGATGAAGTCGATGATATTGACCATCTGGGAAATAGAAGGGTTAGATCAGTAGGAGAGTTAGTTGAAAACCAAGCAAGAATAGGTGTTTATAGAATGGAACGGGCAATCAAAGAAAAAATGTCAACACTTGATGTAGAGTCAGCAATGCCACAAGATTTAATTAATGCAAAACCATTAACTGTCTCTTTAAAAGATTTTTTTGCAAGTTCGCAATTATCTCAATTTATGGATCAAACAAATCCATTGTCGGAAATAACTCATAAAAGAAGAGTTTCAGCTTTAGGACCAGGTGGGTTAACAAGAGAAAGAGCTGGATTTGAAGTACGTGATGTTCACCCTACTCATTACGGAAGGATATGTCCAATAGAGACACCTGAGGGTCCAAATATTGGACTAATAAATAGTTTATCAACATATGCAAAAATTAATAAATATGGATTTATTGAAAGTCCTTACAAAAGAGTCAAAAATGGAGTTGTTCAGGATACTGTGGAATATTTGTCTGCTATGGAGGAAACTAAATTTACAATTGCTCAAGCAAATACAAAGATAGATAAAAATGGTAAAATTGTTGAAGAATTAGTATCTTGTAGAGAGAATTTAAATTTTTTATTATCTAAACCTGAAACTATTGACTATATAGACGTTTCTCCCAAACAGTTAGTTTCTGTAGCAGCTTCTTTAATTCCATTCTTAGAAAATGATGATGCTAACAGAGCTTTAATGGGATCAAATATGATGAGACAAGCAGTTCCTTTACTTAAACCCGAGTCACCATTAGTAGGTACAGGGATTGAAAGTGATGTTGCATTAGACTCTGGTGTAACAATTGTAGCTAAAAGAGATGGCATAGTAGACAAAATTGACGGTAAAAGAATAGTTGTCAAAGTAACTGAAGAAACAGATTTTACAAAATCAAGCGTTGATATTTATAATTTACAAAAATTTAAAAGATCAAACCAAAATACGTGTATTAATCAGAGACCTCTAGTTAGAGTAGGAGATAAAGTTAAATTAGGTGATATAATTGCAGATGGCCCATCAACTAGGCTGGGTGAGTTAGCGTTAGGTAAAAATGTAACTGTAGCATTTATGCCTTGGCAAGGTTACAATTTTGAGGACTCAATCTTGATTTCTGAAAGATGTGTAACTGATGATGTCTTCACTTCTGTTCATATTGTCGAGTATGAGATCATGGCAAGAGACACTAAATTAGGAGAGGAAGAAATTACAAGGGATATTCCTAATGTAAATGAGGATGCATTAAAAAATTTAGACGAATCTGGCATTGTATATATTGGAGCTGAAGTAAACGCTGGTGATATTTTAGTTGGTAAAGTAACACCGAAAGGAGACTCTGCATCTGGACCAGAGGAAAAATTATTAAGATCAATTTTTGGTGAAAAAGCTATAGATGTTACAGATACATCTCTAAGAATGTCTAGAGGTAGTAGCGGAACAGTTGTTGACGTAAAAGTGTTTAATAGACATGGTATCGAAAAAGATGAAAGATCAATCACTATTGAAAGAGCAGAAATCGATCAGGTACAACAGGATAAAATTGTTGAGGAAGAAATTTTAGAAAGAAGTATAAAACAAAGAGCTGCACAATTTCTATCTGGGACATCTTTAATTAAAAAAATTAAAGATCTTGATACAGGAACAAAATTAAGTTTTGAAAATATTAATAAGCTTTCTATTAACGATATGTTTAAAATTATTGTCGGAAATGAAAAAAGTGAAGCTACATTAGCTCAACTAAAAGACCAGTATAATAGAGCTAAACAAGATATTACTGAAAGATTTGAGGATAAAGTTTTAAAAATAAGAAGTGGTGATGATCTATTACCTAGTGTTATGAAAATGGTAAAAGTTTTTGTAGCAATTAAAAGAAGACTAAGACCAGGTGATAAAATGTCAGGAAGACACGGCAACAAAGGTGTTGTTAGTAAAATCGTACCCGTTGAAGATATGCCTTATAGAGAAGATGGCAGACCAGTGGATATAGTTTTAAATCCTTTAGGTGTGCCTAGCCGTATGAACGTAGGTCAGATTTTAGAAACTCACTTGGGTTGGGCTTGTAAAGAATTTGGAGAAGAAGTTAAAAAACTAGTAAATCAAAATAATAAAAAAATTGAAAAAACAGAAAAAATTTCAAAATTTTTGAAATCTGTTTATGGCGAAGAGATATTTGAAGAAAAAGTGGATAAACTAAGTAAAACAGAATTTAGAGACTTGTGTGAAAACTTACAAAACGGTATTGCAATTTCCACGCCTGTTTTTGATGGAGCAAAAGAGAGAGATGTAACTGAGATGCTTGAATTAGCAAATCTTCCTGGATCAGGACAAACATATTTGTGGGATGGAAGAACAGGAGAAAAATTTGATAGACCTGTTACTGTTGGAATTATTTACATGTTAAAACTTCACCACTTAGTAGAAGATAAAATACATGCAAGATCTACAGGACCTTATAGTTTAGTAACTCAGCAGCCATTAGGAGGTAAAGCTCAACTTGGAGGTCAGAGATTTGGTGAAATGGAGGTATGGGCCTTGGAAGCATATGGTGCTTCGTATACCTTGCAGGAAATTCTGACTGTAAAATCAGATGATGTAGCTGGTAGAGTAAAAGTCTATGAAACAATTGTTAAGGGTGAAGAAAACTTTGAGTCGGGTATACCAGAATCATTTAATGTTTTAGTAAAAGAAATTAAATCATTAGCTTTAAATGTAGAGCTCAATTAATTATGAAAAAAGAATTAACAGACCTATTCAAAAATACCGAAATTTCAGAGGCTCAAAATTTTAATAGTATTAAAATTTCTCTTGCTAGTCCCGAAAAGATTAAATCTTGGACTTATGGAGAAATAAAAAAGCCTGAAACGATAAATTATAGAACGTTTAGACCTGAGAAAGATGGATTATTTTGTGCAAGAATTTTTGGTCCAATAAAAGATTATGAATGTTTGTGTGGAAAATATAAAAGAATGAAATTCAGAGGCATTATATGTGAAAAATGTGGTGTTGAAGTTACTAAATCAAATGTGAGAAGAGAGAGAATGGGCCATATCAATCTATCTACACCAGTTGCCCATATTTGGTTTTTAAAATCTTTACCAAGTAGAATTGCTTTAGCAGTTGATATGAAACTTAAAGAAATAGAAAGAGTTTTGTATTTTGAAAATTTTATAGTCATAGAGCCAGGATTGACATCACTAAAAAAAAATCAACTTTTAAATGAGGAAGAATTAGCAAAATATCAGGATGAATTTGGTGAAGAAGCATTTACAGCAGGGATTGGTGCAGAAGCTGTTCTAGAAATGTTAAAAAGTTTAGATTTGGAATCTGAGAGAAAAGAATTAGTTAATTATATTAAAGAGACAAAATCAAAAGTAAATGAAGAAAGAGCAATCAAGAGATTAAAATTAATAGAGTCTTTCATAGAAACTGGACAGAAACCAGAGTGGATGATAATGACAGTTGTTCCAGTTATCCCACCCGAACTAAGACCATTAGTGCCATTAGATGGTGGTAGATTTGCTACGTCTGATTTGAACGATTTATATAGAAGAGTAATCAATAGAAACAATCGTTTAAAAAGATTAATGGACCTAAAGGCACCAGATATCATTGTAAGAAATGAAAAAAGAATGCTGCAAGAGTCAGTTGATGCACTTTTTGATAATGGAAGACGTGGAAGAGTTATAACTGGCACTGGTAAACGACCACTAAAATCTTTAGCTGAAATGCTCAAAGGTAAGCAAGGTAGATTTAGACAAAATTTACTTGGTAAACGTGTTGATTATTCAGGTAGATCGGTAATTGTTGTAGGTCCAGATTTAAAACTTCATGAGTGTGGCCTTCCAAAAAAAATGGCTTTAGAACTATTTAAACCTTTTTTATATGCAAGGCTTAATAAATTAGGTTTAGCCTCTACAATTAAACAAGCTAAAAAGCTAGTTGAAAAAGAAACTAATGCTGTTTGGGATGCTCTTGAGCTAATAGTTAGAGAACATCCAGTTTTATTAAATAGAGCACCGACATTGCATAGATTAGGAGTCCAAGCTTTTGAACCTAAATTAATTGAAGGTGATGCTATTGAGTTGCATCCATTGACATGTGCAGCATTCAATGCTGATTTTGATGGAGATCAAATGGCTGTTCATGTTCCATTAAGCTTAGAGGCACAACTAGAAGCCAGAATTTTAATGCTTTCAACAAATAATATTTTGTCTCCATCAAACGGTAAACCAATAATAGTTCCGAGCCAGGATATGATTTTAGGAATTTATTATTTATCTCAAGAGCCATTAACAGATAAATCTGCGGGTTATTTTACTGACGCTGACCAAATTGAATTTGCTTTATCCTCTGGACAAATAAAGGTTCATAGCACGATAATTTCAAGATTTGAGACGGTAGATGAAAAAGGAAATAAAAAATTTGAAAAATACACTTCTACTGCTGGAAGATTTTTATTAGCTAATTTATTACCAAAAAACAAAGATATTAAGTTTTCTTTAGTTGATAGATTATTACCTAAAAAAGTTGTTTCTGAAGTAATTGATATCGTATTTAGATTCTGTGGACAAAAAACTACAGTTATTTTCTGTGACAAATTAAAAGATTTAGGGTTCAAGCATGCATTCAAAGCTGGTATTTCATTTGGTAAAGATGATCTTGTTATTCCAGAAAGTAAAACTCAACTCATAAATGATACAAAAAAATTAATCGCTGACTATGAAACTCAATATGCAGAAGGATTAATTACAAGAGGCGAAAAATACAATAAAGTAGTAGATGCTTGGTCAAAATGCACTGATAAAGTAGCAGGTGAAATGATGAAGGGTATATCTGCTACAGAGAAAACATCCGAGGGTTTAAAAATAAATTCAGTATTTATGATGGCGGATAGTGGAGCCAGAGGTTCAGCTGCTCAAATGAAACAATTAGCTGGTATGAGAGGATTAATTGCAAAACCATCTGGAGAAATTATTGAAAGTCCAATTACATCAAATTTTAAAGAGGGTTTAACTGCTTTGGAATATTTCAATTCTACTCACGGAGCTAGAAAAGGATTGGCTGATACAGCACTTAAAACTGCTAGTTCTGGATATTTAACAAGAAGACTTTGTGATGTTGCGCAAGATTTAACAATTACAAAAGTTTCGTGTGATAATCCTGGTTTTATTGAATTATCAGAAATATTAGAAGGTGGTAACGTTGTTGTAAGTTTATCTGAAAGATCGTTAGGTAGAGTTACTGCTGCAGAAGTAAAGAACCCTATAACCGGTGAAGTTGTTATCAAAAAATCTTCTATGATTGATGAAGCAGGATGTGATTTAATAGATGCAGCAGGAGTAAAATCAATTAAAGTTTATTCAGTAATGACATGTAGCTCAAAAGAAGGCGTTTGCGCTACTTGTTATGGTAGAGATTTGTCCAGAGGAAAAATGGTTCATGTTGGAGAAGCAATTGGTATGATTTCTGCGCAATCTATTGGTGAACCAGGAACTCAATTAACAATGAGAACTTTCCACGTTGGTGGTACAGCATCAGTTAAACAAGAGTCACAAATTGTAACAAAGAATGATGGAATTTTAAAAATTTTAAACTCAAATATATTAGAGGACTCTAAGAAAAATTTAATTGTAATGGGTAGAAATACTCAACTTTCGATAGAAGATGAAAATGGTGTTCAAGTTGCCATTTATAAAGTTGCTTATGGTTCAAGATTATTTTTTAATAATGGAGATAAAGTTAAAGCAAATACTAAAATTTGTGAATGGGATCCTTATACAACTCCAGTAATTGCAGAAAAAAGTGGTGAAGCTAGTTTTGTTGATTTAATAGATGGTGTGTCAATTCAAGAAACAACAGATGATGCAACAGGTATTTCATCAAAATCAGTTATTGATTGGAGAGCTCAATCAAAAAGTACAGATTTAAAACCAAGAATTACTTTAAGAGACGCAAAAGGAAATGTTATAAAAAAAGCTGATGACAACGAAGCTAGATATTACCTAGTTCCGGACTCAATTTTATCAGTAAAAGATGGACAGAAAGTTTTTGCTGGAGATGTTATCGCAAGACTTCCAAAAGAAACTACTAAAACAAAAGATATCACAGGAGGATTACCTAGAGTTGCTGAATTATTTGAAGCGAGAAAGGCTAAAGATAGTGCAATTATAGCAGAAAATGATGGACAAGTTATTTTTGGAAAAGAAGTAAGAGGAAAACAAAGAGTCTCAATTGTGCCTGAGGATGGCAATGAACCATCTAACTATTTAATTCCAAAAGGAAAACATATTAACTTTAACCAAGGGGAAAGAATTAAAAAGGGTGAATATTTATTGGATGGTCAACCTTTACCACACGATATTTTAAGAATAATGGGGATAAAAGATTTAACAGAATATTTTGTTAACCAGGTTCAAGAAGTATATAGATTACAAGGAGTCATAATAAATGACAAACATATTGAAACTATATTAAGACAAATGTTAAAGAAAGTTGAAGTTAAAAATTCAGGAGACTCAACCTATTTACCTGGAGAGATAGTAGATATGATTAAATTTGAAAATAATAACGAAAAATTAAAATCAGAGGGAAAAAATCCAGCTTTAGCAGAAAGAGTATTAATGGGTATCACTAAGGCATCATTGCAAACAGAGTCGTTCATATCTGCTGCATCGTTTCAAGAGACTACAAGAGTATTAACTGATGCTGCAATTAAAGGTAAAGTTGATCCATTAAATGGTCTTAAAGAAAACGTTATCGTTGGACGATTGGTTCCCGCAGGAACTGGGAATATTAAGAATAAATGGAATAAAAAAGCCCTTGAGGATGACAACAAATTCTTGTCCGATCAAGAAAAGATTGAACCGTCAGAAAACCCTGCAAATCAATAAGAATTCGACCATTCAAAAATAGTTTTAGTTTGACAAAATCAGATTAATAAGTAATTTGGCCATGTTTTTGGTTGGAATGTAGTGTTAATCATAGACACTAAACGCTGCCATAATAACCTGCCAGTTATTTCTTTCAAAAACAACTAATTATTTAATTTATAAAAAAACTATGCCAACTATTAATCAGTTGATAAAAAATAAAAGAGTAAAACAAACTAAAAGGAACAAGGTTCCAGCATTACAGAAACAACCTTTAAAAAGAGGTGTTTGTGTTAAAGTTTATACTACTACTCCCAAAAAACCAAATTCAGCTTTAAGAAAAGTTGCAAGAGTTAGACTTTCAAATGGCTTTGAAGTAACGGCCTATATACCGGGTGAAGGACATAATCTTCAAGAGCACTCTGTAGTACTAATTAGAGGCGGGAGAGTTAAAGATCTACCAGGAGTTCGGTACCACATACTTAGAGGAAACCTAGATACTCAGGGAGTTGCAAACAGAAAAAAAAGGCGATCTTTATATGGAACTAAAAAAGGTAAATAATTAATGTCCAGAAAAAAAACACAACCTAAAAAAAATATTATTCCAGATCCTAAGTTTAATTCAACTATAATTCCAAAACTTATAAATAATATAATGTATGATGGTAAAAGAGGTGTTGCAGCAAAAATTGTTTACGATGCAATAGATAAAATTAAAACAAAAACTAAAGAAGAACCAATCAATATATTCAATGAAGCAATTAATAACATAAAACCTACTGTTGAAGTAAGATCTAGAAGGGTTGGTGGTGCAACTTACCAAGTTCCTGTCGAGGTCAAAAGCAAAAGAGCACAAGCATTAGCAATTAGATGGTTAATTGACTCAGCAAGAAAAAGAAAAGACAAACATATGTCTGATAAAATTTTTAGTGAACTTTATGATGCTTATGAAAAGAAAGGTGCTGCAGTTAAAAAAAGAGAGGATGTTCATAAAATGGCAGAGTCAAATAAAGCATTTGCTCATTTTAGGTGGTAAAAAAATTATGTCTAGATCACACACATTAGATAAATATAGAAACATTGGTATTATGGCTCATATAGACGCCGGTAAAACCACGACCACAGAAAGAATTTTATATTATACAGGAAAAAGTCACAAAATAGGTGAAGTTCATGATGGTGCAGCTACCATGGATTGGATGGAACAAGAACAAGAGAGGGGAATAACAATTACTTCAGCAGCAACTACCTGTTTTTGGCAAGATCACAGAATAAATATTATAGATACACCTGGTCACGTGGATTTCACGATTGAAGTGGAAAGATCTTTAAAAGTTTTAGATGGAGCAGTGGCAGTTTTTGATGGAGTTGCAGGTGTAGAGCCACAATCAGAAACTGTTTGGAGACAGGCAGACAAATATAAAGTACCTAGAATTTGTTTTGTTAATAAACTAGACAGAACAGGTGCTGACTTTTTTAGATGTATAGACATGATCAAAGATAGATTAGGGGCTAAACCATTGGTAATTCAAATCCCTATAGGCATAGAGTCATCTTTGCAAGGTGTGGTTGACTTAGTCAAGATGAAAGCTCAAGTTTGGAAAAATGAAGCTTTAGGAGCTGAGTGGGAATACAAAGATATTCCTGATGATTTAAAAGAAATAACACAAAAATATAGAACAGAATTAGTTGAGTTAGCTGTTGAGCAAGATGAGAAATTAATGGAGGCATATTTAAATGGGGATGAAATTAAGGAAGAGGATTTGATTAAATGCATAAGAAAAGGCACATTAAATTTTAGTTTTGTTCCCGTTTTAACTGGGTCTGCTTTTAAGAATAAAGGCGTCCAACCTTTACTTGATGCAGTAATAAATTATTTACCAAGTCCTATAGATATTGGTTCTATTAAAGGGACAAAACCTGGTTCAGATGATGAAATAGATATGAAATTTGAAGACAGTGCAGGTTTTTCAGCGTTAGCTTTTAAGGTTGCAAATGATCCATTTGTTGGATCTTTGACATTTATTCGAATTTACTCTGGTACAATAAAAACAGGAACTGGTATTTATAATTCCTCAAAAGAAAAAGAGGAAAGAGTTGGAAGAATGCTCTTAATGCATGCTAATTCAAGAGAGGATATTAAAGAGGCTAATGCTGGAGATATCGTAGCTTTAGCGGGATTAAAATACACAATAACTGGTCACACCCTTTGTGATGAGGAAAAACCTGTATTATTGGAACCGATGGAGTTTCCTGACCCAGTAATTGAAATAGCTGTGGAGCCAAAAACAAAAGCTGACCAAGAAAAAATGGGTGAAGCACTTGGCAGATTAGCCAAAGAGGACCCATCTTTTAGAGTCACATCAGACGAAGAGTCAGGACAAACAATTATTAAAGGAATGGGTGAACTTCATTTAGATATTATTGTTGATAGAATGAAAAGAGAATTTAAAGTTGAAGCAAATGTTGGTGCTCCTCAAGTAGCATATAGGGAAACATTAGAAAACGCGTCAGAAGTTGAGTATATTCATAAAAAGCAAAGTGGAGGAGCAGGTCAATTTGCTAAAGTTAAATTATTAGTTGAACCACAAGAACCAGGGGCCGGTAGATCAGTAGAAAGTAAGATAAAGGGTGGTGCAATTCCAAAAGAATTTATACCAGGTGTTGAAAAGGGGATTGAGACGGTTTCAGACACAGGAATATTAGCTGGATTTCCAATGATAGATTACAAAGTTACTATTTTAGATGGATTACATCATGATGTTGATTCAAGTGTTCTTGCTTTTGAATTAGCGAGTAGAGCCTGTTTTAAAGAAGCGTGCACAAAGGGTAACTTAAAATTGCTTGAGCCTGTGATGAGGGTTGAGGTAGTGACACCTGAGGATTATATGGGTGACGTTATAGGTGATCTGAATAGTCGAAGAGGACAAATTAGCACTCAAGAGCAAAGAGGAAATGCAACAGTTATCACTGCCATGGTTCCTTTGGCTAATATGTTCGGATACATTAACAGTTTAAGATCAATGTCTCAAGGAAGAGCACAATACTCAATGTTTTTTGATCATTATTCAAAAGTACCTCAAAATGTTCAGGATGAAGTAACTAAAAAAATTGCAGGTTAATTATGGAAAAACAAAATATTAGAATTAAACTAAGAGCTTATGACAATAAGATTTTAGATGCTTCAACTGAAGAAATAGTTAATACAGTTAAAAGAACAGGAGCTACAATCAAAGGCCCAATACCTTTACCAACAAAAATCGAAAGATATACTGTTTTACGTTCCCCACATATTGATAAAAAAAGTAGAGAACAATTCGAGTCTCGAACTCATAAAAGACTAATTGATATTGTTGAACCAACACCACAAACTGTAGAAGCCTTAATGAAACTAGATTTAGCCTCAGGTGTAGATGTGGAGATAAAAATTTAAATATGAGCGAGATAGCCCTTATAGGAAAAAAAATAGGTATGACTAGAGAATTTTATAAGACTGGCTTATCAGTGCCTGTAACTGTTCTAAAGATGGAGAAAGCTAGGGTCATACAAATTATTGAGGAAGATAAAAGAGGATATAAAGCTATCCAATTAGGATATGGAAAAATTAAAAGCTCAAAGCTTACTAAAGCTATGAAAGGATTTTTTGCTAAAAAAAACACAGAAGCTAAAAAAAAACTAAAAGAATTTAGAGTTGAAAATATCGAGAATTTTAAAGAGGGAAATGAATTTGGTCTTGAAATTTTTAAAGATATAAAATTTGTTGATACAAAATCAAAAACTATAGGAAAAGGTTTTGCTGGAGCTATGAAAAGACATAATTTCGGAGGACTTAGAGCATCACACGGTGTTTCTGTTTCCCATAGATCTCATGGTTCAACAGGTCAACGACAAGATCCAGGAAAAGTATTTAAAGGTAAAAAAATGGCAGGTCATATGGGTGATAAAATTAGAACTATGCAGAATATTGAGATAGTAAAAACTGATGTTGAAAATGAGTTACTTTATTTAAAGGGCTCTATACCAGGATCAAAAAATACTGAAGTTTTAGTTAAAAAATCTGTAAAAAATATAAATAAACTAACAATAGATGAAAAAATAAAAGCAGCAGAACAGGCAAAAAAAACTCCAGATAAGAAGAAAAAGTAATGAAATTAGATAAATTAAATTTAGACGGAAAAAAAAGTTCAATAGAAGTTTTGGATAAAATATTTTCTGCAAAAATAAATAAGAAATTAGTATATAGCGTATTATATAAATCTAATGCTAATTATAAAGGAAGGCATGCTAAGACCAAGCAGCAAAACGAAATATCAGGCCCTACAGCAAAAATATATGCGCAAAAAGGTACTGGAGGAGCTCGACATGCAAGTAAAAAAGCTCCAATATTTGTAGGAGGTGGTATTGCTCACGGTCCAAAAGGTGAGTTAGCTTATAAAAAAAGAAAACTTAATAAAAGTGAAAAAAAATTAAGTGTAGCATCGTTAATAACTGAGAAAAATAATAATCAAAATTTGATTATTTTCAGTGATTTCAATAATGAAATAAAAAAAACGAAGGAAATGTATTCAATAATAAAAAAGTTTGAAATAAATAATTCTTTAATAATACTTGATAAAAACTCAAAAAGTAAAATAGAAAAATCAGTTAGAAATATCCCTAATGTTAAAGTGACAGATGTAAACCACTTTAGCTCTTTTGATATAATTAAATTCAAGAAAGTTGTTTTTACTGAAAGTTCTATAAAAGAATTAGAAAAGAGATATCAATAATGGATAAACTTCACTTATACGATAAAATTTTATCTCCGGTTGTTACTGAAAAAACAACTAATTTAT
Organism: uncultured Pelagibacteraceae bacterium; assembly: GCA_902521805.1. GTDB lineage: Bacteria > Pseudomonadota > Alphaproteobacteria > Pelagibacterales > Pelagibacteraceae > Pelagibacter. Next base: position 80,403 of record CABYTL010000001.1, read on the forward strand.
CTGAACAAAATAAAGTAATTTTTAAAGTTCCAGCTAATGCAAACAAAAAAAATTTAAAGATTAATATTGAAAAAATTTTCAAAGTTAATGTCACGAAAATAAATATTATAAATAAAAAAAATAGAATTAAATTAACGAGAGGAAAAAAGATTAAAGTATCAGGATTTAAAAAAGCAATAATAACACTAAAAAAAGGTCAGAGTATAGATCTTACAACTGGAGTTTAAATTAATGGCATTAAAAACTTTTAAACCTTATACAAAATCAAATAGAGGCACTATCTTAGTTGACAGAACAGGTTTATGGAAAGGTAAGCCGTTTAAATCTTTGGTTTCACCTAAAAATTCAATGAAAGGGAGAAATAATAATGGTCGAATAACTTCAATTAATAGAGCTGGCGGTCATAAAAAGATGTATCGAAATATTGATTTTTACAGAAAAAAATTTGATAGCCCTGCAACTGTTGAAAGAATTGAATATGATCCAAATAGATCTTGTTACATAATGCTAGTTAAATTTGATGACAATTCTCACGCCTACTATTTAGCTCCTCAAAAAATTAAAATTGGTGATGTAATTGAAAGTGGATTAAAAAAAGAGATTAAAATTGGTAATTGTATGCCTCTTCAAGATATTCCAGTTGGAATAGATATTCATAATGTTGAAATTCAGCCTGGTGCAGGAGGTAAAATAGCAAGGTCTGCAGGCACGTCTGTTACAATAAGTGGATTAGATGGTAATTACAGTTTGATTAAACTTACTTCAGGAGAGGTAAGAAAAATAGATTCAAGAGCATTGGCTACAATAGGAGTTTTAAGCAATCCAGATCAAAAAAACATTAAAATAGGAAAAGCAGGGAGATCAAGATGGTTAGGTAGAAGACCTCATACCAGGGGAGTTGTTAAAAATCCCGTCGATCACCCACATGGAGGAGGAGAAGGTAAATCTGCCGGTGGAAGACATCCCGTGTCTCCAACTGGTCAATCTGCAAAAGGTCTAAAAACTAGAGATAATAAAAGAACAGATAAATTTATTGTTAGAAGAAGAAAGAAGAGAAAGGATTAATTAATGGCTAGAGCTATATGGAAAGGACCGTTTGTAGAGGAAAGTCTTATGAAAAAAGTTGATAGATACAAATCTGATCCAAAAAAAATTCCTATAAAAACTTGGTCAAGAAAATCAACAATTATCCCAGATTTTGTAGGAGTAAGTTTTTTAATCTATAATGGTAAAAAATTTATTCCAATTACAGTTTCTGAAGATATGGTTGGACACAAGATGGGGGAGTTTGCACCGACTAGAACTTTTTTTGGACATACTCCAGCTGATAAAAAAGCAAAGCCAGCTGAAGCAGCAGAAAAGAAATAAATTATGAGTAAAAAGAAAAAAATAAATCAAAATAAAGAAAAACTTGTAAGATCGATTAATAATAACATACGATCTAGCGTAAGAAAATTAAATCCAATTTTGAAAGGAATTGTTGGTAAAAAAGTTGACATAGCCATGAGAGATTTACTATTCTCTGAAAAAAGAATTACAAAAGACATAAGCAAAACAATAAGTTCAGCTATCGCAAATGCTGAAAATAATTTTCAGTACAATATTGATAATCTTATTATAAAAGAGGCATACTGTGGAAAAAAAATTATAATGAAAAGGTTTAGGCCAAGAGCAAAAGGTAGGGCAGCACCAATTTTAAAACCCTATTCATCAGTTACAATAATTTTATCAGAGGCAAAAAAAATGGAGTCTTATGGGACAAAAGGTTAATCCAGTAGGTTTTAGATTAGGCGTAAATAGAGGGTGGGACTCTGTTTGGTATGCTAAGAAAAAAGATTTTGGAAATTATCTAATCGAAGATTACAAAATTAGGGAGTATATAAAAAAGAATGTTATAAACTCAGGAGTGTCTAAGGTGATGATTGAAAGAACAGCTAACAAATGTTATGTGACTATATATACTTCAAGACCTGGCTTTGTTATAGGAAAAAAAGGAAGTGATATTGATAAGATTAAAAATAACTTAGCTAAGTTTACAAAAAATGATGTCACATTAAATATTAAAGAAGTAAAAAAACCTGAGACTAATGCTTATTTAGTTGCTGAAAATATTGCACAACAGTTAGTAAAAAGAATTTCTTACAGAAGAGCGATGAAAAGAGCTATGCAATCATGTTTAAGATTAGGAGCTAAAGGCATAAAAGTCTCTTGTAGTGGTAGATTGGGTGGTAATGAAATAGCTAGAACAGAATGGTTGAGGGATGGAAGTATCCCATCTCACACTCTTAGAGCTGATATAGATTATGCAGAAGCAGAGGCATTAACTACTTATGGTATTATTGGAATAAAAGTCTGGATATATAAGGGAGAAGTTTTTGCAAGAGAATTTAGTCAGGAAACAAATAAAATAGCTTCAAAAGAGGATAAAATATAAAATGTTACAACCAGTTAGAACTAAGTGGAGAAAAGCTCATAAAGGTAGAATCCATGGTAATGCTTCAAGAGCAAACTTTATAAATTATGGTGCATTTGCTTTAAAAGCAATGTCTCCTGATAGAGTTACAGGCAAACAAATTGAAGCAGCTAGAGTTGCATTAACCAGACATATGAAAAGACAGGGTAGAGTTTGGACTAGAGTTTTTCCAAACATACCAGTATCCAAAAAACCTATTGAGGTTCGTATGGGTAAAGGTAAAGGGTCTCCTGAATTTTATGCATGTAGAGTGAAACCAGGTAGAATACTATTTGAAGTTGATGGAGTTTCAGAACAAATAGCAAAAGAGGCTCTGTATAAAGCTTCAGCAAAATTACCAGTTAAAACAAAAACAATAAAAAGATTTACATAATGAAAAAAAAAGAAATTAAAAAATTGTCAAAAGATGAAATGTTAAAAAATATAGATAAATTAAAAAAAGACTTATTTAACTTTAGATTTCAAAAAATAAGTTCTCAGGTAACAAATCCTTCTAAAATTGAAGAAACGAGAAAAACTATTGCAAGGTTAAAAACTAAATTGAGAGAAAAAATTAATGCCTAAAAAAATTCTTACTGGTATCGTTGTTAGTGACAAACCTAATAAAACTATTACTGTGGTGGTCGAAAGAAAATTTTCACATCCAGTTCTTAAAAAAGTTATTAAGGTAAGAAAAAAATATAATGCTCATGATGAGAATAATAGATATAAAAATGGTGATAAGGTTTCTATAATTGAAAGTAAACCATTTTCTAAAAATAAAAAATTTCAGGTGATGGAGAATAACTAATAATGATACAAGTCCAAACAGAATTACAAGTAGCAGATAATACTGGCGCAAAAAAAATAGAATGCATCAAAGTTTTAGGTGGATCAAAAAGACGTTATGCAAGTATTGGTGATACAATTGTAATTGCTGTAAAAGAGGCTATCCCAAAAGGAAAGGTGAAGAAAGGTTCTGTACATAAAGCAGTTGTAGTTAGAGTAAAAAAAGGAATTCATCGTGAGGATGGATCAAAAGTAAAATTTGATAACAACGCTGCTGTTTTGGTTGATGATAAAGGAGAACCAGTTGGAACAAGAATATTTGGTCCTGTAACTAGAGAGTTAAGAAATAGAGGTCAGATGAAAATAATCTCATTAGCTCCAGAGGTATTGTAATGATTAAAAAAGGACTTAAAGTTAAAATTTTAACGGGTAAAGATAAAAAGAAAGAGGGAGAAGTAATTGAGATTGATAGACCCAATAATAGAGCAAAAGTCAAAGAAATTAATATGGTTAAAAAACATGTTAAAACAACTAAAGAAAAAAAGGGTGGTATCTTCCCAAGAGAAAGTTTCATTCACATTTCAAATTTAAGATTAATTGATGAAAAAAAAATTAACAAAAAAATACAGGCTAAAAAATAATGACTCCTAGACTAAAAGAACTTTTCTTTAAAGAAATTCAGCCATCACTCAAAAGTCAGTTTGGATTTAAAAATTTATATATGAGCCCAAAAATTGAGAAAATCGTGTTAAATATGGGACTTGGTTTGGATGGAAATGACTCTAAAATTTTAAAATCTTGTGAGGAAGATATGGCTAAGATTACAGGTCAGAAACCAGTAGTTACTAAATTTAAAAAGTCTGTTGCAAATTTTAAGACAAGAAAAGGATCAAATGCTGGTTTAAAAGTAACATTAAGGAAAAATAAAATGTATGAATTCCTTGACAGATTAGTGAATATTGCATTGCCTAGAATAAAAGATTTTAGGGGATTATCAGATAAAGGATTTGATAAATTTGGCAATTATACTTTTGGTGTCAAAGAGCATATAATTTTTCCTGAAGTAAGCTTTGACCGAGCTGATAAGGTTAGAGGTTTAGATATAGTAATTGTTATATCATCTAAGAGTAAAGACTACAGTTATGCGCTTTTAGAAAAATTGAATTTTCCATTTATTAAAAAAGGAGATAATTAGAGATGGCAAAACTAAGCTCAGTTAATAAAAATAATAGACGAATGAAACTTTCAGATAAATTTTATAAAAAAAGAGATAAATTGAAAAAAATAATTATGAACAAAAAACTTTCTTTAGAAGAGAGATTTAAAGCTCAACAAAAATTATCAAAATTACCTCGTAATTCTGCTAAAAATAGAGTTATGAATAGATGCCAAATAACTGGAAGACCACACGGTGTTTACAGAAAATTAAAAATATCAAGAATTGCTCTAAGACAACTTGGTTTACAAGGAAAAATACCAGGTTTAGTTAAATCTAGCTGGTAGAAAGGAAAAATATGAGTTTAAGTGATCCGATTGGTGATATGATAGCAAGAGTTAAGAATGCTCAAGCTAGAAATCATAAAAAAGTAGAATTGCCATCTTCAAACTTTAAAACTAAAATTGCTGATATTCTTAAGAATGAAGGATTTATAAGAAATTTTTCAATTATTGGTGATGAAAAAAAACCCATCTTATCATTAGAGTTAAAATATAACTCTGGAAACCCAGTTATAAGTAATTTTGAAAGAGTTTCAAAACCAGGTAGAAGAATTTTTTCGAGTGCCGACAGTCTTCCAAAAATCAATAATGGACTTGGTATAGCTATAGTATCTACACCAAAAGGTGTGATGACTGATATGGATGCAAGAAAACAAAAAATTGGTGGAGAAATAATCTGTAAGGTATTTTAATTATGTCTAAAATAGGAAAAATAAATATTTCAATTCCTGAAAAAGTTAAAGTAGCACTTGCAGGTAATATTCTTAATATTGAAGGACCTCTTGGCAAAAAATCATTAGATATTGATTTAAATACATTTAAATTAGAAATTAAAGAAGGAAAGGAAATATCAATTGAACCAAAAAAAATCGATCAAAACACTAAGCGATTATGGGGAATGAACAGAAGTTTAATTAATAATGCTGTTATTGGTTCAAGCGAAGGATATCAAAAGATTTTAGAGTTGGTAGGAGTAGGTTACAGAGCATCTTTAAAAGGCAAACAATTAAACTTACAATTAGGTTACAGTCATGATATAAATTTTGATATACCTGAAGGTATTAAAATTGAAGTTGAAAAACAAACTACACTTAAAATTTCAGGTGCTGATAAACAATTAGTTGGTGATGTAGTATCCAAAATTAAAACTTTACGAAAAATTGAACCTTATAAAGGAAAAGGTATTAGAGAAAAAGGCCAGTATATACTTAAGAAAGAGGGTAAGAAAAAATAATGAAATTAACTGCAAGTATTAGAAAACGTTTTAGAGTGAGCAATAAAGTTAAAAAAGTTGCTCCTAAAGATAGATATAGATTGTGCATATTTAGATCTGCAAAAAATATTTCTGCTCAAATTATTGATGACAGTAAAAACATTACATTATTATCAGCCTCATCAGTAGAGAAAGATATTAAATCTATAACTAAAACAAATAAAACTGAACTTTCTAAAATAGTAGCAGAAAAAATTGCAAAGAAAGCGAATGAAAAAAAAATAAATAAAGTATTTTTAGATCGTGGAATTTATAAGTATCATGGTCGTGTAAAAGCATTTGCAGAAACACTACGTAAACATGGAATGGATTTTTAAATATGCAAAATAAAGACAAAAAAAATGATGATATTTTAGAAAAACTGGTTCATATAAACAGAATTACAAAAGTTGTAAAAGGTGGACGTAGATTTGGTTTTTCGGCGTTAGTTGTAGTAGGTAATCAAGCTGGTAAAATAGGAATAGCACATGCAAAAGCTAAACAAGTTCCAGATGCAATCAAAAAAGCGAATGAAATCGCAAGAAGAAAACTCATTCATATTCCTTTAAGAGAGGGAAGAACTATTCATCACGATGTTAAAGCAAAAGATGGATCTGGAAGGATTATATTAAGAGCAGCATCAAAAGGAACGGGAATTATTGCTGGAGGTCCGGTTAGAGCTGTATGTGAAGTTTTAGGTGTAAAAGATATTGTAGCTAAATCAATGGGTACATCTAATGCTCATAACGTAATTAGAGCAACTATAAAAGCTTTGAAAAGACAAAATTCCCCAAAACAGATTTCAGCAATAAGAAATAAAAAAATATCAGAAATAATTGAAAAACGAGCCTAATGACTACATTATTAAATAATAGAAACAAAATTAACAAACCAAAAATTAGAGTTGGAAGAGGAATTGGGTCTGGTAAAGGTAAAACTTGCGGAAGGGGCGTTAAAGGTCAGAAATCAAGATCTGGAGTGGCAATTAAAAGTTTCGAGGGTGGTCAAATGCCTTTGTATAGGCGATTACCTAAAAGAGGTTTCAATTCAATATCTAGTGAAATAGTTGCAATTTTGAACCTGGAAAAAATACAATTATATATTGATAAGAAAAAGATAGGTACTAAAGATATTTTAAACACTGACTTATTAAAAAAACTTAAAATAATTAATAAAAATTCAACAAAGCTTAAAATTTTAGGTACAGGAGAAATTAAGGATAAAGTTAACATTGAAGCAAATCTTGCCTCAAAATCAGCTATTGAAAAACTTGAAAAAATCGGTGGATCAATTCAATTGAAAAAATAGGTCATTCTCATATGAGCGCTTCATCTTCATCTAATGATTTAAGAAATAGAATATTATTTACTATTGCGATTTTAGCTGTTTATAGATTTGGTACTTTCGTTCCTTTACCAGGCATTGATCCAGAACAACTAAAAACTTTAATGGATAGTAACCAAAAAGGATTACTAGGAATGTTTAACGTTTTTGCTGGGGGAGCAGTTAGTAGAATGGCAATTTTTGCTCTAGGAATAATGCCATATATATCTTCAGCGATTATTGTGCAATTATTAACTGGAGTTTCTGATTACTTTAAAAATTTAAAATCTCAAGGAGAAACAGGTAGAGCTAAAATTACACAAATAACTAGATATGGAACAGTATTGTTGGCTACTATTCAAGGTTATGGACTAGCTGTAGGTTTAGAGTCATCAGCTAATTTAGTTATTAATCCAGGTTTATTTTTTAAAATTTCAACAGTAACTACAATTGTTGCTGGTACAATTTTTCTTATGTGGCTAGGTGAACAGATTACCCAAAGAGGTATTGGAAATGGAATATCATTAATCATATTTGCGGGAATTGTTGCGGAAATTCCGAGAGCATTAGTCACAACTTTTGAACTCGGCAGAACAGGTGCTGTCTCAACAATAATGATTTTAGCGATATTTATTTTATTAATATTAACAGTTTTATTTGTTGTGTTTATGGAAAGAGCTTTAAGGAAAATTTTAATTAATTATCCAAAAAGACAGATGGGAAATAAAATGTATGGAGGTGAGTCTTCACATTTACCATTGAAAATAAATCAAGCAGGTGTAATACCAGCTATTTTTGCATCAGCATTATTACTATTACCAGTAACATTTTCAAATTTTAATTTCTCGGAAAATGAAACTTTTTTAAGTTTAAGTTCTTTCTTTACTCAAGGCCAACCTCTTTACATGTTGCTTTATGCTTCAGGGATTATATTTTTTACATTTTTTTACACTTCAATAACATTTAACCCAACAGAGACAGCTGATAACCTTAGAAAATATGGTGGATTTATACCTGGTATAAGACCAGGTGAAAGTACAGCTTTATACATAGAAACCATCCTTACGAGATTAACAACTATAGGTGCATTGTATTTAACATTAGTCTGTTTAATGCCAGAATTTTTAATTGCAAATTACCCTATACCATTTTATTTAGGTGGTGCCTCAATCTTGATTGTTGTTGTTGTAGCGATTGATACTGTAACCCAGATTCAAACAAGATTAATGAGTGCTCAATATGAGCAGTTAATAAAAAAAACAAAATTTGGAAGATAGTTTTCGTGAATATTATTCTATTTGGACCTCCTGGTGCAGGTAAAGGTACGCAAGCTAAATATTTGGTAAATAAGTTAAATGGTTATCAAATATCCACAGGTGATATGTTGAGAGATGAAATTAAAAAAGATACTGATATTGGAAAAAAAATAATTAATAATATGAATGATGGTAAATTTGTAAGCGACGAAATAGTGAATGATTTGATTAAAAAACTTATATTTGATTCAGATAAAAAAGATAAATTAATTTTTGATGGCTACCCAAGATCTTTAAGCCAAGCTAAAAATTTAGATTTATTTTTAAAAAAATCTAATCAAAAAATAGATTATATCTTTTTTCTAAATGTTGATAAAAAAAATATTATTGAAAGAATTCAAAAAAGGAAAATTTTAGAAAAAAGATCAGATGATGAGTTAGGTATAATTTTAAAAAGATATGATACTTATATGGATACAACTAAACCAGTTTTAGAATACTATTCTAAAAATTCTAATTTTAAAGAGATAGACGGAAATCTTCAAATCGATCAAATTACAAGGAAAATAGAGACTTTTATAAATGTTTAAGACATTGACTTTGAAAGATAATCTTTTATAAAAGTCTCAAATTATCACAAAATTTATGGCTCGTATCGCAGGTATTAATATTCCACAAAACAAGCTTGTTCACATAGGCTTGACATATATTTATGGTATTGGTGACAAGTTTTCTCAAAAAATTTGTACTTCACTAGAAATACCAAGAAAAAAAAGAGTTAATGAATTAACTGATGAGGAGATTTTAAAGATAAGAGAATTTATTGATCAAAATTTTAAAGTAGAAGGTGATTTAAGAAGGGACTATTCCTTGAGCATAAAAAGACTTATTGACCTTGCCTGTTATAGAGGGTCAAGGCATAGAAAAAAATTACCAGTTAGGGGACAAAGAACAAGATGTAATGCTAGAACTCGTAAAGGTAAAGCAATTGCGATTGCTGGAAAAAAATTAACACCACTTAAAAAATAATAATGCCAAAAACTGATAAAGTAGAAAATAAAGATCAAAAAATTGAAAAAGCTTTAAAAAAATCAAATAAAAGCACTTATTCAAAAAAAAAAAGAACTAAAAGAAATATTCCAAATGGAATCGCTTATGTACAATCTACTTTTAATAACACTATAATCTCTATAGCGGATACGAATGGCAATGTTATATCTTGGGCTTCAGCTGGTCAAAAAGGTTTTAAAGGCTCTAGGAAATCAACACCATATGCGGCTCAAATAGCTGCAGATGCTGCTGCTTCAAAAGCATTAGATTATGGTATGAAAACGTTATCTGTTGAAGTAAAGGGGCCAGGATCTGGAAGAGAGACAGCTCTTAGAGCATTACAAGCAAGAGGATTCAAAATTTTAACTATTAAAGATACAACGCCTATGCCTCACAATGGTACGCGACCACCAAAAAAAAGGAGAGTTTAATGGAAACTGAAAATGTGAATGTCAAAAACTGGAAATCATTGATTAAACCTACAAAATTAGATGTAAAGATCAGCGATGACCTAACTCATGCTAAAATAATAGCTGAACCACTTGAAAAGGGCTATGGTTTGACATTAGGAAATTCATTAAGAAGAATTTTATTATCTTCAATAAGGGGAACTGCTGTTACGTCAATTCAAATTGACGGAGTTTTACATGAATTCACATCTATAAAAGGTGTAAGGGAAGACGTTACCGACATAGTATTAAATGTCAAATCATTAGCTTTGAAATGTTCAGCTGAAGGTACTAAAAAATTAGTTTTAGACGCAAAAGGTCCTGGAGAGATTAAAGCTTCAGACATCACAGCTGTTACTGATGTAGAAATTTTAAATCCAGAATTAGTAATTTGTAATTTAGATGAAAATACTAATTTTCACATGGAGATGAATGTTAATACTGGCAAGGGCTATGTGCCTGCAGAATTAAATAAACCAGAAGAACCACCTTTAGGTTTAATTGCTATAGACTCTTTGTATAGTCCAGTTAAAAAAGTCTCATATTCTGTGAGTACCGCTAGAGAAGGTAAGGCACTAGATTATGATAAGCTTACTATGGATGTAGAAACTAATGGATCTATTTCTGCTGAAGATGCCGTCGCTTATTCGGCTAGAATTTTTCAAGATCAATTAAAGATGTTTATAAATTTTGATGAACCAGTAGAGGCACCAGTTAAAGAGGTTTCTACAGAACCAGAATTTAACAAAAATCTTTTAAGAAAAGTAGATGAATTGGAATTATCTGTAAGATCAATGAATTGTCTTAAAAACGATAATATTATTTATATAGGTGATCTTGTTCAAAAATCAGAAGGTGAAATGCTAAGAACTCCAAATTTTGGAAGAAAATCTCTTAATGAAATTAAAGAGGTCCTTACTGGTATGTCTTTATATTTAGGGATGGAAATACCTAACTGGCCACCAGATAATATTGCTGAAATGTCTAAAAAATTAGAGGAAACCATCTAATGAGACATGGAATGGTTAATAAGAAGTTAAATAGAACTTCTGAACATAGAAAATCCCTGCTTAAGAATATGCTTAATTCTTTAATAAAATATGAGCAGATTAAAACCACTCTTCCAAAAGCCAAATTTTTAAAACCACAAGCAGATAAGATAATTACCCTAGGTAAAAAGGAAACATTACAAACAACTAAAATTTTAGTCTCAAAACTTCAAGATATAAAATCTGCTAATAAAGTAAAAAAAACACTTTCAAAAAGATATGAAAAAAGAAACGGCGGATACACGCGAATTATTAAAGCTGGTTTTAGATATGGGGATAACGCCCCAATGGCTATAATTGAATTTGTAGATAGGGATGTGGAAGCCAGAAGAGTAGATAAAAAGAAAAAAGAAAAAATAAACCCGGAAGATAAAAAAACTGAAGATAAAACTATTGCCAAAGCATAGTATAAGATTTCATCCTAAATGAAAAAATCTTACATTGTTGACGAATTTAATAATGATATGCGCATTGACAGATGGTTGAGAGTTGTTTTAGGAAAAATTCCACAAGGATTAATTGAAAAAAACTTAAGATTTGGAAAAATAAAAGTTGGTAAAAAAAAAGTAAAAAGCTCTTTTAAAGTAAAAACAGGAAATACGATACATTTATATGATTTAGATATCAAAAAACAAATAGAGAGTAAATCTTCAAAATATAATCCAACAAATCAAATTATCAAAGAAAACGAAAATTTAATTATTGATAATAATGAAAATTTTATAGTCATTAATAAAAGTTCGGGGATTTCAGTTCAAGGTGGAACAAAATCAAAAAAAAATTTAATTGATATTTTTACTAAAAGTAAAATTTTTGAAAATTCAAAACCTTATTCAGTTCATAGATTAGATAAAGATACATCAGGTGTATTTATAGTAGCGAAAAATAGAAAAACTGCGCAGTTATTAACCTCTTTATTCAGACTCAGGAAAGTTCATAAAAGTTACTTGGCTATATGTAATGGTGAAATTGAAAAAGAAAAAGGCGAATGGAACAATGAATTAATAAGATATGATAATGGTAGAAAAATAATTGAGAAAGCAAAAACTATTTTTAGAGTATTAGATAAAAATTCAAATTCTTCATTAATTGAATTGAGACCAATAACTGGTAGAAAACATCAATTAAGAAAACAGCTATTTAATATTGGACACTCAATTTATGGTGATAAAAAATATAAATCTGATTTTTTAGATAAAAGAATTAATAAAGATCTTATGCTTCATGCTTATCAAATAAAATTTATGATTAATGAAAAAAAATATACTTTTAGAGCCTTACCTCCTAATTATTTTAAAAAGTTTTTAAAAATAAAAAGACTTAATTTCGAAGATTTGAAATAAAATTTTCAATTAAATTTTTATCTAATTCTTCATAATTTTGATCTTTTATTTTTTTAAGGTTAGTAACGCCCTTATCTTTTATCCCACAAGGTATAATTGCATTATATTTATCTAAATTGTTACTAATATTTATCGAAAAACCATGATATGCTATCCATTTACTTACTCTTACACCTATGGCTGCTACTTTTTTTATTTTCGACTTATCATTAAACCAAATTCCAATATTTTTTTTATCTGCAAAAGTATTTATATTATAGAATTTAAGTGTATCTATTATTGTTTTTTCTATTAATGAAATGAATTTTCTTATGTCTTTGTTTCTTTTTTTTAAGTCAATGACAAAATAACATATTAATTGTCCTGGCCCATGATAGGTAATTTTTCCACCCCTATTACTTTTTAATATACTTATTGTTTTGTCTATAATCTCATTTTCCTTGTAGTTAGTACCTGCCGTATAAAGATCACGATGTTCTAATATCCAAATTAATTCGTCAGATTTCTTTTGATTAATATCCAATAATCTTCTCTCCATTAGATCTAGAGCATCTGTATATTTTACAGGTTTTTGGGACTTTTTAATTTCTATATTCATTTAAAAATTGTATTCTTTTTATTTTGTATTAAAAGATCCGTCAGAATAATAGGTAAATTTATGACTTTAATTAAAAAAATCAAAGATAAAAAAGTCAATTTTGAATTTAATAAAGAATATATAAAAGTTGTCACTGATAAAATTGCTAGTAATGACACATCTTTTATATCGAATTCTTTTAAGGAAATGCATCCTGCTGATGCTGCGGATATTATCGAGCATCTTAGTCAAAATGATAGAGAAAATTTAATAAAACTTAATAACTTTAAAATTGATCCAGAGGTATTTATTGAACTTAATGAGTCTGTACAAACTGAAATAATAAAGTACTTATCTTCAGAGGCAATAGTTAGAATTCTTAAAAATTTAGAATCTGATGATGCTATTGCTATCTTAGAAAATGTAGCTGAGAAAGATAAAAATTCAATATTAAGCTTACTTCCTCCAAAAGATCGATTTGCACTTTTAGAAGGTCTTAGTTATCCAGAAGACAGTGCTGCAAGGATCATGCAAAGAGAGTTTACAGCAATACCTAGCAATTGGTCAGTAGGCCAAACCATAGATTACTTAAGAGAAAATAAAGATTTACCAGAGGAATTTTTAGAAATTTACATTGTAGATGAAAATTTTAAACCTATTGGGGCTGTTCCGTCATCAAAAGTACTAAGAACCTCCAGAGATACTAAAATGTCATCCATTATGGATGATTCTATTTTTTTAGTTCCAGTGGATATGGACAGAGAAGAAGTCGGTAATTCATTTGAAAATTATGGATTAAATTCTGCGTGTGTTATAGACAAAAATAATAAATTAGTTGGAATGATAACATCAGATGATGTTCTGACTGTATTAAAAGAAGAAGCTGAAGAAGATGCATTGAGATTAGCTGGGGTAGGAGATGAAGAAATTACTGACGGAGTTTTAGTCAAGACAAAAAGAAGATTTAATTGGTTATTACTAAATTTATTTACAGCATTCCTTGCAACTTGGTGCATAAGTTTATTTGGAGCAACTATACAACAAATGGTAGTTCTTGCATTTTTGATGCCAATCGTTGCATCAATGGGCGGTAATGCGGGTATGCAAACTTTAGCCGTGACTGTAAGAACTCTAGCAACAAATGATCTGACTAAGAATAATTTTAATCAGAATATTTTAAAAGAATTTAATATTGGCATTTTAAATGGTATAATATTTGCAATAATAAGTTCTATAATTGTTCAAATTTGGTTTCAAGATTCACAGTTATCTTTAATAATTTCAATTTCAATGGTCATAACGATGATAGTTGCAGGCTTATTTGGAATCGTAGTTCCGGTAACTTTAAAAAAAATGAAAATTGACCCAGCAATAGCCTCTAGTGTTTTCGTAACAACGATAACAGACGTGATAGGTTTTGTTTCTTTCTTAGGAGTTGGTGCTTATTTTTTATAAATTATCAATTAATCTTACTTCATCAATATAAAAAGCAATAAAAATTTTTGAATTTTTTTTTGTGTCTGACTTTTTTAAATCTTTTAGATTTCTAAATTCTAAATATTCAATTTTAATTCCATAGTTTTGCATTAATTCTTCAGATTTCTTTTTAAGATATCTATTTATATTAATAGACTGAGATAATGTCTTTTTTAGTTTTTTTAAATCTTTTATCAACATGGATGTTTTAAATAATGAATCTGTAGTCAACTTAATATTTCTCGAAGAAAGTGCAACTGATTGATTATTTCTTATTGTTTTACATTTTATTGTTTGTGTAGAATATTTTTTCTCTAGAAATTTCTTAACTAAATAGTATTGCTGATAATCCTTTTGACCCATGTAAATTTTTTTTGGGTTAATCATGTTAACAAGTCTATCCATTACATCTAATACACCTTCAAAATGGCCTTTTCTGAATTTTGCACATAAAATTATATCCTTTTTTTTCAACTTAATTTTTCTTTTTCTTTTAAATTTGTAAATATCATTAATTTTTGGGATAAAAACAAAGTCAACCTTTAACTTTCTTAATATATTTAAATCTTTTTTAATATTATTCGGATAACTTTTGAAATCATCTTTATTATTGAATTGTGTAGGATTTACAAAAATACTTACTATTGTTTTTTTACACTCTTTCAATGATCTTAATATTAAAAACTCATGGCCTTTATGAATACTGCCCATTGTGGGTACGTGTCCTAAACCTTCAATTTTTTTTAATTCTTTTTTGAGTTTTGTGCTATTTAATAGAATTTTCATTTGTATTAGTTATTTTAATAAGTAAAACATTTACATGATTAAACAAGCAATTATTCCTCTTGCAGGCTTAGGAACCAGATTGTTACCATTGACGAGTGTTTTTGCAAAAGAATTGTTACCAATTAATGGTAAACCTGGGATAGAGTATATTTTAGAAGAATGTATAGACTCAGGTATAAAAGAAATAATTTTTATAATATCTCAGAAAAAAAAAATAATTAAGAAATATTTTTATAACGATCAATTTTACAAAAAGATCATTAAGAAAAAAAAGGACAATAGAATTATAAGTGAATATAAGAAAATATTGAGATATAAAAAAATGATAAAATTTGTATATCAAAACAAACCTTTGGGGACTGGTGATGCTGTTTTAAAGACAAAAAAATATATTAAGAATAAATATTTTCTAATGTTATTACCTGACGATTTGATAATAAAAAAAAACTGCTCTAAATCAATGATTAAAATTCATAAAAAATTTAATTCATCTGTCATGGCTAGTATGACTGTAAAAAAAGAGTCCGTATCGCGTTGGGGTATATTTAAATTTAAAAAACACTTAGATAAACAAAATTCATTAATTGATGATGTAATTGAAAAACCTTCAATTAAAAAAGCTCCGTCGAATAAAGCAGTAATAGGAAGATATATATTACCTAAAAAAATTTTTACAGTATTATCAAAACAAAAACCTGGTAAAGGTGGAGAAATTCATATTACAGATGCTATACAATCTTTGATAAATAATAACGAAAATTTTATTGCCCATAGATTTTCAGGTAAATACTTAGATTGTGGTACAATGAACGGTTACATTAAATCAACTTTAAAGATTTCAAAATTATGAAACTTTGCATGATAGGCACTGGTTATGTAGGACTTGTAAGTGGTGTTTGTTTCTCAGATTTGGGAAATACTGTATATTGTGTTGATAAAAATAAAGATAAAATTGACTCACTAAATAAAGGTAAAATACCTATATATGAACCTGGTTTAGAAGAGATTCTAAAAAGAAATTTCAAGTCGAAGAGGTTATTTTTTACAACTGATTTAAAAAAAGCTGTTTACAAGTCAGACATTATATTTATTTGTGTTGGAACACCTACAAGAAAAAATAGCAATTCCGCGGATCTAAAATATGTATTTGCTGTTGCCAATCAATTAAAAAAAATTATATCAAAGTATAAAATAATAATAACTAAATCCACTGTACCAGTAACTACAGGTGACAAAATTGAAAAAATTTTAATTAAACTTAAAAAACGAAAACTAGTAGATATTGTTTCAAATCCTGAATTTTTAAGAGAAGGTGAGGCTATAAGAGATTTTATTTATCCAGATAGGGTTGTTGTAGGTACTGACAGCAAAAAGGCAAATCATGTTTTGAAATCATTATATTTACCAATTATTAAAAAAACTAGCAGATATTTTAGTACATCTAGAAGAGGTGCTGAAATGATCAAATATGCTTCTAACGCTTTTTTGGCAACAAAAATTTCATATATAAATGAATTGGCAAATCTATGTGAAAAAACAAATGTGGATATTAAAGATGTTTCATTTGGAATGGGATCAGATGATAGAATTGGAGAAAGATTTTTAAGAGCAGGACCAGCTTATGGAGGATCTTGTTTTCCAAAAGATACAAGAGCTTTAATTGATACAGCAAATAAATTTAAAATAGATCTATCAATTGTTAAAAATGTGGTAAAATCTAATGAAAAAAGAAAAATATTATTAACTCATAAAGTAGAAAAAATCTTAAATAAGAAATTAAAAAATAAATTGATTACTTTTTTGGGTGTTACATTCAAGCCTAATACAGATGATATGAGAGAAGCTTCTAGTGTACCTATGATAAATTATTTGAGTAAAAAAAAGTGTAAAATAAAATATTTTGATCCATCAGGTGAAAAAAAAGAACTTAAAAAAATTAAGAATGTTAAGTATTGTAAAAATATTTCAACAGCATGCCTAAAAAGCGATCTAATAATAATACATACTGAATGGAATGTTTTTAAATTATTGAATTTTAAAAAACTAGTAAAAAAGAAAAATTTTTCAATTTATGACATGAGAAATATATATTCTCCTATCAAAATGAAACGAATGAAAATTAATTATTTTGGTGTTGGTCGCTAATCTTATTTTAACTCAAAAATAGCATCTATCTCAACTGCCACGCCAAGAGGTAAACTATTAGTGCTTACAGCAGCTCTGGTATGCATTCCAATTTCACCAAAAACTGAAACCATTAAATCAGAAGCTCCGTTAATTACTTTTGGTTGTTCAGTGAATGAATCAGTAGAATTTACAAAGCCTGTTAATTTTATACACGATTTTATTTTTGATAAATCTCCTTTGCATGCTTTTTTTGCCTGAGCAATAATACTAAGACCACATCTTTTTGCAGCTTGATAAGCTTGGTCGACATCTAAATCTTTTCCAACTTTACCTTTAATTAATTCACTATTCTCATTAATTGAAATTTGTCCTGATATATAAAGTAATTTACCTATTATTTTGGTAGCTACATAATTACCAACCGGCGCTTTAGCTTCTGGTAATATTATATTTAGTTCTTTGATTTTTTTTTCAGAACTCATTTTAAGATAATTTAATCTTTTTTACAAAAAACGTCTGCTAGAGTATCTTTTTCACCTGTACATGCTTTTCTTTTTGGCATCTTATCTTTCAAGCCTGCACAACTAGTTAAAACTAAAATTAGCAATATAGCTGAAATTTTTTTCATTATTTTTTCCTATTTTTATTTTTTTTATTTTTATCGTATTCTCTTCTTTTCTCAATTAAAATCAATGCTTCCTCCATAGAGAGTTCTGTTGGGTCTTTTTCTTCTGGAATCGTTGCATTTAAAGATTTGTATTTAATATAAGGTCCGTATTGTCCTTTCATAACTCTTACTGATTTTTTATCTTCTGGATGTTCTCCTAAATCTTTTATAATTGACGAAGACATTCTTCCCGGTTTAGCTTCTGCTATAAGAATTATAGCTCTGTTCAAACCTATACTAAAAATTTCCTCTACATTTTCTAATCTTGCAGATTTATTTTCACATTTTAAATATGGTCCAAATCTTCCAGTATTTAGGGTGATTTCTTTTTGATTTTCTGGATTAATTCCTAGAGATTTAGGAAGTGAACATAAAAATTTTGCTTTATCAATGTCAATTCTGTTTAACTCTATACCCTTAGGAATAGATACATTTTTAATTAACTCATTTACATCTGTTTTAGTTTTCTTTTTTTTCTTAGGCTTTATTTCTTCAGTATTATCATTTAATAATTTTTCATATTGAAGATATGGTCCAAATCTTCCATTTTTTAAAAAAATATCGTTTCCATTTTCATGTTTGCCAATAAATTTTGGTTCTGCTAATTGAGATTGAGCTGCTGCTTTTGCTTTAGATAATGGTCTTGTAAATTTACATTCAGGATAATTTGAACAACCAATAAAAGCTCCTCCTCTAAAACTATTTTTTAAACTAAGAGATCCTGTTTCACATAATTGGCATTTTCTAACAGCTTTACCATCTGCGTCTTTATCAAAAATTAAAGTACCCAAACTATCATTTAACAAATCTAAAACTTCTCTCGTTCTTTTTTCTTTAACTTCAGAAACATTAATATTAAAATCTTTCCAAAACATTTCCAAAACTTTTATCCAACTTTCTTTACCTGATGTAATTTCATCCAGTTGATCTTCTAATCCAGCTGTAAAATTATAATCAACATATTTAGAAAATAATTTCTCTAAAAACGCTGAAATAAGCTTACCTCTATCCGTAGGAAAAAATCTTTTATTAACTATTTCAGCATATCCTCTATTAGCTATTGTTGAAATTATACTCGCATATGTTGATGGTCTTCCTATGCCAAGTTCTTCTAATTTTTTGACTAGACTAGCTTCTGAGTATCTTGGAGGTGGTTGTGTAAAATGCTGTTCATCAACAAGTGACTCAATGTTAATTGGCCCTTTTGACATTTCTGGAAGTATTTCCTCATCATCATCTTTATTTGGATTTGGAAATACTTTCAAATATCCATCAAATTTTAAAACAGAACCACTTGTTTTACAGATTGTTTGATTATCTTCTGAAGAAATTGTAATTGTGTTTCTATCAAATTTTGCAGTTTCCATTTGAGAAGATAAGGCTCGACTCCAAATTAAATTGTATAGTTTTTGTTGGTCTGGACTTAAATATTTTTTAACTGAATCAGGTGATCTAATAATATCTGTAGGGCGAATAGCTTCATGAGCTTCTTGTGCATTTTTAGCTTTTTTGCCAGAATAATTTAAAGGATTTTCAGGTAAGTACTCTTTACCATATTTATTCTTTATGAAATTTCTAAAATCTAAAATTGCATCTGCAGATAAGTTTGTACCGTCTGTTCTCATGTAGGTAATTAAACCTATTGTTTCACCATCAATTTCAATACCTTGATATAATTTTTGTGCAATTTGCATTGTTCTTGAAGCACCAAAACCTAGTCTGCTTGAAGCAACTTGTTGAAGCGTAGAAGTTGTGAAAGGACCAGATGGATTCCTACTTACTACTTTAGATGAAATATCAGTAATTTGAAATTTTTTATTTTTAATTTCTGAAATTGCAGTTTCTACATCATTTTTATTTTTAAAAGAAAATTTTTCTATTTTTATTCCATTAAGTTGAGAGATGCTCGATGATATCTTATCATTTTTATCATTTTGAAAATTAACAGTTAATGTCCAAAACTCATCAGGCTCAAAAGACTCAATTGCATGTTCACGTTCAGTAATTAATTTTAAAGCAACAGATTGAACTCTTCCGGCAGATTTAGAACCAGGTAGTTTTGTCCATAATATTGGTGAGATATTAAATCCAACCAAATAATCTAGTGCTCTTCTAGCCATATAAGCATCAACCAACAAAGGTTCAATTTGTCTTGGATTTTGAATTCCATGAGTTACCGCTTTTTTTGTTATTTCATTAAAAACAACTCTTTCAATTTCCTTGTCTTTTAAAAGTTTTTTTTCATTTAAATATTCTTTTACATGCCAAGCAATCGCTTCTCCTTCACGATCTGGGTCAGTAGCTAAAATAATCTTAGAGGATTCTTTTGCAGCATCTGTAATTTCTTTTAGATATTTTTTTGAAAAACTATCAACTTCCCATTCCATCTTAAAATTTTGATCTGGATCTACTGAACCATTTTTAGATGGTAAATCTCTTATATGACCATAGCTAGCTAAAACAGTATAGTTATCACCTAAATATTTATTTATTGTTTTAGCTTTAGCAGGACTTTCAACAATGACCAGATTCATAATTTAACAAACTACTTAAAAGGGTCTGATAGTCAAATTAATAAATTTTGGACTTACTTTCTTCTTTATTTTTCAGTCTTTTGATATTTTCTCTATGTGTGAAAAAAATCAAAACAAACATAATTATAAAAAAAATAACACTACCTATGTTACCTTTTATTAAAAGGTAGATAGGCACTGATAATGAAGCAATTATCGATGAAAGTGAAGAGTACTTAGAGATTAAAAATGTAATTATCCAGCATGATATGAAAACAACGCCTAATAAAATGTTTATTGAAAATAATATTCCAACATAAGTAGCAACTCCTTTACCACCCTTAAACTTAAGCCAAATTGGAAATACATGTCCTAAAAAAGCACATAATGAAGCAATGTATATTAGTTCAGGAAAATTAACCTTAACATAAATCACAGGTATTATAGCTTTAATTATATCTAGCGCTAAGGTTAAATATCCAATTAGTTTATTTCCAGTTCTTAAGACATTTGTAGCACCAATATTACCCGAACCTATATCTCTAATATCTTTTTTTAAAAAAATTTTTGTTAAGATTAAACCAAATGGAACAGATCCCATTAGGTATGCTGCTATACCTACAATTAAGTATTCCATTACTATATTTTAAATAATTCTTTACCTTTTACAAAGGTATTAGTTACTTTGCCCTGAAGTTTTTTGTCCTCTATAGAGGTGTTTTTAGATTTTGAAACTAATTTTTCTTTTTTTACAATCCACGGTTTATCTAAATCAACAATACACAAGTCAGCATCATTTCCAATTGAAAGATTGCCCTTATTGATTTTAAGTATTTTCGCTGGATTAGATGTTAGTGCTTTTATTATAGTTTCTAATTTAAGAGATCCATTATGATAAAGTTCTAAACTTAAAGAAAGAACAGTTTCTATTCCCGAAGCTCCTGTAGCAGCTTGAGAGAAGGTTAATCTTTTGGATTCTTCATCTTCTGGTTTATGATCTGAAACGATAACATCGATTAATTCATCTTTTAATCCTTGAACTAAAGCTTCACGGTCTTCCTCTCTTCTTAAAGGAGGAGATAATTTTAAAAAAGTTCTAAAATCACCTATATCATTTTCATTTAATGAAAGATTATTTATAGAAACTCCAGAGGTAAATTTAACCACTTCTTTTCTTTGTTTAATGACATCAATAGATTTTTGAGAGGATAATTGAGATATATGATATCTACACTTAACTTTTTCTAATAAAGTTAAATCTCTTTCAATTAAAATTCTTTCAGCTATTTCCGGTATTCCAGATAAACCCAATTTTGAGGCTATAATTCCTGAATTTATCATCCCATTTTTTGCTAGTTCATAATCTTCAGCGTGTTGCATTATTAAACATCCCAGGTCTTTCGCAGAATTCATTATTCTGGACATTAATCTTGGGTTTTGTATTGTTTTAACACCATCCGTAAATGCAATTATTCCTTTTTTTTGCAATAAACCAAATTCTGTCATGTTAGTGCCCTCAATATTTTTTGTAAGAGAAGCACAAGGAAAAATATTAATTTTAGATTTATCTCTTCCTCGTCTTTTTAAAAAATCTACAATTGAAACATTATCTATAATTGGGTCTGTATTAGGCATTGTAACCACAGAGGTGACACCACCTGATAAAGCAGCATTACTAAGTGTTCTGAAATTTTCTTTGTATTCGTAACCTGGTTCACCAACAAAAACTCGCATATCAACAAGTCCTGGAAATATATATTTACCTTTTAAATCAATAGGTTTTTCTCTTGTAGGAAGATTATTTGTATTAACTTTTTTTCCAACAGCTTCAATTTTACCATCCTCCCCAATTATCAAACCGCCAACTTCACTAATAGAGTTATAGGGATCAATTATATTAGCGTTTATAAAATATTGTTTTTTCATTTATATACAAAACATTTTTAAACAAGCCATTCTTACTGCTACTCCAAGTTCGACTTGTTCTTTAATCACACTTTTATTAATGTCATCTGCTAATATTGTGTCAATTTCAATACCTCTGTTCATTGGACCTGGATGCATAATTAAAGCATCAGATTTAGCATGTTCTAATTTATCAGGAGTTAAACCGTAATATTCATAATATTCTCTGTTTGATGAAAGATAAGAGCTAGTCATTCTCTCATTTTGTAATCTTAACATCATAACGATGTCACAATCTTTTAAACCCTTGTTCATATCGGTAAAAGTATTTACACCAAATTTTTCTATTTCTTTTGGCATTAAGTTTGTTGGTGCTACAATATTTACTTCAGCACCAAGCATATTAAGTAAATATATATTTGATCTTGCAACTCTTGAATGAAGAATATCGCCACAAATTGCTATTTTAAGACCTTCAATTTTTTTTTTTCTATTTATAATAGTTAAAGCATCTAATAGTGCTTGAGTAGGGTGTTCTCTTCTGCCATCACCTGCATTTAGAACTGAACAATTAACTTTTTGAGATAACAAGTTACAAGCACCTGAGTCTTGGTGCCTTACAACAATAATATCAGGATGCATGGCATTTAAAGTCATTGCCGTATCTATTAACGTTTCACCTTTCTTGATAGCTGAATTAGCCATATTCATTGACATTACATCTGCTCCTAACCTTTTTCCTGCTAATTCAAATGAACTTTGAGTCCTGGTTGAGGGTTCAAAAAATAAATTTATTTGAGTTTTACCTCTAAGAGTATCAATTTTTTTATTTTTACTTTGATTAAGTTTTATAAAAGATTGGGCTTCATGTAATATTAAATTAATATCATTAATCGATAAATCTTGGATACCTAACAAATGTTTTTGGGAAATTTTAATAGCTTTATCAGTTTTAATTGCCATTAAAACCAACTCTATAACTATAAACCTCTATAATAGCAAGTATTAATTATTTAAAAAATCTATTGCCCCTTGCAATATAAACGCAGCAGCATTTTCATCTATTTTTTTTTCTCTTTTACTAACATTAATATCAAGTTCACTTGATAAATTAAAAGCCCCTACAGTTGATAATCTTTCATCCCACAGACAAATAGGTACATCAATACTTTTTTCTATATTGTCGGAGGTATCTTTTACAGACTGAGTCGAGCTACCTGATGATCCATCCATATTCAGGGGATTTCCTATAATAATCCCTTTTATATTATTTTCTTGAATTATAATCTTAAGTTCATTTATGAGCGCTTTAGCGCTAGTTCTATATATAGTTTTAAATGGTGTAGCTATTAATTGTTTTTCATCACATATCGAAACACCAATTCTTTTAGAGCCAAGATCCAAACCTATTAATCTAGACTTATCTAACTGTTTTTTTTTGAATTCCTCTAAGGTGATCATATTGTATAATTTAAACTTAAGTGGTAGTTTGCGACATATTTAAATATCATATGAGCATAGATCTTAAAACAATAAAGCATATATCTAAACTATCTAGAATATCAGTTGATGAACAAAAAGCAGAGAAATTAGCTGGTGATTTGAACTCAATTTTCAAATTCATCGAAAAACTTAATGAATTAAAAACAGAAAACGTTGTGCCTCTGACATCAGTTGCTGAAACTACTCTTAAATTAAGATCCGATGAGATTAAAAGTGAAGATATTCGTAAACAAATATTAAAAAATTCACCTCAAGATAATGAAGATTATTTTGTTGTGCCAAAAGTTATTGAATAATGTCAGATATTACAAAACAATCACTTTCAGAATTAGTTAAAAACATAAAAGATAAAAAATTATCCTCAGAAGAAGTTACAAAAGCTTTTATTAATAGGTCTGAAAAATCCAAAGAGTTGAATGCATACATTACTGAAGATTATTCATCTGCATTAGATAAAGCTAAAAAATTTGATCAAAAACCAAATCTTGAGTTAAAGTTGCCAGGTATACCTATGGCAGTTAAAGATTTGTTTTGCACAGACAGTATTCGCACAACTGCTGGAAGTAAAATTTTGAATAATTTTGTTCCTACTTATGAGTCTACTGTTACACAAAATATTTGGAACGAAGGAGCCATACTTCTTGGAAAACTAAATTGTGATGAATTTGCAATGGGATCATCGAATGAAACTAGTTTCTTTGGTAATGTTCAAAATCCAATTGATAAAAATTTGGTTCCTGGAGGATCTTCAGGAGGCTCAGCATCAGCAGTTGCTGGTCAATTAACTCCAATAACTATTGGAACAGATACAGGTGGTTCTATTAGACAACCAGCTTCTTTTACAGGAATAGTAGGTCTTAAACCAACTTATGGAAGTTGTTCACGTTACGGTATAGTTGCATTTGCATCATCTTTAGATCAAGCGGGTCCTATGGCACAGAATGTAAAAGATTGTGCATTACTTCAAGAAGTAATTAGTACTTATGATCCTAAAGACTCTACTTCAATTGATTTTAAAAGAAATGAATACAGTAAAGAATTAACAAATAATATTAAGGGTAAAAAAATTGGAATACCAAAAGAATATAGAGTTGAAGGAATGCCAAAAGAAATTGAAGAACTTTGGCAAAAAGGTATTCAGTATGCAAAGGACTGTGGAGCAGAAATAGTAGACATATCCCTTCCTCACACAAGTTACGCATTGCCAACTTATTATATTGTAGCACCGGCAGAAGCCTCATCTAATTTAGCTAGATATGATGGTGTAAAATATGGATTTAGAGCTAAAGGAGAGAACCTTACAGACATGTATGAAAAAACTAGGTCAGAGGGTTTTGGTGCAGAAGTTCAAAGACGAATAATGATTGGAACTTACGTTTTATCATCTGGTTATTATGATGCTTATTACCTTAAAGCTCAAAAAATTAGAAAATTGATTAAAAATGATTTTGATGAAGCATATAAAAAGGTTGATGCAATTTTAACTCCTTCAACACCAAGCTCAGCATTTAAAATCGGAGAGAAGAAAGATGATCCAGTCTCAATGTATTTAAATGATATTTTTACTGTGCCAGTTAATTTAGCTGGTTTACCTGGAATTTCTATTCCAGCAGGTCATGATGCCAAAGGATATCCATTAGGTTTACAAATAATTGGTAAAGCTTTTGATGAACAAAATATATTAAATATTGCATATGCAATGGAAGAAAAGATTAATTTTAAAAATAAGATAACTGATTGGTGGATTAAATGAGTAAAAATAAATCAGAATATCTGATTAACAGAAAAGATAATCAATATGAAGTTGTAATTGGATTAGAAGTACATGCACAAGTCACTTCAGAGTCAAAATTATTTTCAACATCGTCAACTAAATTTGGTGCTGAGCCAAATACCCAAGTAAGCTTAGTTGACGCAGCATTTCCAGGAATGCTACCTGTAATAAATGAGTTTTGTGTAAAACAAGCAATTAAAACTGGCATTGGTCTTAATGCAAAAATCAATAATCGTTCGGTATTTGATAGAAAAAATTATTTTTATGCAGATTTACCTCAAGGGTATCAAATTTCTCAATTTAAAGATCCAATAGTAGGTGAGGGTAAAGTTATTTTAGACATGCCGGAAGGTCAGAAAGAGGTTGGCATCGAAAGATTACATTTAGAACAAGATGCAGGAAAAAGCATCCACGATCTTGACGCACAAAATACTTTTGTAGACTTAAATAGATCTGGAGTAGCTTTAATGGAAATCGTGAGCAAACCTGATCTGAGATCCCCTGATGAAGTAAGTGCCTATATTAAAAAATTAAGATCAATCATGAGATATTTAGGAACATGTGATGGAAATATGCAAGAAGGATCATTAAGAGCTGATGTTAATGTTTCAGTTAGAGCAAAGGGATCAAAAGAATTTGGAACAAGATGTGAAATTAAAAATGTAAACTCTATCAAATTTATGCAAATGGCCATTGAATATGAAGCTAATAGACAAGTTGATTTAATAGAACAAGGCAAATCAATTGATCAAGAAACAAGATTATTTGACACAAAAAAAAATGAAACAAGATCTATGAGATCAAAGGAAGATGCTCATGATTATAGGTATTTTCCAGATCCAGACTTATTACCATTAGAAGTTTCCGATGAATTCATAAATCAACTTAAAACGGAAATTCCTGAATTACCAGATGACAAAAAAAAGAGATTTATAGAAGAGTTTAAGCTATCACCATATGAAGCAAATATTTTAGTCTCAGATATTGATACAGGAAAATATTTCGAAGAAGTTGTGGCTAAGATGGGAAAAAATAAAGATATAAAATTAGCAGTCAACTGGATTACAGGTGAGTTGTTTGCTGTTTTAAATAATAAAAATTTGGAAATCTCTCAAAGTCCAATAAGTGCAAAGAATTTGGCAATACTTGTGAACTTAATTAAAAATGGAACAATCTCAGGAAAAATAGCCAAAACAGTATTTGAATTAATGATGGATGGAGATCAGGATCCTCAGAAAATTGTTGAAGAAAAAGGGTTGAAACAACAAAGTGATCCTAAAGCACTAGAGGTTCTAATAGATAAAATTATTAATGACAACAGAGACAAAGCCATTGAATATAAACAAGGTAAGGAAAAACTATTTGGATTCTTTGTAGGTCAAGCAATGAAAGTTTCTGGTGGTAAAGCTAATCCTCAATTAATAAACGAGATATTAAAAAAAAAGCTTTAACACAATGGGTGCAAACCTTGACATCACAGAGAAATTACAAAACTATATTAATGATTTTGGTTTAGAGCTAAATCCAGTTCAAGAAGAAATAATTAATTACAATAAATCATTAGGAGACGTTAAAAGAATGCAAGTTGATCCTACTCAGTGTCACTTTCTTCATTTATTGATAAAGGTTTCAAATATTAAAAATGTACTTGAAATAGGAACTTTCACAGGACTTAGTGCACTTTCAATTTCACTTGCTTTACCAGATGATGGAAAATTAATTGCATTAGATAAAAATGATGAAACTAATAAAATAGCACTAAGCTTTTTTGAAAAAGCAAAACAATCTCATAAAATTAAAACCATAATTAAACCTGCACTTAAGAGCCTAGAGGAATTAAAAGATAAAAAATTTGATATGGTTTTTATTGATGCAGATAAAATGAATTATAAAGAATATTATGAAAAATCTTTAAGAATGCTTAATCAAGGAGGATTAATTATAATAGATAATGTTTTATGGCACGGTGAAGTAGTTGATGAAAAAAATAACGATGAATTTACAGTCTATATTAGAGAATTTAATAAATTTGTATCAGAAGATAAAAGAGTAGAACAAATCATTATCCCACTTGGTGATGGAATGACTATTTGTAGAGTTTTATAATGTTTAAAGTTTTTGGCTTTTATAAATTTATTAAGATTAAATCTTTAAAAAAAAATAAAGCTCTTCTACAAAAATTTCTTACATCAAATAATATAAGAGGAACTATAATCATTACTAAAGAAGGATTAAACGGGACTATTTCTGCTCATATCAAAGATATAGATAAAACAATTAAAAAACTTAAATTTTTATTTTCATTTAAATATTTTGATAATAACAACGAGTCTAAATCTAAATTTCAACCATTTCATAAACCCAAAGTAAAAATTAAAAAGGAAGTTGTCCCAATGAATTTGATATTAGATTCTAGAGAAAGAAATACTAAATCTCATTTAGATCCAAAAGAATGGAATAAACTAATTAAAGATAAAGACACACATATTATTGATACTAGAAAACCGTTTGAATACGAAGTTGGAACATTTAAAAAATCAGTAAATCCAAATGTTAATAATTTTAAAGATTTTCCTAAATATTTAAATAAACTAAAAAAAAACCAACCTGTTGCAATGTTTTGTACTGGAGGAATACGTTGTGAAAAAACTTCAGCATATCTAAAAAAGAAAGGTTTCAAAAATATCTATCAACTAAATGGTGGGATCTTAAACTATCTCAAAAAAATTAAGAAAAAAGAAAGCTTGTGGAAGGGTGAGTGTTTTGTTTTTGATAACAGAATTAGCCTCAAACACGGTTTAAAAATAGGGTCATATTCTGTGTGTAGTGGGTGTAGAAAGCCAATTTCACCAAAAGACAAAAGATCTAAAAAATTTGAAGAAGGGGTTTCTTGTCCAAACTGCTATAACAACTTAACCGAGTCACAAAAATCACGTTTTAGAATGAGACAAAGTCAGGTATACAAAGCAAAACAATCTGGAAAAAAATATATTTTTCAAAAAGAATTTAAATAAGGATATTTTTGTCTACTTCATACAAGCTTACTAAAGATCCAATATGGTTTTTACTTCGTAAAGTCACAATACCTGCAAGTGTAGGATCTCTTTTTCAAACATTTTATAATCTAGTTGATACTTGGTTTGCAGGAAAAATCTCAGCCGAAGCAATAGGTGCGATAGCTAAGTCATTTCCAATTTACTTTACTATAATTGCTGTTGGAGTTGGAATAGGCGCTGCTACTAATGCAATGATTGGTAATTCAATCGGTGAAAAAAAAGAGAAAGTTGCATCTATGTATATTGCACAATCTTTAATTTTTGCTTTAGTAATTTCAGTATTAGTAACAATTTTTGGTTTAAATGCATCAGATTATCTTCTAGGTATTATGGGATCAGACGCTGATGGAATAATATTAACTAGAGAATATTTGGATATCATATTCTATGGAACTTTCATTGTTCTGATCCAGATTTCTTTGAATGGAACCTTAAATGCTCAAGGTGACACTAAAAGTTATAGAAATGTTTTAATATTTAGTTTTTTCTTAAATATTTTTTTAAACCCTCTCTTTATATGGGGATATGGAATAATTCCTGCTTTTGGTATAGCTGGACTTGCTATAGCAACAGTAATTTCGCAACTGATCGGAACAATTTATTTAGCCTATAAAGTTAATAATTGTAAAATTAGAGAATATTTAAAATTAGTATGTTTTATTCCTAAGTTTGAATATTTAAATCCTTTAACAAGACAGTCGGTCCCTGTTATGTTTAGCATGTTGTTTATTGGAGTTGGAATTTTCAATATTTTATATTTTATTGGTCAGTTTGGTGATTTAGCTACTGCAGGTTATGGAGCAGCCTTAAGAGTAGAACAAGTTTTTTTACTTCCAGTAATTGGATTGAATACAGCTGTTCTATCTATAGGAGGTCAAAACTTTGGTGCAAAAGCTTATAATAGGATAAGAGAACTATATACTAAAGCTTTGTTTTTTGGATCCTCTTTTATGGCTGTTGCTGGAATAATATTATTTTTTGGTGCAGAGTTTTTTGTATCTTTATTTACAGACAATCAAGAAGCTATAAAACACGGTGCTATCTATTTAAAAGTAGCAGCATTAATAGGGCCTATATACCCAGCATTTTTTATTACTACAGCTGTATTTCAAGCAGTTAAAAAACCTCTTTATAGTCTTTATTTAAGTATAATGAGATTAACAGCGTTTCCTTTTTTAAGCTTGTGGTATGTAATTAATATTAGAGGAGGAGACTATGAAGATATTTTTTACACAATAATGGTCACCAATTGGTTAATGGGAATTGCACTATTAATATTTATTGGTTATTTTTTAAATAATGTATTTAAGCAAAATAAAGCTCTTTTTAGCTATTAGCATCTGTCTAATATTTTTTTTTCTAGCGTATAGTGATGTTAAATCCTATGAAATTAAGATTATTGATGGTGATACTATTCATCTAAATGGAGAAAAAATAAGATTTAAAGGAATAGATACTCCAGAACTTAAACAAACTTGTACTAAAAATAATGAAATCATCCTATGTGGGATTGAAGCTAGAAAACTATTAATCAAAAAAATTGGCAAAAATGAAGTACAATGTACAAATGAAGGTAAAGATCAGTATAAAAGAACTTTAGCTGAATGTTTTGTAAAAGATCTTAGTTTATCGAGTTTTTTAGTTAGAGAAGGCTACGCTTTTGCTTATCGAAAATATTCTAAAAAATTTGTAAATGATGAAGATTATGCAAGAAAAAATAATCTTGGTATGTGGTCGATGAGGTTTGAATATCCATGGGATTGGAGGAAGAAAAATTAATCTTTTTTAAGTTTTTTTTCTAATTTTCTTACAAAATAAGAGACAATTAATATTAATATTAAATACTCTAGTATTAAGAAAGTATATATTTCTAATGGTCTATAGGTTGTAACTACTAATTCATTTGCTTTTCTAGTTAAGTCTCCAATTCCAATTATTGAAACTAAAGAGGACATCTTTAAAACATAGACAAATTGATTACCAATAGCGGGTAAGATATTTTTAATTGCTTGGGGCAGAATAACCAATCTTAACTTTTTAAAAAAATTTAAACCAAGTGAACTTCCAGCTTCCCACTGAGCTTTTTTTATTGAATTTATACCTGCTCTAAAAATTTCAGCTTGAAATGCGCTTTCACTTAATGATAAAGCAATAATTCCAGATACAAATGGACTAAAGCTTATGCCTGTCATAATTGGTAGGCCATAATAAATCCACAAGATTAAAACTAGAAGAGGAATTGCTCTTAAAATTTCTACATATCCAATATTAAGATAAGTTAAATATTTACTTTTTGCTAAAGATGGAACAGCTACAATAAAACCAATAATCATTGAAATTAATATTGAGATAACTGAAATATAAACTGTGGTTGTTAGACCAGATAATAAAAATTTAAGATTAGTTAAACCTTCAATATTATTTGGTGATAAAATTAGCCAATTTAAATCGTTTTTTCCACAAGATGTTAGTGGCAGAATCAGAAATAGAAAAAATAAATTTCTCACTCTCTGATTTATAAAGAATTAAAAATTAATTACTAACTGATTATAAGCTCTTTAGATTATATTTTGCTAATAACTTAGTGAAGAAACCTGATGATTTTTTCTTTTTTATCCATTCATTAATATAACTGTTCCATTTGACATCACCTTTTGGAACCATCATAGCTAAAAAAGCTGGATTTTTTTCTCCATCAGGAACTATAGCTAGTTGAGGATATTTGATCACTAATTTATTTGCTTCTGTTGAACTCGTAATATTACCATCTGCTCTACCAGCTAAAACTTCTTGAAAGTCTCTAGCAGGAGCTTCAACTGAATTTAATTTAGATTTAGGAAAAAATTCTTTTGCCTTTTCTTCTTGAGATGTACCAAGTGTAGTTGCTATTGTTACACTTGAATTGTTAAGTGATTCCCAAGTTGAAAATTTTTTTAAATTCTTTTTTAGAACTAGTGGAACAGTTCCATATTTATAATAAGTATCAGTAAATCCTGCTACTTCTGCTCTTTTCGGGGTCTTTGTTACACTTGTTGAAATATCGTATCTTGCTGAAGTAATACCTGAAACAATAGTTTTCCATTCTGCAGGGACAAATTCAATTTTAACTCCCATGTCTTTAGCAAGTTCTTTCATTACATCAATATCAAATCCTTTATACTTATTAGTCGCCGGATCTTTTATTGTCATTGGATCCCAGTCTCCAGTTGTGCCAACTTTTAAAATTCCTGCTGACATTATTTTGTCTAGATTTGACTCTGCGTTTAAAGAAAAGGGTAAAAGAGCAAATAATGCTATTAATAATATTTTTTTCATTATTATGAGTAACTGATTTAATAATAAATTGTGACTATAATCTTGACGCAGCGTCGTTCATCCACGAAAATAAATGTTGCGAAAAAGAACGTCTTACTAAAAGATTTAATGCATTTTTGCCCTGATTATGAACAATTACATCAATTTTTGCAAGAATCGTTTGGGTAACAGCACCTTTTTTATCTTGAAATTTATTAAAGTTAAAAGGTGATCCGGCTTGAAATAATTCATAAATTTTATTTCCTTTAAGATTAATCATTACGAATTGATCCGTTACATCCACTATTGCACCAAGATTTAATTTTGAAATATTTTTATTTAATAGATTTTCAGTTTCATAAGTGTTTGTATCTTGAGCATTAGGTTCATTTGAAAAAATCATCCACTCATCTGGACTTAACCAAAGGGCTGTTAATTTATCACTTTGAGTTGAGGTATTTGCTTCAGTTGGTAAAATAATATTTAATGATTTACCAATTGCAGAAATAAATTCTCTTTTTCTTCCTCTTATAACCAATTTCATTATTGGCTTAATTTCTTTCATCTGAAGATCTTGTAATAATGTTTGTTCAGGTAGAGCTTGATTATAATTAAGCATTTAATCTTTTATTCTCCTTATCTAAGAAAACTGGATCAGCAACAGTTACATTTATATTCTTTTTTTCCATCGGGATTATCAATTTTTGTCCCATCATATTTTTTCCACCCTTTACGACACCTAAAGCTATAGATTTTTTAAGGTTGGGACTGTAATAGCTTGATGTAACATGACCTAACATTTCTATAGGTGATTTATTTATATCAGCAACTATTTGTGCTCCTTCTTCTAATATTTCATTAGGATTATCAGTTAATAATCCAACTAGCTGTTTTCTATCTTCTCTAATAGTGTCCGATCTATATAATGATCTTTTCCCAATAAAATCATACTTCTTTTTACTTACAATCCAATCCATTTGTAAATCAATTGGTGTCATAGTTGCATCTGTATCTTGACCAACAATTATAAACCCTTTTTCAGCTCGAAGTAAGTGCATTGTCTCAGTTCCATATGGTGTAATATTAAAATCTTTTCCTGCTTCCATACATTTTTCCCAAACTGATTTACCATAATTAGCCTGGACATTAATTTCATAACTATGTTCTCCTGTGAAACTAATCCTCATAACTCTGCAATTAATTTTACCAATTTTTGCATTCTTAAAAGACATATGTGGAAAGCTTTCGTCTGAAAAATCTAAATCTGGAATAACCCCACTTACAATTTTTTTACTATTTGGACCACAAACACTCACTGTTGCAAAATGATCTGTTACCGAAGTTAAATAAACATCTAATTCAGGCCATTCTGTTTGTAGGTAATCTTCCAATTTCCCCATTACATTAGCTGCCCCACCTGTAGTTGTTGTCATAATATAATGATTTTCACCTAATCGAGTAGTAACACCATCATCGTAGACCATACCATCCTCATTAAGCATTAGACCATATCGACATTTACCAACTGCAAGTTTTGACCAAGCATTTGTATAAACACGATTTAAAAATTCAGAAGCATCAGTTCCTTGAATATCAATTTTACCAAGAGTAGATGCATCTAAAATTCCAGCACTTTCCCTTGCTGCTTTACTTTCTCTTTGAACAGCCTCGTGCATATTTTCATTTTCCTTTGGATAATACCAAGCTCTTTTCCACTGACCTACATTTTCAAACTCTGCTTTATGTGTAACATGCCAATCGTGGATTGGAGTTTTTCTAAATATATCAAAATATTCTCCAACATTTCTTCCAACTATAGTTCCAAATGTTAAAGGAGTGTAGGGTGGTCTAAAAGTTGTAGTACCTAGTTCGCCCATTTTAGCTCCAGCAGTTTCAGAAATAATTCCAAGAGCATGCATATTTCCTAGCTTACCTTGATCTGTTCCCATCCCTGTGGTTGTGTATCTTTTAACATGTTCGATTGATCTAAAACCTTCTCTTAAAGCTAATTTAATATCTTTTGCCGTTGCATCATTTTGATAATCTACAAAAGATTTTGTTTTACCAAAAATTTTATCTGATGGTAATAGCCAAACGTTTCTTTTTGATTTATTAGTTGAAGATGAAATCTCTAAGTTATCATATTCAGTATTTTTTATATTTAAATAATCAATTAAAGATTTTGGAGTATTTACTAAAATTTCATCTAAAGTAAAATCACCATTACATGCCCCAATACTTAATTGATCTGATGGATAAATATTTGGTATAAACACTTGATCATCTTCTCTAAATTTTAATTTTCCACCAGATTGTGTAAACAAATGAACTGCTGGTGTCCATCCACCAGATACTCCTAAACAATCACAAGATAAAATTATTTTAGAACCCACAACTTTTTGTCCATCTTTAGAAAGTTGCATTATAGAAATCTTATTTATTCTCTTATAACCAGAAGTATCTGTTACCGTATAACCTTTAAAAATTTTGATATTATTTTTTTCTACTTCATAAATAAGCTTAGAATTCACTTCTTCTCTATTATCAATTATAGCCTCAATATTAATTCCTTTTTGAATAAGACTAATAGCTGTCTCATAAGCACTGTCGTTATTAGTAAAAAGGATATTTTTTTCACCACAAGCCACTCCAAAATAATCAGCAAATCTTTTAATTGCCGAGGAAAGTAAAATTCCTGGACGATCATTGTTATCAAATATCAAAGGCCTTTCTATTGATCCCGTAGCGGTAATTACTTTTTTTGCTCTTATTTTAAGTAGTTTGTGTCTTGTTTTATTTTTTCTTTGATTAATAGGTAAATGATCTGTCAGATTTTCACGGGCTAACAAAAAATTATAACCATGATAAGCAGCAACACTTGTCCTTGTTTTAATCTCTAAATTTTTTAACTTCTTTATTTCATTGATTTCTTTTTCCAACCAAGAACCTGAATTCTGGTTATTAATTTTAAAATGGTCTGAATTTTGATATATAGTTGAACCTCCAAGATTTGGTTTTTCTTCTACTAAAAGCGTTTTTAAACCATTTTTAGCAGCTATTTTAGCAGCCATGATTCCTGAAATACCAGCTCCAATTATCAAAACATCACAATGAATATATTTATGCTCGTAAATATCTGGATCTGGTTTAGTTGGTGATTTACCTAAACCTGCAGATCTTCTTATGAAATATTCATATTTCTCCCAAAAACTTGCAGGCCACATAAAAGTTTTATAATAAAATCCTGCAGGCAGTAGGGGTGATAAAAGATTGTTAATTCCACCAATATCAAAGTTTACACTTGGCCAGCAATTTTGACTTGAAGCTTCCAAACCTTCATATATTTCAATTTCAGTTGCTCTTACATTGGGCTCAGTTCTAGAAGATTTATTATGAAGTTGAACAATTGCATTTGGTTCTTCTGAACCAGCAGTCATAATGCCTCTTGGTCTGTGATACTTAAAACTTCTACCAACCAAATGAATATCGTTAGCCAAAAGAGCAGAGGCCAATGTATCTCCCTTGAAACCATAATAAGTTGTCCCATTAAATTTGAATGAAATTCTATATGTTTCATCAATTACTTTCCCTGTTTTTACTCTTAAATTTTTCTTCATTAATTATTGTACAGGTGGTTTCTCACCCATTTTATAAACTGCTTTAATTTCATCATTTGAAGTATCTCGAACCACATTAAACCATTTTCTACATCCATGTGCATGGTTCCATCTTTCAAATTGAATACCTTTTATATTTTTTCTCATAAATAGATATTCAGCCCATTGATCATCACTTAATTCAGTAGGTTGTTTAGGTCTTATAATATGTGCTTCACCGCCAGCTTTAAATTCGCTTTGCTCACGTTCTCCACAAAATGGGCAATTAATTATAAACATTAATGGGCCACAGCTGCTGCACCATGTTCATCTACAAGGTCACCACTTACAAATCTATTGATATTAAATGCAGCGTTAAGTTTATGTGGTTCATCATTTGCTATTGTATGAGCAAATAAATCTCCAGATCCTGGTGTTGCTTTAAATCCACCAGTTCCCCAGCCACAATTAAAATACAAACCTTTAATAGATGTCTTGCTTATTATTGGACTCGCATCAGGACAAATATCCACTATTCCTCCCCATTGTCTTAACATTCTCATTCGACTAAATATTGGGTACAATTCAAGTATTGCATTAAGAGTACCTTCAACGATATCATGACTTCCCTTTTGAGAGTAAGAAACATAATCATCTGTTCCTGCTCCGATTACTAATTCACCTTTATCGGATTGACTTACATATGCATGTACTGCGTTAGACATTACAACTGTGTCGATAATCGGTTTTACAGGTTCAGATACTAGGGCTTGCAAAGGTTTACTTTCTAAAGGCAATCTTAAACCAGCCATGTTAGCTATGACACTTGAATGACCAGCTGCGACAACACCAATTTTGTTTGTTTTGATAAATCCTTTTGTAGTTTCGATACCCTCAAC
Source organism: uncultured Pelagibacteraceae bacterium (assembly GCA_902521805.1). Classification (GTDB taxonomy): domain Bacteria; phylum Pseudomonadota; class Alphaproteobacteria; order Pelagibacterales; family Pelagibacteraceae; genus Pelagibacter. The sequence goes on from CABYTL010000001.1 coordinate 116,757, forward strand.
TCTGTCACCATTTCTTATTATGCCTTTAACTTCACAATTTTGAATTATATCAACACCCATTTTATCAGCACCTCTAGCATAACCCCAGGCAACTGCATCATGTCTAGCTGTACCAGCTCTTCTTTGTAAAGTACCTCCTAAAACAGGATATCTGATGTCAGGAGATGTATTGATTATTGGACAAAATTTTTTAACCTCTTGAGTAGATAAATAGACTGCATCAATACCATTTAATCTATTTGCGTGAGTTCTTCTCTTTAAATCTCTAACATCTTGAAGATTATGTGCAAGGTTCATTACTCCTCTTTGACTGAACATAACATTATAATTCAATTCTTGTGATAATCTTTCCCAAATTTTTAAAGCATGATCATAAAGACCAGCACTTGCATCCCATAAATAATTAGATCTAATTATTGTAGTATTTCTTCCTGTGTTTCCACCTCCAATCCAACCCTTTTCTACGACTGCAATATTTTTCATATTATGTTTTTTTGCTAAGTAATAAGCAGTAGCCAATCCGTGTCCACCACCACCAATAATAACTGCTTCATATTCTTTTTTAGGCTCAGAATCTCTCCAAGCTCTCTGCCAGTTTTCATGATTAGAAAGAGCATTTTTGATTAAAGAAAATATAGAATACTTATTTTTCATAATTATCGAATAATTACTTTATAAATATCGAATTTTCAATACAATCACTTAATACACTATGTCATAAGGAAGAGTGGGTGAGAGGCTTAAACCAGTCGTTTGCTAAATGACCGTGCGAGGAAACTTGTACCGAGGGTTCGAATCCCTCCTCTTCCGCCACATTCAAATATAGGCTTGCCTTTAAATAATCCTTCATTTTATGATGTTTAAATCGTATCATAATTGAGTATAAATATTGATACTATGGAAATTAGCACAGAAACGATTCTTAGCATTACAATTAGTCTGATAATTTTAATAATTTCAAGTATAAGTTTCAGAATATTATTAGAATATATTGGCCAAAAATGGGTAGTCACTTATGCTCATACTTTTACTATTGTTGCATTACCAGTTATAACATTCGTAATTACCAGCGTTATTTCTGGAAATATCGCACTGTCACTTGGAATGGTTGGAGCACTATCTATAGTTAGGTTTAGAAATCCTGTTAGATCTCCCTTAGAATTATGTGTTTACTTTGCATCTATTACAATGGGAATTTCGGCATCAGTAAATATTAAATGGCTTATATTTTTTGTTTTTTCAATTTTGATAATAATTTTGACATTAAGTTTAGCATCAAAAATTAGTCTATCTTTTTTTAAAAAACCTTTTTTTTTTACATCATTTACTGAAGGTAATTCTTTAAGTACACTTGAGATTACTACAAATAAAACAATTAAAATATTAGATGATGATATAGATATGAAATCTAAAGTAATGAATGAAAATGAAATTACTTATTTATTAGCATCAAACAATTTTATTAAACTTAAGAAATTAATTAATCAATTAGAGCAAGAAGAAAAAAACTTTAAATATCAATTAAGATCAAACTAAAATGTTTCTAAGAATTTTAGTTACAATAATAATAATTTTTTCTACATTATCTAAAAGTGTTTTAGCTAATTGTGATTTTAATCATTTTGATTTTTTAGAAGAATTAAATGATCCTTCTTATTTGAAATCAATAAATATTAAAGTTAATAAAAAAAAAAGTTTCTACAAAAACTTTTATCAAATTATGGTTTCAAAATCAGAGAATATTCCACCAAATTTAAAAAAAAACTTTCGATCCAAAGTAATTGTAAACTATAAATTTGGTAAATGTAAATATAAAGCAAATGTTAGACAGCTCGGTGACTGGAAAGATCATGTCAAGATTGCTAATGGTCAACCTTATCGATCATTAAAAGTTAATTTAAAAGAAGGAAATATTCTCAATGCAGTGAAGTTTAAATTATTTATTCCTGAAACAAGAAATCATTATAATGAAATACTAGGAACCATAATATTAAATAAATTAGGTTTTTTGGCACCAGAAACATTTGAAGTAGATTTAATTTTAAATAATTCAAATTATAAAACTATATTTCAAGAAGATACAACAAAGGAATTTTTAGAAAGGAATAAAAAAAGAGAAGGACCTATTTTTGAGGGAGATGAAAGTCTCATATGGTCCTATAAAAATAAAGATAATTTCGAACTAGAAAATGTCTCATTATCGCGTTTAACTAATTATAAATGGTTTTTGAAAGGAGAAAACTCAGAAGAAATTGTTTTAAGATCCTTTAATAAATTACAAAAATCATATTTAAACTATGCAAATAATTTCCCTAAAAGTTCACTTCTAATGCTTCCAAACAATAAAGATGATCAATTTTTTCAAGATTATTATTTTATATTAACAGCAATGAACGCATCTCATGCATTAAGACCACACAATAGGAAATTTTACTATAATTCATTCACAGATAAATTTGAACCAATTTATTATGATGGAGATTTAAAATTGGATTCACCTTTATGGTTCCGATTTGGTTCTATTGAAGATGATTTAAAATTTTTCGATAATAAATTTTCTTTTTCAAAGATGGATTTATTAAAAGATAATCGTTTTAAAAAAGAAATTTTAGATGATTTTAAAAAAAAGGTTATAGATTTTGATAAAGCGTTAGAATTATTTTATACAAAAAGTATTCAACATATAATTAAAAATACTGATGAACTTCATGGATTAATTAATGATATTCGTACAACTGAATTAAAGTTTAAAAATAACGATCAATTTAAAAAAAAACTAATAGATAATTATATTTCTAGAATAGAAAATCACGAAGTTATACAAAAAAATATAATTTCCTTAATAAAAGATAAAAAAATTTATGAAGCATATTTGGAACCAAATAAAAAAATTATTTTAACACCCAATGATTTATCACTCATATTGCAAGGGAATATTTTTGAAAACAAAAGATATGTTATATTAAATTCTTTTAATAATTTTAATGAAAAAACATTTTATACTGAAGATTTTCAACTTGATAATTTAAGTAAGGGTAAAATCATTTATTCAAAAGGAATTTCATTTGATATTGATAGGATAAAAAAAATAATTGATATAAAACAAAATAACCCGTCAGATTGGATTTTTTTTAAAAATATTAATTTTTCGAATTGGTTAATTAATTTCAATGGAAAATTAAATATTCCAAATGATGTAAAATTATCTCAAAGATTAAATTCTAATGGACTAACTGGTTGTCTGAATTTTTTAAACTCTTTTTTTGAAAATACTTCAATTAAATTTTATAATGGCCGATGTGAAGATAGCGTAAATATAATTAAGTCTAATGGTTCTATAAAATCTATAAATATATACAATTCTTTTTCAGATGGTCTTGATATTGATTTTTCTAACATAACTATTGATGAACTTTTTGTTAAAAAATCTGGCAATGATTGTCTAGATGTAAGTGGCGGTAATTACAAAATTGTTTCAGCAAATCTTTCAGGATGTAATGATAAAGCATTATCTATTGGTGAAGTTTCTGAATTAAACGGTAATAAAATTGAAGTTAATAATAGCAACATAGGTATTTCAGTCAAAGATTATTCAAAATCATTGATTAAAAACTTTAAAGCAACAACTGTTAATGTATGTGTTGAAGCTCTTCAAAAAAAACAAGAATTTGGAGGTGCTATAGCAAATTTTGAAGTTTTAAAATGTGACGGGTTTTCAAATAATGATAAAAATTCTTTGATTAATAAAAATTATAATGAGCTTTAGAAAAGAAAAAAAATATAAATTAACTTACAGTGATCAAAAAATTTTAAAAAAAAATTTGTTTGATAAAGGTATGAAATTTTTACATCCTAAGAGAGAAGTTAATAGTGTATATTTTGATACAAATAATTTTGATTTTTATCAAAATTCTGAGGAAGGAGTTCTTCCAAGGAAAAAAATACGTGTAAGATGGTATAATAAAGATCAATTAAAAATACTTAAAGAGATAAAAATTTCCTCTATTGAAGGACGTTATAAAATTAATGAGCCGTTTTTAGACATTGATATACTTTTTGAAAATAATTATCAAATTATTGATAATCAGTTTGGAATTTTAAAACCTCAAACAATGATTACTTATAACCGCGAATATTTTACTCTAGATAATTTACGTTTAACTTTTGATTTTGACATATATTACAAAAACTTATCTTCATTAAACAGTTCTAATTTTCATGATAATGAATGTGTTTTAGAAATAAAAGCTAATCAAGAGACAAATGATGATTATATTGAAAAAATTATAGGTTTTCCAACATCAAGATTCTCTAAATATTCTAGATCTATTTTATTTACTAAAGATTTATCTTATATACCACAATATTTGAATACTAGATTATATGAATGAAATTATTCAATTATTAGCAAAAGCTATTTATTTTGCTCAAATAGATTCATATTATATATTACCTTTAATTGGCTCAATTCAAATTTTTTTTACAGGCATATTTTTTAAAAAAAAAACATTAATTTATCTAAGTATATTTCTACTCGCCATTTTTAGTTTTTTATTTCCTTTAGTAAAATTAATTCCCAGTCTTGGATCTGATGCATTTTCAGAATTTCAAAAATTAAATTTTGATGAAGTTTATTTTTATATTAAAACTTTAAATTTTTTCGCTGGATGGTCCGTCAAAAATTTTATTTTATGGCTTTTATTGATTTTTAGTTATGTTTTCTTTATATTAATAATTTTTAATTTATCAAAAAAATTATCTTTTATAAATTTTTTAAACATAAATTACGTTATTATTTTTTGTTTAATTGTAATTCCATCATTTTTAAATTTTTATAAAGTATCTTTGCTTTATAGTTCATCAATCTTAGAGAAAAATAATCAATTACAAAATATTGATTATGAACTTAAGGATATAAAAATTGAGATTTCAGAGCCAACTGATTTGTCTGTTATATTCTATATAGGAGAAGCAACATCTCGACTACATTGGAGTTTATATAATTACTTCAGACCAACAAATTTAAGTCTTGAAAAATTTTATAATGAAAATCCTTTTATTATTTATGACAATATATATTCAACTCATACCCATACCTCTCCATCATTGTTAGATGCGCTGACAATTAAGAAGAGTAACGAAAATAATAAAGCTATAAAAATATCCTCAGATTATTCAAGATATACCATAACAGATATTTTGAATAATATTTATATTAATACTGCTTTATATAGTACTCAGGCTAAATCTGGATCGTGGAATTTCGCATCTTCATTAATATTTCAAAATGCAAATAAACTTCTTTATAGTTCAAAATATAATCTTGGAAATGCAAATTATATTAATAAAGAAAAACCCTTTGATCATGAATTTTTAGAGATATTTTTACGTGATATCTCTAATGATATTAGCAAAGATAATAAAAAAAATAATTTTTATGTTTTTCACAGTTATGCTGGCCATGGAGATTATGAGAAAAATATTCCAAAAGCTTATCATAAAAATTTAGACCAATTTTACGTTAAACAAAGTGATAAAGCTATTTTTGGTAGAAATTTTAAAAATAATCAAAAACAATTTCTGGAGAACTATGACTCAGCAATGAAATATATAACTGATAATATTTTATTAACTTTAAATAATATTTCAAAACTTAATAAACCAATAATTTTTATCTATACTTCTGATCATGGGGAAAGTCCTTTAACTGGTAGAGCTCACGATTCTTCTAGATATATATGGGAAATGTCATCTGTTCCGTTTATAATATATTTTAATGAACAGGCAAAATTAAAGTACCCAGATTTATATAATAGAATTAATCAAAGATCTTTAAAAAAAAATAGAGATCTATTAAGTAATTTTCCCAGTCTTATATTTGAAATATTTAATATAAAAATTTTTGATAAAAATCTTGATCTAGACAAATCCTCTAAATGTAAATTTGGAGGTGAAAATTGCTTAGAAGATTATCATATTGTAAGAAATCAACTCAATACACTTGGAGTTGTTAACCTTAAATATCCAATTAAAGAACAGAACGATTATATAGATAATACGGACAGGGCTACAACTTTTTCTAATATGAAAAATTATTTATCAAACAAAAGTAGTAATTTAGAAATTTGTAGTCACAGAACAAACAGTATAGCAAGATTTATTCGATTTAATGCAATATTGAATTGTATGGAGATAGATATTATTATTGAAGATGATCATTTTGATGTTCGTCACTCATCAGAAAAATCGACATATCTAAAACTCAAAGATTTAATTAAAATCCAAAAAGAAAAACAAAATTATTTGTGGCTTGATATTAAAAAAATTGAAAATTTAGATCAGTGTAATAAATTAATGATAAATTTAGATAAAAATTTCAATCAATTTGATAATGCCTTTTTTTTAATTGAATTTCCTTCTGAGGTAATTCATAATATAAATGAATTTAATAGTTGTATAACTTCTATTAAAAAAAAAAATTATAAAACATCATATTATATTCCTAATAATATTAAAACAAAATGTTTAGAAGAGTTAGAGTCTAGTATTTCTAATAATGGTGGATGTAGTTACGTAGATAAGATAACTAAAAAAATATATGAAAGTAAACTTTTTACAGATTTGTCGTTTGACTATAATAACTACGATTTTATAAAAAATAGTAAATATATTGATAAGTTTTTACTTAACACTTGGTATGTACCTGATAATGAAATTGCGTTAATAAACGACCAAAATTTCCGTTTAATAATTCCGTATAATGATAATGTTAATTATAACTAAAAGATTTTAAAATAGTGGCTTATCTTTAAAAAAATCTAACATTTTAATTGGTCTTTGTTCTAATATATATCTGTAAACATTATAATTTTCTAAAACCCTTTGGACATAATTTCTAGTTTCTTTAAATTTGATTAGCTCTATCCAATCAACATAGTCAATTTGATTTTTTTGTGGATTTTTATTAATTTTTTTCCAATATTTAACTCTTTTGGGACCTGCGTTGTAAGCCGCTATAGCAAAAGGATAAGCACCCTCATAATTAAGAATTAATCCTGCAATATAATGAGATCCTAAATTAATATTATATTCAGGATCAGTCGTTAATCTTGATCTAGAGTAAGGTAAATTTGCTTGTTTAGCTACTAATTTTGCTGTGTAGGGCATTAATTGCATCAAACCTTTTGCACCTGCATGGCTATTTGCACTTAAATCAAATTCACTCTCCTGTCTAATTATAGAAAGTATGAATGCAGTTTCAGGGATTTTTCTACCATTTACATATTTAGGAGCACTTATGATTGGATAATTATATTTGTTATGAAATCTTTTTTCATAAGAAGCTATTTTAGAAATTTGGATTGCAAAATCGAAACGTTCAATATTTGTTGAAAGTTCAGCTGCGAGTAATTCACTTCCACTTCCAATATTATCATTAGCGATATGTCTTAAAAGAAATTTCGCATATTTATTTTCATTCAGTTCATCTAATAAATAAATCAATTTTACAATCTCTTTTTTGAAAAAATATTCTCGATATTCTTTATTAATATCTATATCTTTTGATAATTCAAATTCTTGGCTGGGATCTAATTCTAAAAAAGCTAATTGTCCATAATAAGTAGTCAGATACATTGAAGCAATTTTAAACCATTCTTTAGATGATTCATTATTTCCTAGTTTTTTATATGTTCTTCCAAGCCAATAAGCTCCTCTTGCTACACTTATAGGATATCCGACATTTTCATGAAATTTTTCAAAATGATCTTTTGCTAACAAAGGATCATTTAAAAAACTTAAAGCTATCCATCCACTCATCCACTCTGCTGCAGCAAATTCAGGACCTTCTGTCATTGCGTGATTACTTGTTATTTTATAAGCTAACTCATATTTTTTTTTGTATATTAGAGATCTTGAAATAATTTCTCTTTCCACCCACCATTTATCTGGCCTTATAAGATAATCTTTTGTATTATTTATTTTTGTTAATATCTCAATAGAGCTGTCTACTCTACCTCTTTTCCTTCTCCATTTTAATCTATCGTAATTAAGTCCTGCATCATCTTTAAATTTTTTAGGGACTTTTGATATTGCATTATCTACGCCATAAGATTTACTCATTAATAATTGTCTAGCAGTATACAAAAGCTCGTAATCTTTTGGTAAATATCTTAACAATCTTTTTAAATCCCAATACTTATTATTCCATGCAAGATAATCGGCTCTCTTAACATAATCGTCAGCATTTAAATATTTTTTAAATTTTTTTCGATAAAATCTTAATTGAGATTTTGATAATTCTGCAGTTATCCAACCTTCTTTAATATATCTAGTTCCTTTTTCGTTATTTCCAATTAATATATAACTTTCACCAAGAATCATTTTACCAAATCCACTTAATGGTTCCGATAAACCAAACCATCTAATAATTTTTTTTGGAGATATTTTCTCATTGGAAAGTTTATGTTCTGCTAAATATTTTAATCTATTTATTCTTGGATAATTCTCATTATTATCTATAAAAACTTTATATTCATAATATGATGCATTATTTCCTTTTGTTAAGAGATGTCTCCATTGAATAAAATTATAAATAGATTTATCATTAGCTTTTTTGGCCACTTTTAGAGCTGAGGGCCAATTTTTTTTTTTCATCTCTAAAATGGCTTTTTTTGCAAGAGAAACATCTTTTTTACTATAAAATTTTGAAGAGATATTTTTCTTTTTTATATTTAACCCAGCAATTATTGGTTTTTTTTTTGGCAATAAAAGAATTATCTTTTTGTCCTTATTTTTATTTTCACTAATTTTTATATCTCCTTTGTCTTGAAAGTCTTTTTTTGGTTTAGATAGAGGTTTTAATAGGTTGACTGAAATTTTTTTTTTAATTTCTTTTTCAGTTAAAACTGGTTTTTTTAAAGGGAGTAATTTTTTTTCATCAGCTGATAAATAAGCTAAATTACAGGTAGTACAATAAATACAACCGATAAAAAACAATATTTTTTTACTCATAATCTTTACTATATGAATCTATAAATTATGTTATAAGTATTTATGTTTAAAGGTTCAAATGTAGCTTTAGTTACCCCGTTTAAAAATGATAAACTTGATGAGGAGAATTACATCAAGTTAATTCATTTTCACATCGAAAATGGCACTAATGGACTAGTTCCAGCTGGAACAACTGGGGAATCTCCTACCTTAAGTCATAATGAACACGAAAAAGTGATAGAACTTTGCGTTTCTGAAAGTAGAGGTAAAATCCCAGTTTTTGCTGGAACAGGATCAAATTCTACTGAAGAAGCTGTATCTTTGACAAAACACGCTGAAAAGATTGGAGCAGATGGTGCTCTTATAGTAACCCCATATTATAATAAACCAACACAAGAAGGTTTGTATCAACATTATAAATTAATTAATGACCAATGTGGAATTCCAATTTTAATCTACAATATACCAAGTAGATCTGTAATAGACATGTCAGTAGATACGATGGCAAGATTAAGTGAATTAAAAAATATTATAGGTGTAAAAGATGCAACTGGGGATCTAGATAGAGTAGATCAGACTTTAAAAAAAATAGGAAAAGATTTTATTCAGTTAACCGGAAATGATGATAATGCTTTAGAATTCAACAAAAGAGGAGGAGTAGGAGCAATAAGTGTTACAGCAAATATTGCACCAAAGATTTGTTCTGATTTTCAAAAATTTTCAATTTCAAACAACAGTACAGAAAATATGGAGGCTGAAGCTTTAAATAGAATTTTACAACCGGTTCACCATGCAATGTTTGTTGAGAGCAATCCTAGTCCTGTGAAATATGCCGCAAAATTATTAAAATTATGTGATGATAGCGTTAGGTTACCATTAGTCAAAGTGACAGATAAAACAAAAGACATTGTAGAAAAAGCTCTTAAGTCTGCAAAATTGCTTTAATGATTAAAAAAACCAATGTTGGTTTAAAGATTATTTGTTTAAATAGAAAAGCAAACTTTAACTATTTTTTTGAAGATTTAATTGAAGCAGGTATAGTTCTTAAAGGATCAGAAATAAAATCAGTCAGAGATGGAAAAGTTAATTTAGCAGATTCCTACGCTGTTGAAAAAAATAGAGAAATAATTTTAATTAATTCACATATCGCACAATATAAACAAGCAAGTATTTCTAATCATAATCCAATTGACGATAGAAAATTATTACTAAATAAACGACAAATAAATAAATTAATTGGTAAAATGCAGAGAGAAGGTTTTACAATAGTTCCAACAAAAATGTATTTTAAAAATGGTAAAGCAAAAATTGAAATTGCAGTTGCAAAAGGAAAAAAACAATACGATAAAAGAGCAACAAAAAAAGAGAGAGATTGGAATCGTGATAAAGCTCGTTATATTAGAAAATCAAGTTAAATGATATATATAGGAATTGGCTCCAACCTTGGAAACAGAATACATAATATTGAAAAAGCTAAATACTTTTTAAATTTAAGTGGAGTTAAAATACATAAATCCTCAAGTTATTACGAAACCTTATCTTGGCCTGACACAAGTCAACCAAAATTTATTAATATAGTTATACAATCTAAATCCAGATTTTCACCTGAGAAATATATGAAAATTTTCAAGTCAACTGAAAAAAAATTAGGTAGAAAAAAAGGGTTAAAGAACTCACCACGTATATGTGATATTGATATAATTTCTTACGATCAAAAAATATTATCTGGAAATATTACAATCCCACATAAAAGAATGTTTGAAAGAAATTTTGTGCTTTTTCCTATGTATGAGTTAGATAAGAATTGGATTCATCCTAAAAAGAATATAAGTATAAGAAAATTAATCTTTTCTTTACCAATAAAGGATATTAAATCTATTAAACAAATTTAATTTAATGTTATAATAAATTAATGCTAAATTCAGATGATTTAATCAACAAAATTAAGGGTTATAATAAATTTGTAAACTTAGATCGTTTAAATAAAGCTTATGATTTTGCTATTAAAGCTCACTCAAATCAAAAAAGAGATTCAGGAGATCCTTATTCAGTACATCCTATTGAGGTAGCAAATATATTAACTGACTTAAAATTAGACTCAGCCACTATAGCAACTGGTTTATTACACGACACTATAGAGGATACATTCGCAACTTATGAAATTATCAAAAAAGAATTTGGTGAAGAAGTGGCTGAACTTGTAGACGGAGTAACTAAGATTTCTGTGTTTGAAAATACCGCAGCAGCTAATTCAAAAGCTGAGAATTTTAGAAAACTTATTTTAGCTACCTCTAAAGATATTAGAGTTTTGTTAGTTAAGTTAGCTGATCGACTTCATAATATGAGAACAATTAAATCAATCAAGCGAGATGATAAAAAAAAGAGGATTGCTCAAGAAACTATGGAAATTTATGCTCCTTTGGCTGATAGGATGGGTATGCACAGAATAAGAGATGAACTTGAAGATTTGTCCTTTGAGATATTAAATTTTGATGCAAGAAAACTTATTCAAAACAGACTAAATGAAATTAAAAAAGACAAAGAAGATGTATTTGACACTCTTTCTCAAGAAATCAAAAGTTTACTTACTGAAAATAGTATTAATGTATCAATAAACGGAAGAGAAAAGACTCCTTTTTCTATTTGGAGAAAAGTACAGAAAAAAAGAGTTTCATTGGAACAAATTACAGACATATTAGGCTTTAGAATAATTTTAAATGATATAGATGAGTGCTATCAAACATTAGGTATCTTACATAAAAAATGGAATTGTATTCCTGGTAAATTTAAAGATTATATTTCATCACCAAAAATTAATGGTTACAAATCTCTTCATACTTCTGTCATAGGTTCTAATAAAAAACCCATAGAAATTCAAATAAGAACTTCAAAGATGCATGATTTTGCAGAAAGAGGAATCGCATCACATTGGCAATATAAATCGTCTGAAAAAATTAATTCATTACAATGGAAAGAATACGACTGGTTAAAAGACTTAGTAGAGATTATTGAAAAAAACGAAAATCCTGAACATTCATATGAGTATACAAAATTACAAATGTTTCAAGAAAATGTATTTTGTTTTACACCTAAAGGATCAGTAATCAAATTACCAAAAAATGCATCATCTGTAGATTTTGCATATGCAGTACATACAAAAATAGGTGACACAGCAGTTGGGTGTGAAATTAATGGAAATAAAAGCGAGATGCAAACTATTTTGAGAAATGGAGATAGAGTTAAAATCATAACTTCTAAAAATCAATCTCCATCATTACACTGGATACCTGTAACAAAAACTGGAAAAGCTAGGGCGGCAATAAGAAGATATTGGCATAATAAAGGAGAAGAAAAAGAGAGAAAATTAAAGAGATATAATACTACCCTTTGGATATCTTTACCTGATAAACCAGGACAATTAGGAAGCATAAGTTCACTTATAGGAAACCATAAATTAAATATATCAGGTCTAGAAATGGCTGGAAAAAATCCCAATTACATCAATTTTAAATTTCAATTAATTATTAAAAATTTAAAGAATTTTACTAATTTTATTGCGGAGTTAAAACAAAAAGGTATAAAATTTAAGATAATTAGACACGAAGATAAAAGAAATGCTTTCACACAAAAAATCCTTAGATATTTTAAAAAGAACTAATGCACTTTTAGAAGGACATTTTGTATTATCTTCAGGCTTACATTCATCAAAATATATTCAGTGCGCAAAGTTATTAAGCTATCCATATCAAGCACAATTAATATGCAAGTCATTAGCTAATAAAATAAAAAATAATTTTAAGAAAATAGATCTAATACTGGCCCCTGCAATGGGTGGAATTATTATAGGATATGAAATTGGAAAATTATTAAAAAAGGAAACAATTTTTTGTGAGAGAGTGAATGGTAAATTTACACTAAGAAGAGGTTTTGAAATTCAACAAAATTCAAAAGTATTAATTATTGAGGATGTAATTACAACTGGTAAATCAAGCAATGAATGTGTTAAGCTGATTAAAAAAGCTAAAGCTAAATTAGTAGGATTTGCTGCTATAATTGATCGCTCAACAAAAAAAAATTTAAAAATAGAAAAAAAAATAATTTCCCATCTTAAAATCGATGTTCCAACTTATAAATTTAATCAATTACCTAATGAATTAAAATCAATACCAATCACAACACCAGGAAGTAGATTTATTAAGTGAAAAGAATAGGTGTGAACATTGATCATATTGCAACTCTTAGAAATGCAAGAGGAGAGCATCATCCAGATCCTTTTTTTGCTGCAAAATTTGTAAAAAAATTAGGTGCAGACTCAATTACAATACATCTAAGAGAAGACAGACGTCATATTAATGACTCTGATGCTAAAAAAATTTGTTCAATAAAAAATCTTTTGGTAAATTTAGAAATTTCAATTAAGGATGAAATAGTTGAGAATGCTCTAAAAATAAATCCTAATTTTATTTGTATAGTTCCAGAAAATAGAAAAGAAGTTACAACTGAAGGTGGATTAAATTTAAAAAAAAATAAGAATAAAATAAAAAGTATTATTAACTTATTTAAAAAAAAAAGGATAAGAACCAGTCTTTTTATAAATCCAAATTTAAATGATATTCTAATTTCAAAAGATTTGGGAGCTGATTGTATCGAAATCCACACTGGAAGATTAGCTAATTTAGTTAAATCAAAAAAAAATATCTATAAGGAATTATTAAGAATTAAAAAGTCCTCAAAATTAGCTGAACAATTAGGTATGGAGGTTCACGCTGGTCATGGACTGGATTATAGATCAACTAAATTATTATCAAAAATTAATGAGATAAAAGAATTTAATATAGGACATTTTATTATAGGCGAGTCAGTTTTTTACGGTCTCCAAAAAGTAATAAAAGAATTTAGGAAAATTGTAAAATAATGAAAACTATTGGTATCGGAGTAGATATTGTTAAGACCGCTAGAATTAAATCTTCCTTAAAAAATAAAAGATTTATAAATAAAATTTTTGGAAAAAAAGAAATTTTTACTTCAAAAAAATTATCTAATAGAACAAGTTATTATTCAAAACGATTTGCTGCAAAAGAGGCGTTAGCTAAAGCTTTAGGAACAGGCTTTAGAAATAACCTTAATTTTCAAGATATCCAGATAGCTAATGACAAATTAGGAAAACCATATTATTTGATAAATACGAAGATAAAAAACTTGATTAAAAAAAATAAGAAAGTTAAAAATTTTGATTTATTTCTCTCAATTTCTGATGAAAAAGATTACTCTATAGCTTTTGCGATAATTCAAAAATTATAATGATAAAAAAAAAATTTTTATTAGATAATATTAAAACTTTATTTTACGCTCTTATAATAGCTATAATTATAAGATCATTATTAATTCAACCATTTTATATTCCTTCCTCATCAATGGAACCAACATTATTAGTTGGAGATAGAATATTTGTAACTAAATATTCATATGGTTACAGTAAAAACTCATTTCCATTTAGTCCACCTATATTAAATAAAAGAATATTTTTTTCCAAACCAGAGAGAGGTGATGTAGTAGTATTTAAAACACCAGCAGATAACAGAACTGATTATATTAAAAGATTAATAGGTTTACCGGGTGATAGTATTCAATTTATAGACTCAAATTTATATATTAATAATTCTGAAATAATAAAATCTGTGATTTCAAAAAATGATAAGATTTATTGTGGAACCAAAACTATAGATGTATTTACATTTCAAGAAAAACTTCCAAATGGTAAATCCCATATATCAGTATATTTAAAAAATTTCACTTTTCAAGATTCTGATATTTTTAAAATACCAGAAAATCACTATTTCTTTTTAGGTGATAATAGGGACTGCTCTAAAGATAGCAGATTTTTATCTAGTGTAGGATATGTTCATAAAGATAATCTTGTAGGTAAAGCCCAATTTATTTTTTTTTCATCTGACAAATTGATAGGTAGTTTTTTTACATTTTGGAAATGGCATAAATCAATAAGATTAAATAGATTCTTAAAAAAGATTAATTGATGAAAAAAGATTATTTAAATTTAGAAAAAAAAATTAATATAAAATTTAAAGACATCGATTTATTAATTAGAAGTTTAACACATAAAAGTTTTGACAAAATTGACAACAATGAAAAAATTGAATTCTTAGGCGATAGAGTTTTAGGTCTTGTTATTGCAAAAAAACTTCTTGAAATATATCCAAATGAAAAAGAGGGAATATTAGATAAAAAATTTGCTTCTTTAGTAAATAAAAAAACTTGTTTAGAAATAGGAAAATTTATTAAACTAGAAAAATATATCTTAACTTTGAATCCAAAGAATAAAAATGTCTCAATAGAAGATAAGGTAATCTCTGATTGTTGTGAAGCTTTAATAGGTGCAATATATCTTGATAAAGGCTTTACAACTACAGAAAATTTTATTCTTACTTTCTGGAAGGAAAATATTAAAAAAAGTATAATTACTCAAATTGACTCAAAAACAAAATTACAAGAATATTCCTTAAAGAAATATAAAAAACTTCCAACATATAAAACATTATCTAATACAGGACCAAGACACAAACCAATATTTAAGATAGGTGTAAAACTTCCTAATACAAGATTTTACATTGGAGAAGGTTCTTCAAAAAAAGATGCTGAGCAAGATGCTGCATCTTTATGTATAAAAAATAATTTGAAATAATGAATTGGGACGATACAGGCTTTTTACTATCTAAGCTTAAATATAACGAAAATTCTCTAATAACAGAGTTTTTTACTCAAGAGCATGGTAAAGTAACAGGCATAATATTTGGCGGTACTTCAAAAAAAATAAAAAATTACTTACAAATAGGAAATCAATTATCTCTAAATTATAATTCAAAATCTGTAAATAGAGTTGGTTATTTTAAGATAGAGATTTTAAAAGCTTTTTCTCCTATGTATTTTGACGAACATAACAAGTTATATTGTATTTCATCAGCTATGAATTTGATTAAATTATTAACTGCTGAGTCTCAAACTAATATAAAAATATATGAACTTATAAAAAATTTTTATTTAATTTTATCAAACAAAGACTGGTTACAGAATTATATTTATTGGGAATTAAAACTATTAAGCGTGTTAGGTTATAATTTGGATTTTAACACAATTGTTAATAAAAAAATAATAAATAATAAAACATTATACGTTGCTGAGACATCTTCAGAAATAAAAGTTGTTCCAGATTTTCTTATTCATAAAGACAAATCAATAGAAGATTTTAAGACTTTATTAGATGGTTTAAAATTAGTTGGAGATTATATGGATAAAACAATTTTGAAACCTAATAATTTAAACCTCCCAATAAGTAGAAATCAATTTGTGAACTCGCTTAAAAACTAAATTAAAATTTTATTTATTCGATCTGCGTAATAACTTATGATGGCTGTAGCTCCAGCTCTTTTAAATGCCATTAAACTTTCGTATATTGCATCTTTATTTATGAATCCTTTTTTTATTGCATTTGAAATTAAACTATATTCTCCTGAAACTTGATAAGCTAAAACAGGTATCTTAAATTTTTCTTTAATTGATTTAATAATATCTAAATAAGGCATTCCTGGTTTTATCATAACCATATCTGCTCCTTCTTTTATATCTAGGGCAACTTCTCTTAAAGCTTCATCACTATTTTTAAAGTCCATTTGATAAGTTTTTTTGTTCCCTTTTAAAGATTTTTTTGATCCTACAGCATCTCTAAAAGGTCCATAAAAATTAGATGCATATTTAACTGCATATGAAAGAAGCAAAACATCATTATATCCAGATTTATCTAAAGCTTTTCTAATTTTTCCAATTCTTCCATCCATCATGTCAGAAGGTGCTAAAATATCACAACCCATCTGTGCTTGAAGCAAAGATTGATTTACTAAAAGATCAACAGTTTCATCATTGATAATTTTATTTGATTTAATTAATCCATCATGTCCATGCGAAGTATAAGGATCCAAAGCAACATCACACATAATTCCTATTTGGTTCTTATATTTTTTTTTAATTTCTATTATTGCCTTACAAACTAAATTATTTTCATTCAGTGATTCTGAGCCTGTCTGATTTTTCAAATTATTATTTGTTTTAGGAAAAAGAGCAACTGTTGGTATACCTTTTTTGATTGCTCTATCTACTACCTGAGATAATCTATTTATTGAATATCTATAAACTTCTGGCATGGATGATATCGATACTTTTTTGTTTGATCCTTCAATTAAAAATATTGGTAAAATAAAATCACTTGGGCTTAAGGTGTTTTCTTGAATTAATTTTCTAGACCAAGAATACTTTCTATTTCTTCTAAGTCTCAATTCTGGATATCTACCTGTAATCATGTTCAATAATATTTGTAATATGCGACAAATGTTATATACAAATATATCTTAAAAAAGATATTAAACAACATCAGGAGGCAATAATTACCAAATGATTCTAAATTTTAATGATTTCCAAAAACAAGATATTAGATTTGATATTTTCAAGCTTCAAGAAGCGTACAATGAGGTATTGGCTATAAAAGGATTTGTTGGTGTAAATGGCGTCTCAAATTTTGGTGCAATATCACTAACTCAAATACCTGGTGATCCAGACTCGATTAAGGGCAACAAAGTTAGAGGTGTCTTCTGGACAAAACCAGACTCATCTGGAAAAGAATCAATGCGAGACCAAATTATAGATGAGTCAGCTTATTCAGAATTTATAGCAGATTTTAAAAAAACTTATTTTAAGGAAGTCTTCGATGTTTTATCTTCAAAATATAAATTGGGAAGAGTAAGAGTTTTGCTTAAAGAGCCAAGGTCTACTCTAAGTTGGCATCGAGATCCTGAACCAAGACTTCATATCCCAATTATCACTAATCCTGGATCAATTATGGTAATAGATAATGTTGCAAAACACATGCCAGCAGATGGATCGGTTTGGATTACAAATAACACAAAATATCACAATGCTTTTAATGGTGGGGAAGAAAACAGAATTCACTTAGTAGCATGTGTTTTAGATTATAAATTTAATTAATTTGAAAAAGATATATATTTCATCTGATCATGCTGGTTTCAGCCTTAAAGAACAAATAAAAAAAAAATTTTTAATGAAATTTAGGTTTGAGGACCTAGGAACTTACGACTCAAAAAATTCTGTAAATTATCCAGATTACGCACATAAGCTGTGTAAAAAAGTAGCTAATAATAGTAAAAATATAGGTATTCTAGTGTGTGGCTCCGGAATCGGTATGTCAATGGCTGCAAATAGGCATAAAAAAATAAGAGCTGCCGTATGTTATTCCGTTAAAAATACAAAATTATCTAGATTGCATAACAATGCAAATATTATTACATTAGGGTCTAGATTAATAAAAAAAAAAATTGCTTTCAAATGTATTGATGTTTTTTTAAACACAAAGTTTGAAAGAGGAAGGCACTTAAAAAGAATAAAGAAGATTTAATTATGTCTAGCGAAAAAAATTATTTAAATGACAGTTACAAAAGTTTTTTTGAAGATAGTCTATCTAAAAAAGATCCAGATCTTTATAAAGCTATTAAAGATGAATTAGTCAGACAACAGCAGCATATAGAATTAATAGCTTCAGAGAATATAGTTTCCCAAGCAGTTTTAGAAGCTCAAGGATCAGTGTTAACAAATAAATATGCGGAAGGTTATCCAGGAAAAAGATATTATAATGGATGTGAACATGTAGATGTTGCTGAAAATCTTGCTATAGAAAGATTAAAAAAATTATTCAATTGTAAATTTGCAAATGCACAACCACATTCAGGTGCTCAAGCTAACGGAGCAGTTTTTTTGGCTTTGCTTAGTCCTGGGGATAAATTCATGGGTATGAGTTTAAATTCTGGAGGACATATAACTCATGGTCTAAAAATTTCTATGTCAGGCAAATGGTTTGATGCAATCGGATACGATGTTGATAAGAAATCTGAATTAATAGATTATGATAATGTTGAGAAATTAGCTTTAGAGCATAAACCAAAATTAATCATTGCTGGTGGAAGTGCATATTCAAGAGTTATAGATTTTAAAAGATTTAGAGAGATTGCTGACAAAGTTGGAGCTTATTTAATGATTGATATGGCTCATTTCTCTGGCTTAGTCGCTGGTAAAGGATATCCAAACCCGTGTGATTATGCTCATGTTGTTACTTCAACAACTCATAAAGTTTTTAGAAGTGCAAGAGGGGGAATTATTTTAACTAATCATGAGGATCTTGCAAAAAAATTTAATACTGCTGTTTTTCCGGGCTATCAAGGGGGTCCTTTGATGCACATTATAGCTGCTAAAGCAGCTGGCTTTCTTGAAGCATTACAACCTGAGTTTAAAGATTATATAAAAAGTGTTCTAGCTAACGCAAAAATACTTGCTGAAACTTTAAAAAATAATGGATTTAAGATTTATTCCGATGGAACTGATACTCATTTAATGTTAGTGGATTTAAGACCTTATAATATTAAAGGTAATCTTGCCGCCGAGAGTTTATCAAGAGCAAACATTACCTGTAATAAAAATGGAATTCCTTTCGATACAGAAAAACCAATGATTACTTCAGGTATAAGACTTGGAACTCAAGCAGCTACTACACGTGGTTTTGGACTTAATGAATTTAAAACCGTAGGTGAGTTAATTACAAAAAATTTAAAAGGTTTATCAGAAAACCCAAAAGATAATTCTAAAATTGAAAATGAAGTAAGAAATGAAGTTATTTCATTAACTTCATCGTTTCCAATATATAAAAACCTATAATTAATGATTTGTTCAATATGTAAAAAAGGGGAGACCTCTGTTGTCGACTCTCGACCAACAGAAGACGGTGCAGCTATTAGAAGAAGAAGACTTTGTGTATGTGGTGCACGATTCACCACATTTGAAAGAGTTCAATTTAGAGAAATTATGGTGATAAAAAAAAATGGAAGAAAATCTGCATTTGATAGAGATAAATTATCAAAATCTATTTATATAGCTCTAAAAAAAAGACCATTAGACACCGAGACAGTTGAAAAATTTATTAGTAAAATTTCAAGATCTGTAGAGGATCTTGGGCAAAATGAAATTTCATCTAATACTATAGGCACAATGGTTATGGATGGATTAAAAGAACTAGATCCTGTTGCTTACGTAAGATTTGCATCTGTCTATAGAAATTTTAGAGAAGAAAAAGATTTTGTACAATTCGTGGACAAACTTGATGTCTACAAAAAAAGATAAATTTTCAATAAAAGATAGAACATATATGGAGATAGCCCTTAAATTGGCTAAGTCCAGATATGGTCATACGGGATCTAATCCATCTGTGGGGTGTGTTATTGTCAAAAATGATAAAATAATCTCGATAGGTCAGACTTCAATTAATGGAAGACCTCATTCAGAATTTAATGCTATAAAAAATTCTATAGAAAATTTAGAAGGATCTAGAATGTATGTTACTTTAGAACCATGCTGTCATCAAGGTGTGACACCACCATGCACAAATTTAATCATCAAATCCAAAATCTCTGAAGTAATTTATTCAGTTTCAGATATAGATATTAGAGTTAAGAATAAAAGTTTTAAAATTTTAAAATCAAAAGGAATCAAAGTCAAAAAAGGACTTCTTGAAGAAAAAGTTAAAAACTTTTATTCAACATATTTTTTTAATAGAAAAAAAAAATTACCATTTGTCACTGGCAAAATAGCTGTTTCAAAAAATAATCTGATTTATAGTAAAATAGATAAAAAAATTACCAATACAAAATCTGACAATTTTACTCATTTATTAAGATATAAAAATGATTCATTAATGATTTCATATAAAACCTTGAATAATGATAATCCAAAATTAAATTGTAGATTAAAGGGGTTAAAAAAATACTCACCAAAAAGAATTATCTTAGATAATAAACTTAATACTAATATTAAAAGTTTTATTATAAATACAGCTAATAAATCTAATACTATTATTTTTTACAATGAGGCAGATAAATCACGTGTTTTGAATTTTAAGAAAAAAAAAATAAAGTTAATTAAATCTAAAATTAATAATCATGGAAGATTTGATATCAAAATTATACTAAAGAAATTATATAAATTAAATTGTAGGAATTTGCTAATAGAGGGTGGAAATTCATTAACACACCATCTATTAAAAAACAAAATTTTCAATAGATTTTATCTTTATGAAGGCAATAAAAAACTTTCAAAAAAAACAGAATATTTGAATTTTAATAGTTTTGATTTGTTGGAAAAAAAATATAAAAAAAGAAATAACTTAAAACTAAATTTAGGAAAAAACAAAATTACATTGTATATAAACTAATATGTTTAATGGGATAATTTATAATCAAGGTTTAATCAAAAAAATTGTTAAAAGACCTAAAGGTATTAATATATTTGTAAAAAGTAATCTAAAAATATCCAATAAAGATATTGGATTATCAGTAGCTTGTGATGGAGTATGTCTAACATTAATTTCGTATAGATCTAGATTAATGGAATTTTATCTTTCAAAAGAAACAATAATAAGATCTAAATTTAAATTTCTTAAAATTAACGATGTAATTAATTTGGAATTACCTTTAAAGTACGGGACAAAAATCTCAGGGCATATTTGTCAAGGACATGTTGATACTGTTGCGAAAGTTTTAAGTATCAAAAAAATTGATAAATCTTTTATTTTTGATTTTGAAATACCCAAAAAAGAAAGAAAACATCTTATTGAAAAAGCATCGATTTGTGTGAACGGAATATCACTTACAATTTCAAAAGTAACAAAAAAAGGTTTTGAAATTTGGATAATTCCACATACTTACAAAGAAACTAATTTATCAAAACTTAATAATTTAGGCTTGGTAAATATTGAGATAGATATCTTATCTAAATACGTTAGAAATTATTTCTATGAAAAAAAATAATTTCGCACCTATAGAAACAATTATAAATGTTGCCAAAAAAGGTGGTATGTTTATCTTAGTAGATGACGAAAAAAGAGAGAATGAGGGCGACTTAGTAATATCATCATCGGATTCTACAGCAAAAAATATTAATTTCATGGCAAAACATGGTCGAGGATTAATTTGTTTAGCGTTAGATAGTTTGCAAGCTAAAAAATTGAATCTATCTTTAATGTCACCTGTAAATCAATCACGAAATAAAACTGCTTTTACAATTTCCATAGAGGCAAAAAAAGGGATTACAACTGGTATATCAGCTAAGGACAGAGCTAAGACAATTAAAATTGCATCAAAAAAAAATGCTAACAAAAAAGAAATAGTATCACCTGGTCATATTTTTCCAATTATTGCCAAAGATGGTGGTGTTCTTGTAAGAGCGGGTCATACCGAAGCATCTGTAGATATTTCTAAATTGGCAAAAAAAAATAATTCAGCGGTTATTTGTGAAATTATGAATGAGAATGGAACAATGGCTAAAGGACAAGATTTATTTAATTTTGCTGAAAAACATAAACTTAAGATTGGAAAAATAGAAGATTTAATTGCTTATAGATTAAAAAAAGAAAAACTTATTAAACTAAAAAAGCAAAGTAAAATTGAAGTAAAAAAACAGAAATATAAAATTAGAATTTATGAAAATTTATTAGACGGTTCTGAACATTTTGTTTTAATTAAAGGAAAAATAAAAAAAGAAATCCTTCCAAGAGTAAGAGTTATTTCTTCTAATGTAGTCCAAAATTATTTGTTAAATCAACAATTACCAAATTCTTTTAACAAAACATTAAATTATTTTAAAAAATATCAAAATTGTGTTCTAGTATTTATTAAAGACTCAAATTTAAAGTCTGTGTCACAAACACTTAAAAATTTTAATAATAAGCAAATAAATAAAAAAAGTAATGAAAAATCAATTCGAAATTACGGAATTGGAGCACAAATTATAAAAGATCTTAAAATTAAAAATATGATATTAATAACCAAATCTCCAAAAAAAGTTATCGGATTAGATGGATATGGTATAAAGATTAAAAGACAGGAGTTAATTTAATGAAAAAAAAATTTCTTTTAGTAATTGCAAACTATTATAAAGATATTTCAAAAGGTTTATTAAAAAGTGCTTTAAAAAGTATTCCAAAATCAAACATTGTTAAGATTATTTATGTCCCAGGAACTTTCGAAATACCCGTTACAATTTCTAAAAATATAAAAAGATATGACGCATTTTTAGCTTTGGGCTGTGTTATTAAAGGTAAAACTCCTCATTTCGATTTTATTTCTCAAGCATCAACTAATGCGATTATGGATTTGTCTGTATTAAGTAAAAAACCAATAGGTAATGGTATAATCACTTGTCTTAACATGGCTCAAGCAAAATTAAGAAAAAAAAAAGGATCAGAAGCTGCAAAAGCAGTAATTTCTATTTTAACACAAAAATGAGAACATTTTTTAGTCCTAAAAATAATCCAAGAGTAATTATTATTCAAAAATTATACGGTAGTTATTATAATGAAACAGATTTAGATTTTCCAAAACATAGATTTAGAAAATTTATCAAAGATACAGTTTTAGGAACGATTGAAAGAAATGATCTTATTTTAGAAGAATTAAACAAAAAATTAGGTGATAAATTTATTATTAATAAATTAGATAAAGTTTTTCAAACTATTTTAAAAGCTGCAACATATGAAATAATGTATAAACCTAATTTATCAATAAATATCATAATTAAAGAATATTTAAACTCATCAAATTTTTTTCTTGAAGATTCACAAACTAAATATCTAAACGCTTTATTGGATGATATTGGAAAAAAATTAAGATCAACTAATGCATGAATTTGAAATAATAAATAAATATTTTACTAAATTATCAAAAAATAACAAAACTGCACTAGGCCTTAATGATGATGTTTTTTTTGATAAAAAAAGAGGCGTTGTTATTTCTGTAGATACTTACAATATAGGATCTCATTTTATTGATTTTAAATCACCCGAACTTGTAATTAAAAAAATTTTACGTTCCTCATTATCAGATTTGATTTGCAAAGGCGTAAAACCAGAATTTTATTTTATCTCTGCCTCAGGTAATAAAAAAACTTTTTCCAAAAAAAATTTAAATAAAATTTCAAACTCCTTAAAAAAGGAACACATTAAATATAATATTAATTTATGTGGTGGAGATACAACCTTTTCTAACAAATTAAGTTTTACTATAGTTTCTTTAGGCTATTCAAATAAGATTGTGTTAAGAAATAAAGCAAAATTAAATGATGATATATACTTAACTGGTAATGTTGGTGATAGTTTTCTAGGATTACAGATATTAAAAAAAAAGATTAAAGTTAATAAAAAGTTATCAAATTTTTTTATAAAAAAATACTATCACCCTGAATTACAAACTAAGTTTACAAATTATCTTCAAAAATATGCCAATTCTTCAATTGATATTTCTGATGGGTTAATTGATGACTTAAAAAAAATGTTGAATAAACAAAATTTATCATTTGAACTATTTGAGAACAAAATACCTATTTCAACACAATTAGCCAGTTTGATTAAAACTAGAAAATTACAAAAAAAAAACTTGATTTCTAATGGAGATGATTATCAGATACTTTTTACTGCAACTGAAAAAAAAGCCAGAATCATTAAAAACATTTCTAGGATTGAGAGTATAAAAATAACAAAAATTGGGAAAATAGTATCAGATAAAAAAAGTTCTGTGATGTTTGATGAAAAAGGCAAGAAAATAAAGGTTAAAAACCAGGGATATATTCATTACTTTTAAAAGTTAAATATTGTCTTTTTTATCTTTTTTTGTATTGTCCGGGCTTAAATTTTATAACCAATAAACTTAAGGTAATTATGAGCATATCAGTAGAATCAATATTATTATATACAATAGGATCTGGTTTTCTATCCATAGTTTATGGATATTTTACAGGAAAAAATATTTTAAATTCAAGCACTGGAAATGCAAAAATGCAAGACATTGCATCAGCTATTCAAATTGGGGCAAAAGCTTATTTAGCCAGACAATATAAAACAATCTCAATTGTTGGATTAGTTGTTTTAGTTATAGTGAGTATTGCTTTTAGTCCTTTAGTTGGATTGGGCTATCTTATAGGCGCATCATTATCAGGAATTGCTGGTTATGTGGGGATGCTAGTTTCTGTTCAAGCAAATGTAAGAACTGCTGAAGCATCAAGAAAAGGACTTGCAGAAGGACTTTCTGTTGCTTTTAAATCGGGAGCCGTAACTGGGATGTTGGTAGCTGGTTTGGCCTTGTTATCTATTGCTGTATATTATTATTTATTACTAAAATTTAATGTTGATGATAGAGAAATAGTTAATGCTCTTGTTGCATTAGGTTTTGGAGCTTCTTTAATATCTATTTTTGCAAGATTAGGTGGCGGCATATTTACTAAAGGTGCTGACGTTGGTGCTGATCTTGTGGGGAAAGTAGAGGCAGGTATACCTGAAGATGATCCAAGAAACCCAGCAGTAATAGCTGACAACGTTGGTGATAATGTAGGTGATTGTGCTGGTATGGCAGCAGATTTATTTGAAACTTATGCAGTAACAATTGTTGCTACTATGGTTCTTTCCTCAATCTTTTTTGTAGGAAACTTAAGTATGATGATTTATCCTTTAACTATTGGTGGTGCTTGTATTATAACTTCAATTATTGGAACTTTTTTTGTGAAACTTGGTCGTACTAATAATGTAATGAATGCATTATATAAAGGATTTGTAGTTTCTGCAATATCATCTTTAATAATCTTATATCCAGTCACAGATTATGTAATTGGATTTTCAAGTGAGTATACAGTTAATAACAAAACTTTTAATGGTATGAGTTTATATTATTGTGGTGTTATTGGGCTGGTTATTACGGGATTACTAATATGGGTAACTGAATATTATACCGGTACTGGATATAGACCAGTCAAATCAGTTGCTGCTTCATCTACTACAGGTCATGGAACAAATGTAATTCAAGGTTTAGCTATTTCTTTAGAGGCTACAGCAATACCAGCATTAATTATTGTGGCAGGTATTTTACTTACTAATTATATTGCTGGTCTTTTTGGAATCGCTATTGCAGTTACCACGATGTTAGCATTAGCAGGAATGGTAGTAGCATTAGATGCTTATGGCCCTGTAACAGATAATGCAGGAGGTATAGCTGAGATGTCGAATTTAGATAAAAAAGTAAGAAAAACAACCGATGCACTAGACGCAGTAGGAAACACAACTAAAGCTGTCACCAAGGGATACGCAATTGGTTCAGCTGGATTAGGAGCTTTAGTTTTATTTGCTGCATATACAGAGGATATTAAACATTATTCAAAAGAAGCAGGTTCTGCACTGGAAGGAATTGTGGTAACTTTCGATTTATCAAATCCTTATGTGGTTGTCGGATTATTAATTGGAGGCATGCTACCTTATCTTTTTGGCTCAATGGGTATGCAAGCAGTTGGTAGAGCAGGTGGTGCTGTAGTTATTGAAGTTAGAAGACAATTTAAAAAATATCCTGGTATTATGAAAAGAAAACAAAAACCAGATTACGCTAAACTAGTTGATCTATTAACAGTTGCTGCAATTAAAGAAATGATTATTCCATCATTATTACCAGTCTTATCTCCTGTAATTCTTTATTTTGTAATATTAAGTATTGGTGGTCAAGTAGCAGCACTAGCTTCTGTAGGAGCTATGTTACTTGGGGTTATTATAACAGGATTATTTGTAGCTGTATCAATGACTGCTGGAGGTGGCGCGTGGGACAATGCAAAAAAATATATCGAGGACGGAAATCATGGCGGTAAAGGCTCTGAAGCACACAAAGCAGCTGTAACTGGTGATACTGTAGGAGATCCATATAAAGATACGGCAGGCCCAGCAGTAAATCCAATGATAAAAATAACTAATATAGTTGCATTGTTATTACTAGCAGTTATTGCTGGACATTAATTTTTGATCCTCTTTTTACCGAGAGGATCATCGATCTTTTGTCTCACAGAACTTAAAAAGTTAAAAATAAATGATCTTTTTGCATAATTCACACCTGTTATTTTTTCATCAAAATTTATTAAGTTCATATCTTCTTTATTATAAAACTTTTTACTTAGTAGTATCCCTGAATTATCTATTTCAAGAACTAAAACATCATTTTTAATTAATTTTTTCTTACCTAATTTTGTTAGTTTAGAGTTACTAGTTTTTTTTTCTATGTATATATAAATTTCATTATCGAACAGGTTTTTTGTTGAAGGAGGGCCTATCAATTTCACTATATCATTTTTATTAGTATGACTAATCTTAAGTTTTGATTGTTTTTTTTCTAAATTGTGAACACCATGATGTTGTACAACCTTGTTCAAAGAACAACTTGCTAATATTATTAATAATAGTAATAATAATTTTTTCATGAAATCTAAATATATTAATTTTTATAATAATTTAATTAAATTAACCACAAATAAATCATTATACAAAAACATTAAGAATGATCAGGATAGCTTTAGCGATAGATTGAGCATTTTTTTATTCCATTTTGCTTTTATTCTTAAGGAATTTAAAAATGATAAAAATGATAAGATACTTCAAGAAATATATGACTATAATTTTAGACAATTAGAGCTTAGTATAAGAGAGATAGGATACGGAGATCAATCTATAAACAAAAAAATGAAAGATTACATAAACCTTTTTCATAGCATAATATCAGAAATACATTTTTGGAATGAGCTAGAATCTATGAAAAAAAAAGATATACTAGCTAAGTTTTTAGATAATTTCAGTGATATTGAATATTTGGTTGATTATTTTAACAAATTTAGTGAAGAACTTTCAAAAAATAATTTGAATTCTTACTTAAAAAGTGTAATTAGTCAATAATTATGGCAGTTCCAAAACGAAAACAGACACCATCAAGAACAGGAATGAGAAGAGCTAAAAATATGACATACTCTCCTAAAAATATCGTTGAAGATAAAAAATCTGGTGAATATAGATTGTCTCATCATTTAGATTTAAAAACAGGTATGTATAAAGGTCGACAAGTTATAGACCCTAAAGAATAATTATTTTTAACAATGTCATCTTTAATTAAAATTGCAGTTGATGCAATGGGGGGTGATAACTCACCAGATAAGATAATTAATGGAATCATTCATCATTTCACAAATAATGAAAATGTTTTTTACACAATTTTTGGTGATGAAAAAAAAATAGAATATTGTTTAAATAATAAGATTAATGCAAATAATTATAAGATCATTAATACTTTAAATAAAGTTTCAAGTGAAGATAGTCCTCTTGAGGCAGCTAAAAGAGGTAAGGACACAAGCATGTGGCTAGCTATTGAAAGTGTTAAAAAAAGAGAGTGTGATATAGTAATATCAGCTGGTAATACAGGAGCTCTATTAGTTATATCAAAATTAAATTTGAAAATGATTGATAATATAGATAAACCAGCTTTATCAGCATTATGGCCTAATAAAAAAGGGATGAGTGTTGTATTAGATCTCGGAGCTAATATTGAATGTAATTCAAAAAATTTGATTGATTTTTCTGTGATGGGAGCATCTTTATACAAGTCATTATATCCTCAAGAAATTCCTAATGTTGCTCTTTTGAATATAGGGTCTGAAGAATTAAAAGGCAACGAAACAATAAAAGAAACATATAAAATATTGAATGAAAAAAAATCTGATGATTATAATTTTGCTGGATACGTAGAAGGTAATGAGCTGATGAATGGAAAAGTAAACGTAATAGTTTCAGATGGTTTTACTGGAAACGTGGCTTTAAAAACTGCAGAAGGAACTGCCAATTTTATTACTGAAGAACTTAAAAATGCATTAGATGGTTCATTAATCAGTAAAATTTCATCTTTACTTAATATTTCAAATTTAAAAAAATTTAAAAAACGTTTAGATCCCAGATTATATAATGGAGCAATTTTTATAGGTCTAGATTCACCAGTTGTAAAGAGTCATGGTGGAACAGATTATATAGGTTTTTCAAATTCACTTGATGTTTGTTGTAGGATAATTAAAGGTAATTTAATCGAAAAAATTAAAAAAAATATTTAATTATGAGAATTAACTTAACTAAAAGAGATTTAGTTAATTTAGTTTACATGCAGCTTGGTTTTTCAAAACAAATAACAGAAAATTTGATTGATGACTTTTTTCAAACCATAATTGAAAATTTACATAAAGAGAAGATTTTAAAAATTTCAAAATTTGGAACTTTTACTATTAGACAAAAAAAAACAAGAATCGGTAGAAATCCCAAAACAAAAGAAGAAAAAATTATTTCTGAACGATATGTAGTATTATTTAGACCTTCAAAAAATTTTAAAGAATTTATAAATTTTCAAAATGATTGATAAATCTGATCAAGCTTACAAAACCATAGGAGAAGTTGTTAAGATTTTGAATGATAATAATAGATCTAAGAAAGAAATAGCGACTCATACTATAAGATTTTGGGAGAAACAATTTAAACAAATAAAACCAAAAATTTTATCTGGCAATAGACGTTACTATGATAAATCAAATATCGATTTATTGAAAAAAATTATGTTTTTATTAAAAGATCAGGGCATGACCATTATTGGAGTTAAAAAAATCCTTAATTCTAAGCACACTAATAATCTTGACGAAATTTCAAATAAACTTATAAAGGCTGATAATTTAAAAAATAAAATTTCAAATATATCTGAAATTATAAAAGATTTAAAAAAACTAAAATAATATGGCAAAAAAAACTCATGTGAAAGTTAGACTTGTTCCTGAGAAGAACCCAGATAGTCCTTTTTTTTACTACGTCAAAAAACCAGCAGGAGGTGAAAAAGCAAAAGTAAAACTAAAATCTAAAAAGTATAATCCGGCAACTCGTAAACATGAAGTTTTTATTGAAAAAAAACTTCCTCCTCATAGTAAATAACTATTTTTTTTTGAAGTTCCTTTTTTCAAAATCTATATAAGACCAAATCATATTTTTCCAAATTCTATTAGTTATTTTAGGATCAATATTATTTTTTAATGATTTTTTTTTTATATTTCTTAAAATTAATTTAATTCTTTTTTGATCAACAATTTGATTTTTTTTTTCTTTTAATTTAAGTACTTTTTTAACTAAATTTGTTCGTCTTTTAATTATATGTATTAAAGAATTATCTAATTTATCCAACTCTAATCTAATTTTACTTAGTTTTTTTCTCTTTAATGGCGACATTTATATATTTGGATAATCAAAAAATTATTATATTTATCCAATTATGTATACATTAAATACTAAAATAAATAATCAATTATCAATTTGGCTAATACTAATGTTTTGGTTTGTTTCCTTGATGATAATTGTTGGAGGCTTAACCAGACTCACAGACTCTGGTCTCTCAATTACTGAATGGGAACTTTTCAAGGGTTTCTTACCCCCTTTAAACCATAATGACATGGTTGAATATTTTGAACTTTATAAACAAATACCAGAATATCAATTACAAAATTTTTCAATGAATTTGGAAGAATTCAAAATTATATTCTGGTGGGAATGGTCACATAGGTTTCTTGCCAGAATGATAGGACTTTTTTATATCTTACCACTAATATATTTTACTATTAAAATTGGTTTCAACAAACTTAAACACTTATATGCAATATTTTTTTTGATATGTTTACAAGGATTTATAGGCTGGTATATGGTAACAAGTGGATTAACAAATAGAGTAGATGTTAGTCATTTTAGATTATCTTTGCATTTAATAATTGCTTTTTTGATTTTATCTTTAATTTTTTGGAATTACTTAAAATTAAATAATATCAGTGATAATAAAAGAATTTTATCAAATAAATTACCAGAAATTTTTTTAATTTTGATATTTGCTCAAATTATTATTGGAGCATTTGTTTCAGGAATGGATGCTGGAAAAATTTATAACTCTTGGCCACTTATGGGCAACACATATTTTCCCAACGATAATGAGTTTTTAAATTTATTTAATATTTCTGCATTTAGTGATCCATCTTTAGTTCAATTTATGCATAGAAATTTAGCTTATTTTATTTTTATTGTGTATCTAATCTTATTTTATATAGTGTATAAAAAAAAAATTAACCTTTTATTTAAGTCTATTAACATATTAGGGTTGATGATTTTGTTTCAAATTTTTTTAGGCATTATGACAGTTTTAAACAATGTCAATATAGTTGTTGCTTCTCTTCATCAAATAAGTTCAATAATGCTTGTTTCATCATCTATATATCTATTATTCAAAAACAGATTTAATTAATTTATTTTTTTTTTTCAATTACAAATAGTTCATTAAAAAAATACAAACCTTTATATTTCTTTACAATATTATTTACAATTTTTTGGTAATTTTTTGATCTTTCTACCCTCATAATTTCTTCATCTGAAATTTGATTAACATAAACAGATGCATTCCATGCAGAAAATATTAGTGAAGTTGCTATTCCTCCACTTATTTCATTTGGCAATGCCCTCAATATATATTTTACAATCTTTTTCTTGCCAAATTTTAATTCCTTTAATTCATTTTTTTCAGTGTGTGATTTAATATAATCTAAAATTGATTTATAAAGTGTTGGAAATGGTTTATCATTAGGCCATATTTTCTTTATTATTTTATTTGCAGGATCATTTCCACATGCATGTATGACAATTAGCTTACCTTTTTTATTTAAGGATTTGATCATTGGATTTATAACATATTTTACTTTTTTTTCTGCAGATATTCTTGATCTGTAGGGCTGAGAAGCAATAATCAAATCATAGTTATTTTTTCCATTATTTTTTTTTGGAATAATGTTCTTTAGTGAAAATTCTTGATCTTTTCTATAAATAATTATTACAGATGGTTCTTTATAAGTTGGATTTCCAGTTTTATTGTTTCGTTCTATTTGCCAATTTTTATTTAAAAAATTTTGATTTAATTTCCTTAATTGTATTGAAAAATCTAACGATGAATTACCTTTTAATTTTACTACTTTCCAATTCATCTTCTTTTGTTTGTGTTTATTTTTTGACTTAAGCAAAGTAGACTCATCATAATTTAAATTTGAAATTACGAATACAGTGTTCTTATGTTCAACAAATCGGTCTGGCAACTTGTCTAATCCGAGTCTAACATCTTCCATACTTATTTCTTTAGTTGAAACAAGTATAGGTATATGGGGCATTTTTTGATGACATTGCCTCATTACATTCATTAATAGAGAACCATCACCCATACCTGCATCAAATATTTTTAAAGCTGGATATGTAGGTTTTAATTTTTGAACAAATGGTTTTATTGCATCAGCAATTTTATTTTTCTCATTGGTAGTAGTAACAAATAAAAGATATTTTTGTCTATTATCAAAAAATCTAAAATTTTTTTTCATTTCAAGATTTATTTGGTGGATAGTTGTCTAATATAAAACTTTTTAAAACTTTTAGTACTCTATCTGCCTCTTCTAATAACATCATATGACCGCAATTATCAATAATATCAACCTTACTTCCTTCTATTAAGTCAGCTAATTTTTTGCCCTCTTTTACAGGACACATTTTGTCATCAGTTGCTAGGATTGATAAAGTTGGGATCTTAATTTTTTTTGCAGCTTCAAAGCCATTTTTATAATTATCACATGCTCTAAAATCAACCGCTAGTGTTTCTTTGATAGTTCTTGATTTTGCAAGCATTCCTCCAGTGTTAATATGATATAGTCCTGGCACAGGGTGTCCACCGAAATGACCAGCTGGACCATGAGCCCAATCCATCATTAAATCTACAGCTTTAGGGTCACCATTTTCTGCTAGTGATAGTAATTCAGGATTCATTGGAATAGCTCCAGCACCTCCCATTAAACTTAGAGTTTTTATTTTGTTCGGATATCTTGAAGTACATTCAACTGTTACTAAACAACCTTGTGAATGACCTACCAATGATGCCTCTTTATAACCAACTGAATCTATAACATCACTGATCCACACAGCCATATCTTCGATAGATTTCAAACTTTTTCCACCCGAAAGTCCATGACCAGGTAAGTCTAATGCTAAGACACTATAACCGTGAAAAGCAAAATATCTAGCTTGTAAAACCCATGTCATGTGAGTCAATCCACTCCCATGAACAAAAACGATTAATGGTTTATTTTTATCAAAAGGACGTCCTCCTGTAGATGCATAAACTTCTTGTCCGTTTACTTTAAATTTCATTGATTTGAAACTAGTCTAGGCTTTCTTGCAGCTCTAAAACCAACTTCAAAATCATTTTTAATATCGTCTATATCTTCTATTCCGACTGATAGTCTAATCATATCGTGCGATAATCCAGCAAATTTTAATGTTGCCTCATCCATTTGTGAGTGGGTCCCTGAAGCTGGATGAATTACTAAAGTCCTTGTGTCACCAACATTAGCTAGATGTGAAGCTAAACTTACATTATTAATGAATGCTACTCCTGCGTCCTTTCCACCTTTTATCCCAAAGGCAATCATAGATCCACGACCATTAGGTAATAATTTTTTAGCTAAATCATGATCTGGATGATCTGGCACACTTGGATGTGATACCCAAGCTACACTTTCATGATTCAATAAATATTTAACCATTTCTTCTGCGTTTAAGCAATGTTTTTTCATTCGAACAGATAATGTTTCAATTCCTTGTAAAACATTCCAAGCATTTTGTGGACTTAAACATGGACCAAAATCTCTCATACCTTCAGCTCTTGCTTTCATAGTGAATGCCGTTGGTCCAAATTCTTCTGCAAAAGATAAACCATGATAACCTTCATAAGGTTTTGTCATTGTTGGGAATTTATCATTTTGCATCCAATCAAATTTTCCACCTTCGACTAAAATACCTGCCATTGATGATCCATGACCTGCCATCCATTTGGTTAATGAATGAATTACTATATCAGCACCATGTTCAAAAGGTTTACATAGATATGGAGTTTGATAAGTTGCATCTATAATTAATGGTATTCCAGCATCATGAGCTATTTTAGCAATTTCAGGCATATTCATAAGTTCATTACCAGGATTACCTACCAATTCACCAAAAATACCTTTAGTGTTTTTTTGAATTGCTTTTTTAAAACCTTCTGTGTCTCTTGGTTTTACAAAAGTACATTTGATACCAAACTTTGGCAAAGTTAATCTAAACAAATTAACAGTCCCACCGTAAAGTTGAGATGAAACTACTAAATGATCTCCAGCTTCGCATAAAGTCATTACTGTTAGGAATATTGCACTCATACCAGATGAGGTCGCTAAAGCAGCCGTTCCACCTTCAAGGGCGGCTACTCTTTCTTCTAATACTCCTACTGTTGGATTTGAAATTCTACTGTATATATGTCCACCTCTTTCTAAATTAAAAAGGGCAGCAGCATGATCAACATCATCAAATAGATAAGAAGTTGTTTGATAAATTGGAACTTGCCTTGATCCAGCATTTTTATGTGGTTGATATCCTGCATGAAGGCTTAAAGTATCAAACTTATAAGTTTTTGGATTAGTTACTTTCTTCTTATCACTCATGTTAACTCCTATATTATTATAAATTTAAAATGTTATTAATTAATATGTTTATGAATGAAAACTAGCATAAATACACAATTATTATAGTCTTTTTTTTATCTTATAAATTGACAATAAAGAAATTAATAAGTATTAATCCCGCATCCATGACAAAATTTGTTAAAAAAGCTGAAGTAGACAGTAAATGGTATGAAATTGATGCTGAAAATGCTGTAGTTGGTAGATTAGCTACTATTATTTCTAAAATCATTAGAGGAAAAAATAAAACTTCATTTACACCTCATATGGATAACGGAGATTTTGTAATCGTAAAAAATATAAAAAAAATTAAGTTTACCGGAAAAAAATTTCAAAATAAAAAATACTTTAGACACACTGGATATCCAGGAGGAATCAAAGTTTCTACACCTGAAAAAATGTTTGAAAAAAAACCGGAAGAGATACTTAAATTAGCTGTCAAAAGAATGTTACCAGGCGGTGTATTAGGAAAAAAACAACTCACTAAATTAAAGATTTATCAGGGAAATGAACACCCTCATACTTCACAAAACCCAAAAATTATTGAAATTAATACTTTAAACAATAAAAACGTAATAAGAAATTAAGATGGAGTCTGCTCAATTTAATACAAAAAAATCAAAATTAAAATTAGATTTTAAAGATAGCAAATATGCTACTGGTAGAAGAAAAAAATCTATTGCAAAAGTATGGTTGAAGAAAGGTTCTGGCAAAATTTATGTAAATGGAAAACTTTATAATGAATATTTTGTCAGTGAAAGTCACAAAATGCAAGTTACTAGACCTTTTGAAATTATAAATCAGTCTACTTCCTATGATGTCAGATGCAGTGTAGCTGGTGGTGGACATACAGGTCAAGCAGGTGCTCTGGTGCTTGGAATTTCTAAAGCATTAGTTTTATTTGATGAAAATTTTAGACCAGTATTAAGAAGTGAAAAACTAACAACAAGAGATCCTAGAGCAGTTGAAAGAAAAAAACCAGGTAGAAGAAAAGCTAGAAGAAGCTTCCAATTCTCTAAAAGATAATTTTTTTAATTTTAAGTTGCTATAATATAAAATGTCCAAACTTAATGTACTAGTTGCCGGATCCAGTGGATATATTGGAATTCAATTAATTAAATTATTGTTAAAACATCGTAATATTAATATTAAATATTTATGTGGTAATTCATCTATTGGTAAAAAAATATCTTACTTCGATAAAAAAATAAATAACAAAAAATTACCAAAAATTATTAAATTTAATGAGAATTTACTTAATGAAATAGATGTCGTCTTCACAGCATTACCGCATGGTGAAGCACAAGAAATATCAAAAAAACTTTTAAAAAATAATATTTTAATCGACCTGGCAGCTGATTTTAGATTAGAAAAAGTATCTGAGTATATTAAATGGTATAAATATCGACATAAAGCACCAGACAAAATTAAAGATTCGATTTATTCTTTGCCTGAAATAAATGGAAATAAATTAAAAAAACAAAAAATAATATCTTGTCCAGGATGTTATCCAACTTCGGTATTACTTCCTTTAATTCCATTAATAAAAAAGAATATAATAAAAACCAACAATATTATAATTGACTCTAAATCAGGTTATTCAGGTGCGGGAAGGGGTGTGCATCAAAAATATAAAGGAAAAAATTTATATGGGTCTTTAGGTGCATATGGTGTTGGTTTCCACAGACATAATCCTGAAATAGAGCAAATGATAAAAAAATTCACAAATAAAAAATTAAAGTTTTTATTTACTCCTCATATTTCTCCTATGTTTAGAGGAATTTTAAGCACTATGTATTTAGATTTAAATAAAAATACAAGTACAACAAAAGTAATTAAGATTTTAAATGATTTTTATAAAAAACACAGATTTGTGAAAATATTAAAATTAAATTCTTTATTAAGTACTAACGATGTCATAAATACAAATTATTGCTATATTTCTGTATGCAAAACAAAATATAATAATAGAATTATTCTATTGTCTGCTATTGATAATTTAATTAAAGGAGGAGCAGGTCAGGCAATCCAAAATATGAATATCATGTTTAATTTTAATGTCATAGAAGGATTAAAATGAAAAAATTACTAATTACAGTATTTTTTTTATCCTCTTGTACATTGAGTCAAGAAAATAAACAAATGAATTTACAAGATTTAAATTTTGAAGATAATTTAACAATGAATGAATTTAAGCTTCGTTTAGAAGAATATGCTGTGAATAACTCTTTTCCTAATATTGATAATTAAATGAGTAAAATAATTAATATTGCTATCGTTGGTTTAGGTCAAATAGGATCATATCTTTACAATGAATTAAATCAAAAAAAAAAAGACATAGAAAATAAAACTGGAAAAAAAATTAGAATTGTAGGTATATCTGCAAAAAATATAAATAAGAAAAGAAAATTTAAGATTGATAAAAAAATTTTTTATAAAAACCCATTGAATCTTTTAAAAGATAAAAAGGTAGATATCTTATTTGAAGTTATTGGTTTATCCGATGGAATTTCTAAAAGAATTGTAGAAAAAGCAATAAAAAAAAAAAGTAAATGTTATTACACCAAATAAAGCTCTTATAGCTAAACATGGAGATTACCTAGCAAATTTAGCCGAGAAATATAAAGTAAATTTAGAATTTGAAGCATCAGTTGCAGGTGGAATACCAATATTAAGAACAATAAAAGAGGGATTAGCTACCAACAAATTAACCAAAATTTATGGAATTCTAAACGGAACAACTAATTATATTTTAACTGAAATGGAAAATACGAATGAATCATTTCAAAAAGTTTTAAAAAAGGCACAAGCTCTTGGATATGCAGAGCCTATAAATCCAAAATTAGATCTTAATGGTTTTGATGCATTTGCTAAAGTAAGAATCTTGTCTGCTTTATCTTTTAATAATAAAATTTCGAAACATAAATGCATAATGGAAGGCATTGAAAATATAAATTTAAAAGACATTAAGATTGCAAATCAATTAAACTTGAGAATAAAATTATTGGGAATATCAGAAATGATAAATAATAAATTATTTGAAACAGTTCATCCATGTCTTGTAAACAAGAACTCTTATATCGGAAATGTTAATGGAGTAATGAATGCAGTAATAATGGAGGGAAAACCAATAGGCCAAAGTGTTATGCAAGGAGAGGGCGCTGGCCCAGGACCAACATCATCTTCACTATTATCTGATCTTTTGTCTATTTTGCGAGGTAATATTAAAAGACCTTTTGGAATATCATCTATTAATAGAAAAAAAAATAACTAGTTACAACAGTGATGATTATACAAACTCTCTATATTTAAGATTTGAAGTGAAAGATAAACCTGGTGTTTTGTCTTTCATTACAAAAAGGTTGGCTAAATATAAAATTTCAATTCAAAGAATTATTCAAACACCGGATAAAAAAAAGAAAAATGCTACAATCGTAATAATAACCCACAAAACGTCGGAATTAAATTCAAAAAATTGCTTATCAATTTTCAAAAAAAATAAAAATATTCTTAAATTTCCAACATTAATTAGACTTTATAATTAATGGAAATCTATATAAAGATTTTTGAGGTTATTTTCCCTGTTTTTTTTGTCATTGGAGTTGGTTATTATTTGGGTAAAAAAAGCCCTAAATTTGATACTACTTTTATAACTAATTTTGCTGGAAATATTGGTACACCGGCGATGATTTTTTATACAGTTACAACCACAGGAATTACACTAAGTATTTTTATTCATTATTTCATTTATGCATTAATTATGATTGGTGGATTCGCTATAATTGGACTTTTACTTCTTTTTTTTCTTAGAAAAGATCTTAGTATGGAACTACCACCCTTAATACTTCCAAATACAGGTAATATGGGTATTCCAATTTGTCTTTTTGCATATGGAACAGAAGGTCTTGGTGTTGCCTCTGCCATTGCTTCTGTTATTATTCTATTCCACTTCACACTAGGTGTTTTTTTAGCAAAAAAAAATTTCTCTTTTGATATTTTAATTAAAAGTCCACCTGTGTATGCGATCATTATATCTGTTTTCTTTTTATATTTTGAAATTGACACCCCTTTATTTCTTGAGAACACAACATTCCTTTTAACTTACGCGACAATTTTTTTAGTTTTAATGTCATTAGGTATTGCTCTGACAAAATTCAAGTTTTCTCTAAAAAACTCAATTATACTTTCTATATGTAGAGTTATAATAGGACCCTTAATTGCATTTACCGTGATTTATAATTTCAATTTATCAGGATTAGCTGCTGGAGTATTACTTATTCAGAGTGCAATGCCTAGTGCGATATTGAATTATCTTGTTGGAAGTATGTATTCACCAAAAAAAATTGTTGATAGTGTTGCAAGTACTATTGTCGTTTCAACTCTCATGTCTTTCATAACTATTCCAATTGTTGTATTCTTTGCTTTAAAATACTTTAATTAATCTATATCCTTCTTTAATAGATGAAGGCTATAACTTTTAATTTATTGGCTTGGGTAATGCTTCCAATTATGGACGGATTTGCAAAATATTTAAGTGCAGATCTACCAGTTTTACAAATTACTTGGGCAAGATATTTTTTTACTGTTGCTTTTACTCTACCGATCATGTTTTTCTTTTTTAGGCAAAATTTAGTTTGGACCGATAAACCTAAATTACAGTTTATTAGAGGTTTAATCTTACTCTGTGCAAACATTTGTTTCTTTTATGCAATATCAGTCATATCTTTGGCTAAGGCATTAACTTTAGCATTTATTGCTCCATTAATTGTTACCGCTTTCTCACCGATATTTCTTAAAGAAAAAGTTGGTTTTAGAAGATGGGCAGCAGTAATTATTGGATTTATAGGTTCTTTAGTAGTTATTAGACCAGGATTTGTTGAAATTAATTTAGCAAGTTTAGCTGCGCTTGGTACAGGAGTTATGTATGGATTTTATTTAATTATTACTCGTAAACTTAGCACCTCAGACAATCCATTATTAACTTTATTATTAACTGGAGTAGTAGGGGCCATAATAATATCGGTTGTAATGCCATTTGTGTGGGTTAAGCCTAGTTTAAATCAGTGGTCTATGATGGCTGCCATAGGTATATTTGCCTGTATAGGGCACTTATTCCTAATATTGTCTCTCAAATACGCTGATGCTTCTAAATTAGCTCCATTTAGCTACTTTGAAATCATTACAAACATCATTATAGGCTATTATTTCTTTAGTGATTTCCCAGATAATTGGACTTTTCTTGGATTATTTATTATTGTACTAAGTGGCATCTACATCTCAAGAAGAGAGAAGATAATTAAAAAACTAAATTAATAGGTATTATTTATTTACTAATATCTAAAGTACTACATTAAGTATTTATTTTAAACTATTGTTTTTATTGAATTTTATATATTATAAAGTATTATAAAATTAAGACTTATTTAGAATATAAATATACTTAATTTGATATAATAGGTTCTGAGATATTGTTAAATTATGAAAAATGTAAAAAATCCAATAAAATATAGCATTTTTAACCATAACAAATATAAAATTAATTGAAAAACAGGGTGGTCTAAAAGTGTTGATATAGTTGAATAGTAGAGAGATGCACTAATTGAATATACCATTTAAACGGCCGTAGAGGGGTCTATTTTAAGTGTAAGCTTATATATGGTACAACTGAAGGGTGAACTTTGCTATTTTAAAACAAATAAGGTAAAAACATTAAAAAACGTTGATTTTACTGACTTTTTTAATGTAAAAAAAGCCCTAAAATAGGGCTAAATCGCTACCTTTTCAGATCTAAGTAATTTGACCTTTTGTTTAATTCCACCTCTCCCAGAGTAACCTCCAAGACCTCCGTCAGATCTAATCACTCTATGACAAGGTATTTTTGGGGCATATGGGTTTTTAGCACAAGCATTAGCCACAGCACGAGCTGATTTAGGGCTTTTGATGCCAATAGCCACCTGTTTATAAGTTTTTACCTTACCTTTTGGTATTGTTTTAAGGTATTTCCAGACTTTTAATTGAAATTTTGTTCCCTGCACTGATTTTTATCGTGGAATTAATAAAATTATGTAACTTACAAAGAAAATAATAGCCATTATAGAAAGAAATATTGTATTGAAGCTCTTTCCAGTGTTTCTGTATTGAATAAAAGTTAATATAACGAAACCAATCGAACTAATTAAAAACCATACTGCAGGAATTTCTCCATCAATTGAACCCATAATTTTTTAATTTAAACTATTGACATTAAAAATCACCTATAATATAACTTCCGATAATTAATGGTTATCGGAAGTATATATGAATAATTTAATAACTGACGTAAAAAGCTTAGAAATAGAAACTATTAAAAATTTAAAGAATTCAAAAGCTAATAATACCTTAAGAGCTTATCAATCTGATTTTAGAGATTTTTCAGCTTTCTGTGCAAAAAATGGATTAACTGCAATCCCAACAAAGCCAAAAATTATTGCTCTCTACATTACACATCTTTCAAAAACATCAAAATTTAGCACATTAAAAAGAAGAATAGCCTCCATAAGTGTTATTCATAAGTTAAAAGGACATTATCTTGATACTAAACATCCAATAATAATGGAAAATTTACATGGGATTAAAAGAACTTTAGGATCAAGACAAAAAGCAAAAAAAACCATTATTAATCAATGATTTAAAATTAATAATTAAAGTAATAAATGAAAAAAAAATTAGAGATAAAGCATTAATTTTAATCGGATTTGCAGGTGGATTCAGAAGGTCTGAATTAGTAAATATCGATTATGAAGATATTGAATTTGTTCATGAAGGTGTAAAAATTCTAATTAAAAGGTCTAAAACAGATCAATCTGGAGAAGGGATTATCAAGGCGATCCCCTACTTCGAAAATAAAGAATTCTGCCCTGTATTATCACTTAAAACCTATATCAAAGAAAAATTTTCCTTTAAAAATGTAGGAAAAGTTTTTGATATATCAGATAAATCTGTAGCACTTATAATAAAAAAATATGCAGAAAAAGCTGGTTTAGATTCATCTAAATATGCAGGACATAGTTTGAGATCAGGCTTTGCAACAACAGCAGCAGAATTTGGAGCAGAAGAAAGAAATATAATGGCTATGACAGGTCATAAGACCACTCAAATGGTAAGAAGATATATTCAAGAAGCAAATTTATTTAAGAATAATGCACTAAATAAAATAAAGATCTAAATAGATATCCATTTATCAGGCCAAAAATCAGAATTATTTGATGGATTTATATTTTTAGGTCTTATGCATATTTTATTTGGATTATTATTTAACCAAGCACCCCACCAGTGGAAAGGTGTCGGACCAATTATAAAATGTTTGCTATACATAAAAAGATTAAAATCGTTTAAGGATTTATTTTCTTTATTTTCGATAAAAATATATTTATTGTCGTTAAAGTATTCATTTAAATTTTGAAATTCATTTGACCAGATAAAAAAAACAGGATTATCAACTTTTTTTTTTAAAAAGGATATGGATCTTTTCACGTAATCTATCGTATTTTTTGTGAATTGATTAGATTTTTCTTGATTTTTAATTTTTCCTTCAGAATATCTATTTTGCCTTATACATATTGAAACAGAATTATGTTTTTCTAATAAATTAATATATTTTGTATTTTTAGATAGGTAATCATTTTTTATAATAAATTCTCTTTTAAGGTCATTTGAGTAATTTAAAAAATATTTCTCACTTTGAAAATACCCTTCTGTAGTTAATATGTCAGAAAATATATGTTTATTGGAATTTTGATATGAAGTAGTTTTATTTTTATCAGTTTTTTCTAAATAAAAAGATTTATCATTTTTGATTAAATCAAATATTTTTAAAAATTTTCTTTTAAAATCTTTAGAGTAATTATCAAATTTATAAATATCATCGCATATTGATGCAGAGATATTGAATTTATCTAATTCATAATTTCTTATTTTATTTTTGACTTTAAAATATCCAGATGTGTTATCTAAGAACAGATCATATCCTAATTCTCTTGATAAAGCATATGCATGTGAATACATAAATAATTGATTTCCAAGACCTTCGGCAATTCTGACTATCAATTTTTTCATTTAAAAATTTTGAAATAATAATATTTGATTTTATTTATAATCAATTCGATAATCATAATCAATGTATAGGAGGGATTCTGAAGCGTACCATCAAATTTATTCTGGTTATCTCCTCGCAAATAATATTTTCTAAAAAATCTAGGGTTAAAACCATATTTAATTAAAAAAGTTTTAGTACCATTATTTAATTTTATCTGGCTTTTTCTGGTTGTGATAGAATTGAAGTGATAAACTTTAAATTTAGAAATGGTTTTAAAAATTCTAACATTATTATTCCACAACTTCATACAAAAATCTGGATCAGAGCCATCTCCTGGGTTGAATTCCTCACTAAAACCACCTATTTTATTCCATATTTTACGATGAACTACGTGAGGTGCCCAATGCGATCCTTGAAGATCAGCACTTAGATCATTTTTACAAAAATTATCAAACCTAATATGATTAAAATTTTCAGGTGTTGTGCCACAATCAAAATTTATTAGCCCATTTTTTATTGAAATATTTGTACCTGATAAATAAAATAATTCATCTGGAAATTTATCTATTTCATTCGTCAAATGGATATCCCAATCTTTACAAAAATACATATCATCATGAGCATATAGAATAAAATTTGTTTTAACTAAAGTTGAAGCTTTATTTAAAGAACTACATAAGCCAATATTAATTTTACTGTGTGTAAATTGTAATTGCCCCTCCTTCGCAAAATCTAGAGTTCCATCCGAACCATCATTTATATGAAGAATTATTTGATGATCAAAATTTGAATTATTTTTTATAGAATTAATAAAAAACTTAAGAAATTTTAAATTATTATATGTTGGTACAATAATAGATATTCTCATTAATATAATGACGATCTGTTTCCCAGAGATTTGTCAATGATATATTTTGCTATATTCAATTCATTAAATAATTTAAAATATTTTTTTCTTCCAGCTGAAGCAATTTTTTTTCTAAGATGATCATTTTTCTTATAAAAATTAATCTTATCTGTTAGATCATTTATATTATTGTACATTATAACTTCTTTATTATTAAACATATCATCTAGTTGTGTTTTTTTATCTATAAAAGTTAAAAGCCCGTTACCCATTAGCGATGCAATTCTGTTACTAGTATAATATTTTGTAGGTAAGCCCCTACTCAAATTCAACCCCATTTTAGAATTATTCAAAGCTTTGTAAAAATCATTTCCCCAAATTGGCTCTTTATTTTGAAAACCATAAAAATCATAATCGATATTATCTAATTTTTTGATCAGACTATTTAAAAAATGAATTCGTGAGTCACTTTTTCCTCTTTTTAATGTAGCTCT
This sequence comes from uncultured Pelagibacteraceae bacterium, assembly GCA_902521805.1. GTDB lineage: Bacteria > Pseudomonadota > Alphaproteobacteria > Pelagibacterales > Pelagibacteraceae > Pelagibacter. The sequence goes on from CABYTL010000001.1 coordinate 160,720, forward strand.
ATTTACACCATGACTCATTGCATAAAATAAATCTTTTATTGGTTGTTTTTTTGAAACATTAAAACATTCTATGTTTTTGTCGACTGGTACAAAGAAAAAATGGAAGTTATTTATATTATTGATCTGTTTTTTTAAAATACTTGGGTCTGTAGTAATGAAATTATGATCCACAATATTCGAGTAATTGGTTATATTTTGAAGATTTTGTTTTGAATAACTAAGACTTTTCATAACAGGATCTTCATTCCATTGTGATAAAATTACGTTATTATTTAGATTTTTTAACTCACTTATTGTATCTTTTTTAATATTTTGAGTATGTCCAAAAAATATTAAGTCTGGATTATAATTTTTATAGGTATTTACAAGATATTCTTGAAATTTATCGGGATTTTTTATTTGAAAAAAGTTTCTACTCTGTCTTACAAAATCACGATCACTTATTTCCAATACATCATGGCCGTTTCTAATAAATCCATTAGTAAATTTTTTACCGAGTGAAATATTGTACAATCTATGAAAGTTTTTTTGTCCAGTATTATATATATTTATAATTCTTAATTTATTTCTAATATAATTTAAGCTAAAATTTTGTATTAAACTTTCCCTTAATTTATCAATAAGTATAGTATTATCTTTTACTAAGTGTTTGATATTATTAAAACCATCAAGTTGTAATTTTTTCCGAAACTTTTCATTCTTAATTAAATATTTAATTTGTTTATATAATTCATTAGAATCCAATTTTTTTAAAATAACACAATGATCGGTTGTTTCGGGCAGACCTCCTCTATTAGATATAATTGTTGCACAAGCTCTTGATGAGGACTCTAGAGCCGTTCTTCCAAATGGTTCCTCCCATCTTGAAGGTACAACTGCTATTTCTGATTTTCCTAAAAAATTTAATACTTCTTTATGTTTCAAAAAACCTAATTCTCGATGATTAATATGATCAATTATTGGTCTTTTTCTGTCTTCGTCACCTATTGAAAATGCTTTCCAATTTTTAAATTCATCGAGAATTTTTATAATTGCATCTTTATAAATATCATAACCTTTTGATGTATTTAATTTTCCAACAAAAGTTATTTTTTTTTCTTTTTTATATTTTTTGTTAATTCTATTAATACTATGATAAATAACTTCAGTTTTATCAGAAAGTTTTTTATCTAAATTAATAAAAAATCTTTCTTGTACCCATTTACTTATAAAAACAATCTTATCGAGATTTATTAATAATTTTAATCTTTCTTTTGCACTTTTTGATCCATACATACTTAAAGGATCGTTATGAAAGTATAAAACAAACTTTGAATTGAAATTATTTTTTAATAAATTAAATACTTCTGGTCTATTATGAATTTCTATAATATCAAATTTTTTGTTCTTTGTTTTTTTTATAAAATTATCACAATACTCTTTTGTTGTACTTGTGAATTTTGTTCTTAAATTATTAATACTAATATTAACATAATTTTTAGTTAAATAATCCTTTGTTAATGTATTGCCATAAATAAATGTATTATTTCTAAATTTCGAAAACTTATAAAAATCACTCACCCAAATAGCAGCAGCTTGTGCTTTTGAGACTGTATAATTTTCTTTATAAGGAAGAATTGTAGCTATTTTCATTTATCTTATGTTAATCCTTTTATTATGGATAATCTTTTTTTTCTATCATTTTTAAGTGAATATTCAAACGACATAGCTTTTGATTTTGATCTAAATCCTTTTTTATAGATTATCTCCCATTTATAGCCACGAGTCGATTTTGCTCCTTTAGACATATTGTGTTTATGTAATCTCAACAAAACATTTGTTGTATAACCAACATAAGTTTTTTTCTTAAACCCGTTTAATGTTTTAAGAATATAAACATAGTGATACATATTTATGGCGGTCCCTAGGGGAATCGAACCCCTCTTTCGAGGATGAAAACCACGTGTCCTAACCGATAGACGAAGGGACCATTTTGAGATCTTTTATTTGAAAAATATTTAATTATCAAGTCTATAATAAATCACAATATTAAATCATTTATGATTAGTTGTAGAGATCTTTTATTATTCCAAAAATTTTCAGTAATTTGACCTATAACATTAAAATTTTTTTTATAATTTAATAAATAATTTCCGATTTCTTTATCAAAAGAATTAAATGATATCGAATTGATAGAAAATCCAATCTTAGTTTTTAAAAGGCAAGAAATATGCTTATTATTGTGAGTTTTAGTTTTGATTACTTTTAGATCCCTAAAGAGAAAAGTTGGAGTTGGATTTTTAGTTCCAAATGGTCCAATTTTTTTAATATCATTATAAAAATTTTTGTTAAATGCATATGAAGATATTTCTGAATCATAAGTAAATGAATTACTTTTAGAAATTTTATTTTTTGCATAATCTTGATTAATGAACTTTTTAAATTTGAATAAATTTTCTTTTTTTAATGAAAATCCTGCAGCCATACTATGGCCCCCTCCGTTAGAAATTAAATTATTATCTAAAGATTTTTTAATTAATTTTCCAATGTTATAATTATCAACAGAACGTGCAGAACCTTTAAGAATATTATTTGAACTTGTTATAACTACAGCTGGTTTGTTAAAATGATCTTTTAACCTCGCAGCAATAATACCAATAAGACCTTCATTTATGTTTGAATTGTAATATATTATAATATTATTATCTTTTTTTTGTAGATTTTTAAAATCAATATCATCAAGAATTTTAGTTTCAATTTTTTTTCTTTTATTATTTAAATTATTAAGAACTAAAGTTTTTTGAGAAATAACATCAAAATTATCTGCAGTTAATAACTCTGTTGCATAATTCGATTTGCCCAATCTGCCTCCAGAATTTAGTATTGGACCTATGAGATATGCTAAGTCTGTAATATTAATTTTATTTTGTTTTTTATTAATCTTATATATTTCATTAAAAATTTTATTATCATCATTCTTGAATTCTTTAAGTGCTAAAATTGCAATTAATCTATTTAATTTTCTTATTGGCATCACATCACAAACAGTAGCTAATAAAACATAAATTAAATATTTTCTTAAATTAATTTTACTTTGTATTTTCTTTGATAATAATTCCAAAAAAAAATAAGTTAATGTAGTCGCACAAAGATAATCATATTTATTATAACCATTATCTTTCTTTGGATTTATTATAATATTTGCTTTTGGGAATGGTTTGTTAATTTCATGATGATCAATTATTAAAGATCTAATATTATTATTATTTAAATAATCAATTGCGTCAATATTGGTTGATCCACAATCTACCATTATTACTAATTTTGGTTTTTTTAAAATCAATTTCTTAAATAATTTTTTACTAGCGCCATATCCATCTTTAAATCTGTCTGGTATATAATAAAAATATGGATGATTTAATTTTTTAAAAAAGTTGATTAATAATGAAGCCGCTGATGAACCATCAACATCATAATCACCTAATATACATATATTTTCTTTATTCTTAATGGATTTTTCAACTAATTTAACTGAGTTAATAAAATCTGGAATATCTTTAAAAATATTTGTGAGTTTTAATCTATTTTCAATTAAATAGATCTCATCATCGTCAAAATTTCTAGAAACGATTAATTTTGATAAAATTCTTGAAAAATCATATTCCTGCTGAATTTTTTCAATTAACCGATTATTAATCTTATTCTCATGCCATTTTCTTCCAGTAACTGAAATCATTTCATTTTAAATATGATCAAAAATAATCTTTCTTTTTTCAATTGTTGAATAATTGTTATTAGAATTTTTATGTGTAACAAGAGTTTCAGTAATAAAAGAATTTTGATTTTCAATTATCACACCTTTCATACCCATAGTTTTGGTTATAGCTGTAGCACAAAACATCGTATCGCCTTTGATGATTTCTTTAAGATCATATTTCTTATCTAAATTTTTAATACCCATTTTTTTGGCCTCTTCAATACTATCTTTTTGATTAAATATAAATTTGCCTTGAAAATAACAGTCATAAGAATCAAGTGCTGCTGCAGCCAGAACACCCTCTGGACCACCACCAATACCTAAAAAAATATCTACATTAAATGATGGTTTTGTTACTAATAGTGCTCCAGTGATATCACCATCAGATATCAATTTAATCTGAACTTTTAGTTTTTTAAGTTCATCTATAATTTTTTTATGTCTCGGACGATCTAATATACATGCTCTTAAATTTGAAGGTTGAGTATTTTTAAATTCAGCTAAATTTGATATATTTTTTTTAATTGAGTAATCAAGATCGATTAAACCTTTTTCAGTTCTTGATGTAGCAATTTTATGCATATATGTCTCTGGAGCTTTAAACAGATTACCTTTATTGGAGATAGCGATGACTGATAATGCCCCAGGTAAATTATTTGCAGCAAAATTTGTCCCCTCAAGTGGATCTACAGCAATATCAAATTCAGGTCCATTTTGAGTACCTAGCTTTTCACCATTATACAACATAGGTGCTTCATCTAAACTACCCTCTCCTATTACAATTTCACCTCTCATATCAATATTATTTAATTCTTTTCGCATTGAATCTACGGCAGCTTGATCAGCTGCTATTTTATTTTTTTTTCCTAATAAGAAGGATGAAGCAATTGCAGCTTTTGATGTAACATTAATAAGTTTATCTAAATATTTTTTATCTATAGTCATGTAACTTTAGGATTAAGTTCATCTGATAAGTTTAATTTTGCTTCAAATTCTCTTAATCGTTTCCAGACAGATATTAGTTCAACGATTGTTGACCAACTTTTAACTAAATATTGAAGAGAGCCTTCTACTCTACCAAATGCTCTGGTTATTTGCTGAACAAATCCCAAAGTAATAGCGCCAGTTACAATTGTGGGTGCTAAAGCTAAATATGGAACTATTACCATTCCTTGGAAATAACTCCATTTAACTGTATTAAAATATAAATAATGAAAATATGATTTATAATGTATTCCTCTTACCCTATTATAAAGTTGTCCAATTGTTGGGGGGGCAGCCCTAATAGGATCATCTTCACCATGAACTAATTCTTTTCTATAACCCGCCTCTTCTTTTTGTATATCATATTCAATACCTGGTAATTTAATTCCTACTGCAGCTAATAACAATGTTCCTCCAAGTGCCGATATTATTGCGACCCAAACTAAAGCATGGTCTACAGGACCAATCCATGGAAGCACGTCTATTTGTTTGGATAAACCCCATAGTATAGGCGTAAAAGCGATTAGAGTCATTATGCTGTCTAATAATCCGGTACCAAGTCCTTCCATAATACGAGCAAACTTTAATGTATCTTCTTGAACTCTTTGAGATGCTCCTTCAGTTAACCTAGCTTTAAACCATTGCTCATGATAATAATTTGCCATTGAAGTTCGCCATCTAAAAACCCAGTGACTTGTAAAAAAACCGGTAAATACAGCTATTAAGATCCATAAAGCCGCTATTTTGGCAAATGTAAAAAGATATCCAATGAATTCAGCCTCTGAGACTGAATTTGGAGTTGTTAATGCTTTTTGAAGAGTGTCATAAAATTCTCCAAACCACTCATTGATTCTAACATCTAATTGAACCTGATACCAAGTAGATATTAAAATAAAAATTGATCCAAAAATGCTCCATAAAAACCACTGCTTTTGAGTAAAAAATTTAAACATATTTTATTTTATAAAATTGTCTGCATATGATTTTTTAACGGTTTTTCGTTTTTTAGGTTCTATTAAATCAAAGTATATTTTTTTCTTTTTTGCATAATTAATTGCTAATTCTTTTGTTGAAAATTCCAATCTCAGTTCCGAGTAAGTATCTGTAGAACTTTCCCATCCCATCAAAGGATTATTTGTTGGATTTTTAGTCTCATATTCCAAAATCCACTTATCAGTTTTACCGTATCCTGATTGCATAGGACTTTTATTTGGAATGTAAATTTTAGCTTTTTTCATAAATATGGTCGGAGTGGCAGGATTTGAACCTGCGACCCTCTGGTCCCAAACCAGATGCGCTACCAGGCTGCGCTACACTCCGAATGTTGTACTAATACAGTACTTATTAAATATTTCAAAGTATAAAGATCAGCAAAATAAAGGAATTATAAAAAGAATATGATATAAGAAACTATGATTATTACATGTCCTTCTTGTGATAAAAAATTTGAAATTGATGCGACTTTAATACCAGATAAAGGACGTACTCTAGAATGTGGCTCATGTAGCAAACAGTGGTTTTTTAGACTAAATCAAGAAATCAAATCTATAAATAATGATGACGGTGTAACTGAAGAAATAATTGAACCAAGTAACCTGAGCGAAAATATAGAGGATGATAAATTTGAGGAAAAAGGTAATGAAATTGAAAAATCTAGTAATTTTAATTTAACAAAAATATTATCGTATTTACTTGTGGGATTAATCTCATTTGCAGGAATTATAATTATTTTAGATACTTTTAAAACACAGTTAAGTAATATTTTTCCTGGACTTGAGTTACTTTTATACAATCTTTTTGAGTCTATAAAAGATATATTCTTATTTATTAAAGATTTATCTAAATAATATATGATACAATATATCTCAAAACCTTTTAAATGGTTCTTCAGACTTGAGGCTTCAAGTGGATTAGTTTTATTATTTGCAGCTATTATTGCATTAATAATTAGTAATTCAAATTTTTCAGAATTATATTTTTCAACTCTAGATAAATATTTATTTCTTGGTGTAAATGATTTTGGATTAAAACTTTCAGTTTTACACTGGATTAATGATGCTTTAATGGCAATATTTTTTTTCTTTGTTACATTAGAAATAAAGAGAGAGTTTTTACAGGGAGAACTTTCTAATATTAAACAAGCCTTATTACCTATTATAGGAGCTGTAGGCGGAATGTTAGTTCCAGCTTTAATTTATGTTTTTATAAATTTTGGTGATAGTGAGACTTTAAATGGATGGGCAATACCTTCAGCAACAGACATTGCGTTTTCTCTAGGTGTTTTATCTTTATTGGGTAAAAGAGTACCTTTGTCATTAAAAGTATTCTTAACAGCTCTTGCCATCATAGATGATCTAGGAGCGATAGTTATTATTGCAGTATTTTATTCTGGTGATTTAAGTATTAAATATTTAGTTTTAATGTTAGCAGCTTTTATTTTATTATTAGTAATTAATAAATTTGATATAAAAAAATTTTTACCATATCTAGTTATAGGAATATTTCTTTGGGACTTTACTCATAATTCTGGTATACATGCTACTATTGCTGGTGTTTTGTTAGGAATGACAATACCTCATAGAAAGAAAGAAAAAGATTTTTCTTTACTGATTAAAGTTGAACATGCAATTAGCCCTTATGTTGCTTATGGTATAATGCCGTTATTTGCATTTGCAAACGCCGGAGTTTCATTAGAAGGTTTATCACTTGGATCTTTGTTAAACAAAGTCCCTTTAGGAATTGTGTTGGGATTATTTTTAGGAAAACAATTAGGTGTATTTGTATTCTCCTATGTGGCAATTAAAACTAAAGTTGCTCAAATGCCTAATAACTCAAACTGGTTTAATTTTTATGGAGTTGGAGTTTTAACAGGAATCGGTTTTACAATGAGTCTTTTTGTGGGAAATTTAGCCTTTGTTGAGAATATGCAATATATGGATGGTGTAAAAATAGGTGTATTGGCTGGGTCACTTTTATCCACTTTATTTGGCTACTTCTTGATATTACTTACTCCAAATAGGTAATCATCATTCATGAAAAAAAAAATATTTAAAGTAATAATAGTAATTATGTTTTTTTTTAAAAATTTAGCTTATGCAAATTACGAAAAAGTTTTTTATGATTTTAGTATGGAAGATATTTCGGGAAAAAAGATTAATTTTATTGATTATAAAAACAAAGTTGTACTAATAGTTAATACTGCAAGTTATTGTGGTTTCACATCTCAATATGAAGATTTACAAAAATTATGGGATATCTATAAATCTCGAGGGTTAATTGTACTTGGTGTACCGTCAAATTCATTTAATCAAGAAAAGAAAAAAAATTCTGAGGTTAAAGAATTTTGTGAGGTAAAATTCGATATTAATTTTCCTTTGACGTCAATAACTGAAGTTAAAGGCAAGAATGCTCACGATTTATTTAAATGGGCTAAAGACAATCATGGTAAATCTGCAATACCTAAATGGAATTTCCATAAGATTCTAATCAATAAAGATGGAAAAATTGAAGATACATTTGCATCATTTACAAAGCCTACGTCAAAAAAAATAATAAGTAAAATTGAAGATATTCTATAATTCAATTGTTAGTCCATCATGAGCAGGAATAACATTATTTGGTAAAAGTTTTTTGAGCTGTTTATAGTCTAAAACAGGAGATAAATTTGTTAAAATAGATTTTTTTGGTTTAAATATTTTTATCATTGATAGAGACATTTCTAAATTAAAGTGAGATGGATGAAAATCGTACCATAAACAATCAATTATCAAATATTTTAAATTTTTGAAATATTTGAAATCTTTTTTATGTATCTTATTTACATCACTTATATAAGCTAGTTTTTTATCTATTATAAAGCAGTTTGATTTAACATTTCCATGATCAACCTCAATTGATCGAATATTGATTTTCTTTTTTTTATGAGTTGTTAAAGAAAGTTTTTTTAAAATATTCAATTTTAGGGTAGCAGGATATTCTTTTGAAAAACTTTGAAAAATATATGAAAAGTTATTTTTAAGATAATTTAGAGTATAATAATCCGCGTAGACATTAATCTGTTTTTTGCTATTTATATAAAATGATCTTAAATCATTTATACCATGTGTTTGATCCCCATGCATATGTGAATAAAAAACTTTATTTATCCTTTTAATTTTATGTCGTAGAAGTTGTTGTCTTAGATCAGGAGATGTATCAATTAAAACATTTTCGTCTGAAGTTTTTATTAATGCAGAACACCTAGTTCTATAATTTTTTTTGTTATTTGGATCGCAATTTCCAAAAAAACCGTCAGGTCTTGGTACACCCATTGAACTGCCACAACCTAGTATAATAAACTTCATAATTAATTATTCGAAAAAGAGTTTGTTAAAATTGTTAGTAGTAATTTTAACAACTTCTGATTTAGATATATCTTTAATTTCACCTAATTTTGCTGCAGTAAAATCAATATATGATGGTTCATTTTTTTTGCCTCTATTTGGTTCTGGAGCTAAATAAGGACTATCTGTCTCAATAAGTAATTTTTCTAGTGGCAAACCTTTAAATGTTTCTTGAAGATCTATAGAATTTTTAAATGTAATTATCCCACTAGCAGAAAAAAATGCATTTAGATTTAACATATTTTCAGCAAATTTTTTGGAACCTGTAAAACAATGCATTAGTATTTTTAAATTTTCATTTTTAAATTGATTTAGTACTTCAAAAGTTTCGGTCTCTGCATTTCTTGAATGAATAATTAATGGAATTTTTAGATTTATTGATGCCTTAATATGATTAATAAAACTATTTATTTGGTCTTTTTTATCACTATGATTATAATAAAAGTCTAGACCAGTTTCTCCTATACCAATTATTTTTTTATTCTTATTTATTTCATCAATAATTAATTTTGTTGTAACCTTGTTTTTTTTTACTTCATGAGGATGAATTCCATAAGTTCCGAATATTATTTCATCTCTTTGAACTAAAAATTTTATTTTATCAAAACTTTTTAAAGTAGTGCAAATGGTTAATAACTTTTCAATTCCAATTTTTTTTGATCTTATTAAAATTTGATCTAAGTTATCAAAAAGTGGCTCATAATCTAAGTGACAGTGTGAATCAATCATTTCTCTACCTTTTTAAATAATATATCAATTTTTTTAATTTTACTATTTTCTCTCAGATATAAATGATTTTCTAAAGATGAAAATTCAATTTCATTCTCATTTATACCAAAAATTTTAAGTGCATTTATACTTGATTGAGGAATAATTGGATAAAGCATATAACAAATTTTTCGAACAATTTCTAATGTAGTATAAACTATTGTATTCAATCTTGAAGTATCGCTTTTTTTATTCCAAGGTTCCTGATCATTAAAATATTTATTTGTCTCAAATAATGTATTGACTATAAAATCTATATAAAAATTTATATCCTGATCGTCTATTTTTTTTCTAATTTGATTTATGTTAGATTTGAATTTATCAAGAATTTTTAAATCATCTTCTAAAAACTTAATATTATCAGGTATTTTTCCATCACAATTTTTCATAGCAAATGCCGTTACTCTTTGACATAAATTTCCGAAATTATTTGCTAAATCACTATTAATGCAATCCTCTAATTTTTCTTTTGAAATATTACCATCATTTCCAAAAGAGACTTCTTTTATTAAATAATACCTTAAAGGGTCAAGGCCATATTCTTGAATAATTTCTATAGGATCCAAAATATTCCCTTTTGATTTTGACATTTTTTCTTCACCTGAAAGAATCCATCCATGTCCATAGATTCTTTTAGGTAGAGGAATTTTTGCCGCTAATAAAAAAGCTGGCCAATATATAGCATGAAATCTTAATATATCTTTTCCTATCAAATGTATTGTTGCTGGCCAGAATCTTTTATATTTATCGTCATTAATATTGGGATAATTTAAAGCGCTTATATAATTTGTTAAAGCATCTAACCAAACATAAATTACATGATCCTTATTTTTTGGAACAGGTATTCCCCATGAGAAACTCTTTCTACTAACTGATAAATCTTTCAATCCACTTTTAACAAAACTAACTACTTCATTTTTTCTTGATATAGGCTTTATAAAATCTGGATTTTCTTCATAATACTTTAATAGTTGTTTTTCCCATTTTGAAAGTCTAAAAAAAAATGACTCTTCATCTACCCACTCCACAGCAGATTTTGATATTTTAGATACTTTCTTTCCATTTATTTCCTCTATCTCAGAATCTGAATAAAATGCCTCATCAGAAACTGAATACCAACCAGAATATTTTGAAAGATAAATTTCATTATTTTTTTGGAGCTCATTCCAAAGATTTTGAACTGATTTTTTATGTCTATCTTCTGTAGTTCTTATAAAATCAGTATTTGATAGATTTAAAGTTTGAGATAAGTCTCTAAAAGTTTTACTTAATTCATCACAAAATTTTTGAGTTTCCATTCCTTTTTTTTCGGCAGCCCTTTGTATTTTTAAACCGTGTTCATCAGTACCAGTTAAAAAACAAACTTTAAAACCATCTATTTTTTTGAATCTAGCAAAAAAATCAGCAATTATACTTGAATAGGCATGACCCATATGGGGCTTTGCTGAAGGATAATATATTGGAGTTGTAATAAAAAAATTTTTATCCATTTAAAATTTCATCCTCAAATTCCATAAATATAGACTCTTCATCTAAATTATATATTTTAGTATCCGAAAATCTTTTGAGATAATGACTGTATTTTTGACTTATCTTTTGAGATATCGATGTATTAAGCTTTCTAAAATAAAATTCTATTAAATCAAATATTATATATCTTATAAATGGATCAGTTTTATAATGATTATCTTTTATGATTATTTTTAGTAAAGCTTTAAGATCGAACTCAACCAAATTAAGATTATTTTTCTTAGCAAATCTAACAAGATTAAAAATATTTCCAGGTGTAAAATAGTAATTAATCAAATCATTATTTATTAAATTCTCTAAGTCATCTTCTAAAAGATGATATAAAATATTTTTGCACTCATTATTAGATAAATTAATTTTATAATTAATACATCTTGATAATAGTGTAGGTAGAGTTTTTTTATAATTATGTATTAGAATAAAATTTATATTCTTGTTAGGTTCCTCAAGTACTTTTAATAAAGCATTAATAGAATTAACGTTTAATAACTCAATATTATCAATTAGAACAAATCTTGGTTTATTGTTAAAAGACGATTTATTCAAATCATCAATTAATTTTCTTATTTGACTAATTTCTATAATTTTTTTATCTGAATTAATATCCAGATTGATCAAATTAGTATTTGATTTATTTAATATAGTCCTAAAAGTTTTGCTTTTAGAATGAATTTCGAAATTTTTTAAATCGTAAGAATTATTTTCATTTTTTGATAATACATAATTTATAAAATGATATGCCAAAGTTGATTTACCGACACCTTTGAGACCACTTAATAAAATCTTATTTGGATAAGCATTATCTTCGTAGAGTCTGACTAATTCTAAAAAATAACTATCTAAGCCTAAAAGTTTTTGTTGGCTTATAGGTTCTGCATTAATCATAATAAATTTTTTATGGTTTCGATGACTAAATCTTGATTAAATTTAATATCGAGATCTGAATTAATTATTTTGTATCTTCTTTTATTCTTATTAGCTATTTTTAAATAACCTCTTTGTACATCTGTATAAAATCTATTATTAAATTTATCGTATCTATTCAATGATTTTCTTAAATTTAATCTTTTAATCATATTATTTTTACTAACTAGGTTTAAAAAAGTAAAATCGATCTTAAAATTTTTAATTAAATGATTATTTATAAAATTTATTAACTCAATATCCACACCTAAACCAAAATGTTGATAAGCAATAGTTGAGTCAATAAATCTATCTATAAGTATTATCTTCTTTTTATAATATTTTTTTAATAGTTTAACATTTTCATTTCTTGCTGCTAAGTAAAGTAATAAATCAGTTGTTTTATCAAAATTATTTTTTTTATTTAAAATAAGTTTTCTAATTTTTTCTGAATTAGGGTTTCCGCCTGGTTCTCTAAATTTAATGTAACTAATCTTTTTTTTTTTTAAATATTTTGTGACGTTTTTAATGTGGTGACTCTTACCACTGCCTTCAATACCTTCAAAAACTATTACAGGTTTTTTAAACATCACCCCAGATTAAATAATTCAAAGACTTAATTAACCTGGTAAATATATTAACTTTTTCAACACTGTTTGCTGCTAACAAATCGTATTCACCAACTAGTTCATCATTATAAACAACTTTAAATTTTCCAATTTTGTCATCTTTTGTAATAGGTGCCTCAATTGGTCCTTCATATTTTAAAGTAACTTTAAGTAGTTTTTTTTTTGCTTTTTTAATAGTTTTATAAATATCTTCTTTGACATATACATTAAGTTGATTTTCTTTACCTAACCAAACATCAACTTTATCAATAGGTGTCCGAGATTTGTTAATTTCTACTAAATCAAAATTAGTAAGTCCATAAGTTAAAAGTTTTAAGCTTTCTCTTGATCTTGAACCTTTTGTTTCAAAGCCGCTACCCACAGCAATTAATCTTCTACCTTTTCTTTCAATTGAGGATGCTAATGAAAATTTTTCAACAGCTAGGTAACCAGTCTTAATTCCGTCAGCGCCAATATTCTTATAAAGAAGAGGATTTCTATTTCCTTGTTTAATTGGGTCCCCTCCTGTTCTATCCCATGTAAAGTTTTTAATTGAAAACCATTTATAAAATTCTGGGTGTTCTTTAATAAGATAATGAGACATTTTTAAAATATCTCTCACTGTTGAATAATTATCAGGATCATTTATGCCCGAAGAATTAGTAAAGTTAGTATTTTCCATTCCTAATTCTTTAGCTTTAGTTGTCATTAATATTGCAAATTCCTCTTCGGTTCCAGCTATACCTTCTGCTATAGCAATACATGCATCGTTCCCTGAAGCTATTATTATTCCGTTAAGCAAATTTTCTACTGATACTTCGTCACCAACCATTATAAACATTGAGGAAAATCCCGCTGTAGAAAGTCTCCAAGCTTTCTCAGATACTATAAATTTATCTTCAAGACTTAAATCTCCAGATTTAATTAGATCAAAAGCAATTATTGAAGTCATTATTTTTGTCATTGAAGCAGGATAAATTGATCTATCAGGATCCTTTTCATACAAGATTTCTCCTGAATAAAAATCTTGCAAAATTGCAGTTCTAGCTTTTATTTCTATAGCTGAAAACGAATTATAATTAAAAATTGATATAAAAAAAATTATATAAAATAAATATTTAAACATTCTTGATGATTTCTAAATTTTCAAAATATAGTGAATTCATTTTTTCAAAAGATTTTTTTAAAGAATTTATATCATTAAAAGGACCTAATAATACCCTGTAATTTGTTTTAGATATCTTTAATAATTTAATTTTATTGATTGAGGTTTCTGTTTTAATTCTACCTATCATTAATTCAGCTGTTTTTTTATAGTAAAAATCGGCAACTTTAATAAAATATGAAAACTTGGCTTCAGAATTTTTTTTATTGTCCAAGATAATATTTTCATTTAAATTGCTTATTTTTATACCATCTATCGGGGCTTTTTCAGCGACTTCTTTTTCTTCTTCAAAAGTCTTAGACTTTTTTGCAACAAATGTAGAATTTTTTGAAATCAAAGTTATTTTTATGTAAGGTTCATTTGGATTCAAATCAAGAGTTTCAGCAATTCTTTTGCTAATAATTGAATTATAAAAATTAGAAAACTTAACTCTGTTTGATTTTACCTCAGCAATTAAAGATTTATTATTTAAAGGGTTAGTAATTTTAACAAGTGATCTACTTTTTAAATTATTATGAAAAATTTGTAATGATCTGTCGTCTAATTTTTTTAAATTCAATTTTTCGTCATATATTAACGAAAAGCCAATATTATAGTATTTTTTTTCAGGTTTAAAATTTAGTTCTGATGATTTATCTATTTTGTATGATTCACAACCACTGGACAATAGAAGAATCATCAAAAAAATTAAATTACTAAATTTCATTTTTAAATCTATTTTTTAAAGTACAGACTGCTAATGCAAATCTAAGAGACCGATTCCATCTTAGTATAATTTCATAATTATTAAACACGATATAGGCTGGATTAAGTGTTTCAGCGTCAGGTATAATATCTTTGTCTGGCGTAATTATAGCTGCTTTTAAATTATCGTCGAAATGTTCTAATTCAATGTTATTATTTATATAATTTTTAAAGTATTTAAGTTTTTTTTTATTATGAATTTTTTTTGCGGAAATATTTAAGTATTTTTTTGGAATTTTTGTACTTAAATCAATTTTGTAAAAACAAGGTTCATTTTTTTTCCATCCTATTTTTTTAAGATAATTTGCTGCTGAAGGGTAAGCATCTTCATTATTTTTAAGATCGATAAAGTCATCCCCATTATAATCTAATGCATAATTAGTTATAGTACTTGGCATAAATTGAAAAAAACCAAATGCACCTGCCCAAGAGCCATATAAAGATTTATAATCAATTTGTTGAGTTTCAATTAATTGTAATAGAGTAATTAATTCTTTTGAAAAAAACTCAGATCTTCTTTCATCAAAACTTAATGTTGCTAATGATGATAAAATATCCATTTTACCAACATATTTACCATAATTTGTCTCAATACCCATTAGAGCTAAGAGTAATTCTTTTTCAACTCCGAATTCAGATTCAACCATATCTATTAGTTCCATATTGTTTAAATAAAATTTTTTTCCAAAATCAAATTTTTTGTCTGAAGTTCTTTTATCAATATATGTTTTTGTATCTTCATAAAACTCAGGTTGAAATCTATCAAACTTAATTACTTTTGGTAAAAATTTTACATTAGCCATTGCTATATCAAAAGTCTTTTCAGAGATATTATTAGCTAATGCTTTGATTTTAAACTTTAGTTTCCATTCATCAAAGTCGTCTTTTACGTTAGCAAAACAATTTTGTGTATTTATTAAAAAAAATATTAAAAAAATTTTAATTAGTTTCATAAAGATCTCTCAAATATATAATTACAGCAATCCAGATAAAAATAAAACTGACTAATTTTAATAATGAAAAAGGTTCATTATAGTAGAAATACCCCAATAAAAATTGAAGTGTAGGTGTAATATAAAAAATCATACCTGCTGGACCTAATCCACTTAATTCAACTCCTCTAACATATAAAAATAAGGGAATCACCGTCATTGGACCTGCTAATAAAATAAATAAAGATAGCCCAGGATTATTAAATGAAAAATCGTTAAATCCGCTTATATAAACAAAATAAAATGCAAATAATGCAAATGGCAATATAAACAAACTTTCAATTAATAATCCAATATCAGTATCTACATTAATTTTTTTTCTAATTAAATTATAAAAACCCCAACTAAAACCTACTATTATACCAACCCAAGGTAATGATTTAAGATTAAATAATAGAAGTATAATAATTGAAATTATTACTAATATAATTGAAAAAATTCTTTTTTTATTTAATTTTTCATTAAAAAATATATATCCAAGGAAAACGCTTAATATTGGCATAATAAAATATCCAAAACTAGCATCAATAATTTTTTCTGTAGCAACTGCATAAATCCAAACTCCCCAATTAATAAAAATCAAAAATCCAGAAGAAAATAATCCTGCTAAGTTTTTTTTATTAGAAATTATTGAAAAAAAAATATTCCATTTTGAAAAAAAAAAAGTTGTAATTATTAATGAAGCTGCTGTCCAAACACATCGGTGGATTACAACCTCTATATAACCTATGAAATCTAAATATTTGAAATATATGACACCAATAAATCCCCACCAAAAAGATCCCATTGCTGTAAATAAAAGACCTTTGTTAAATTGTTGATTCATTTTCTTAAGCAATTTTATAATTAAGGAGTTTAATAGACCATTTTATTGTTGAATTAAATAATTATAATTATAAAACGTTGCACAAGGAGAGATGGCTGAGCGGTTGAAAGCACCGGTCTTGAAAACCGGCAAAGGGGCAACTCTTTCCTGGGTTCGAATCCCAGTCTCTCCGCCATTATTTTTTATATTTATAATTTTTAAACAATTGTAATAAATTTGTTTTTATTAAATTTATTTCAATTATTTGATTATTATAGAATTTATAGAGTGTATCGTCATCAATTTCTAAAAATTTTTCTAATTCTTTTAATTCAATTATATTTAGTTTGTTAATATTATTTTGAACAAAACTACCAATTAACTTATCCATTTCTTTAGTTCCTCTATATTGAGATCTGTAAATTAATCTTTTTTTTAAATTATCTATTTCGTTATTCATTAATAATTTATAATAATATGAAATGGTTAATAATACATATAAATTTCTTTTATCTGATCTTAAGAATATTAAGGGGGTTGGAATTAAAACCTCTAATATCTTGAGAAAAAAAAAAATTAATACTATTTTCGATTTATTATGGAGATTGCCGAAATCATATACAGATAGAAGCAAGTCGACCAAAATTGAAGATATTAAGATTGGAGAAATACAAACAATAACATTAGTACCATATAAGTATAATTTTCCAAGAAAAAGAAATTTACCTAATCGAATAATTTGCAGAGATAATACTGGGGAAATGGATTGTGTATTCTTTAATAGTTATGAAGGGTATATAAAAAAAATTTTACCTTTAAATAAAGAGGTTACTATAAGTGGTAAAATTAACCGTTTTAAAAATAAATACCAAATAACAAACCCGAAATATGTTTCAGAAGATCCTTCATTGATTAGAGAAAAACATAATAAATATTCTTTAACAGATGGAATTTCAGAAAAAGTATATAACAAAATTATAAACCAAATTTTATCAAATATTCCAAAATTAGACGAATGGCATGACAAAGATATACTTAAAAGATTTAACAATATATCTTGGAATGAATCTATAATTGAACTTCATAAACCTGAAAATGTTGGAAAATATAAATCGAATTTTTATGAAAGATTAGCATATGATGAAATATTAGCATCATTTCTAGTTCACTCTGAAATTAGAAAAAAAATTAAAAAAATTAAAAAACAAAAAAAAATTTTTAATGATAATTATCAAAATTCTATTTTATCTAAATTAGATTTTGAATTAACCGATGATCAAAAAACATCTTTGAATGAAATAAATTTAGATCTTAAATCCAATCAAAAAATGTTTAGATTACTCCAGGGAGATGTTGGTAGTGGTAAAACAATTGTAGCCTTATCAGCGGCTTATAATGTGATCAAGTCAGGTTTTCAAGTTGCTGTAATGGCTCCAACCGAAATACTTGCTAAGCAACATTATAATCTAGCAAAAAAAATTTTTGATAAAAAAATTAAAATTGAAATTCTCTCTAGTAAATCTGAATATAAAGAAAAAAAAAATATTACCAAAAAAATAGCTGATAATAATATAGATATAATTTTTGGAACTCATTCTATATTTCAAAAAAAAATTTTGTTTAAAAAACTTGGTTTAATCATTATCGATGAACAGCATAAATTTGGTGTTAACCAAAGAAAAAAGCTTTCTGATAAAGGTGGAAATAATTGTGATGTATTACTAATGACTGCAACACCAATACCGAGAACATTAACAATGACTATTTATGGAGATATGGATTTGTCAATAATTAGGGAAAAACCTAAAACCAGAAAAGAGGTAAAAACTTACAGCAAACTAGAAAGTAAAATTGAGGATGTATTAAAATTTATTAATAAAGAAATAGACAAACAGAATCAAATTTTTTGGGTATGCCCATTAATTGATGAGTCCAAAAAATTAGATAATTCATCAGCTATAAAAAAATATGAATTTCTAAATAAAAGATTTCCAAACCAAGTTGCTTTGTTGCATGGCAAAACTGATATTGATGAAAAAGAAACAATTTTAAAAAAATTTTTAAATCAAAAAATTAAAATATTGGTATCTACAACTATAATTGAAGTAGGTATAGATTTTCCTAATGCAAATGTAATAGTTATTGAAAATGCAAACAAATTTGGACTCTCTCAACTTCATCAGTTAAGAGGCAGAGTTGGACGTGGTGAAAAGCAATCAACATGCATTTTGATGTTCAAATCATCGTTAACAGAAAATGCTAAAAAAAGACTTAAAGTATTAAAAGATTCAACCGATGGATTTAAAATTTCTGAGGAGGATATGAAATTAAGAGGTTTTGGTGACATACTTGGATTTAAACAAAGTGGTGTCAAAATGTTTAAATTAGCAGATCCAATACATAATGATAATCTTTTTGAACTTGCTCAAAAACAAATAAAACAAATGGAAAAAAATAATATTGATATAAGTAAGTATAGGACGCTAATGAAATTATATGATCAAGCAGATATTATAAACGACATTGTTTAATTTTTACCAGAGGAGGTACCTGCAGAGACAATAAATTTTGACGCTTCTTCAAATGTCATATTTAAATAAATTACATCCTCTATTGGAAACATTAACAAAAAACCACTTGTTGGGTTTGGAGTTGTAGGAACAAATACATTAATAAGTTTTTGTTTAGTTTTGAGAGCCATTTCACCTGTATTTTCTTTAGTTGCAAAACCTACTGCCCAAACACCTTTTCTAGGATACTCTATTAAAACAACACTTTTTTTTTCACTATCTTTATTTGAAAAAGTTTCAGTCATTTGTGAAATGGCTGAATAAATTGTTCTTAGCAATGGTATTCTTTTAAATAAATCATCAATTATCTTAAGTATCTTTTTACCAAAAAAAGATAAAGATAGACCACCAACAAATGTAATAAATATAATAGAAATAATAATCTCTATTCCAGGTATAGCATATGGTAAATAGCTATTAGGATTTATATTTTCAGGTATTATTTTAGAGGAGAGGCTAATGAAAAATTTACTAAGATAAAGAGTAAAACCGATAGGTATTAAAACAACTACACCTGTAATAAAATAATTTCTCAAAATTAGTGCTAAAGATTTTTTTTTAGTATTTTTTGCCATTTAATTAAAACTCGAGTATATAACAAATGATATAGCTACTATAAAAAGTACAACTAAAATATTATTATTTAGATTCATGATTATATATTATAATATCAATGTTATTAAAAATGGATAGAAGAAAATTCTTATCATATGTAGGTTGTGGATGTTGTGGATTTGTTTTAAATGCTTGTTCCACCGCACCTATAACTGAAAGACGCCAATTAAAAATAATACCTGAAGCTAAGCTAAATGCTCAAGCTGCTGCTATTTTTGAAAAAGTTAAAGAAAAAGAAAAACTTAGTGATGATATAAAAAAATTGAATGAGATTAAAGAAATTGGAAAAAAGATGGAAAATTCTATTGGTGAATATTTTTATAAAGAAAAATTAAATAATCCTACCGAGAACTTTGATTGGGAATACATATTAATTGATAACAAAAAAGTAAGAAATGCTTGGTGTATGCCTGGTGGAAAAATTGCTGTTTACTCTGGAATGTTAGATGTCACCAAAAATACAAATGGGCTTGCTGCAGTTATGGGGCATGAAATAGCTCATGCTGTTGCAAAACATTCAGTTGAAAGAGCTAGTAGAGGAACTCTATTGAATATCAGCACACAAATAATAGATATAGCTAGTGGAGGTAAATTATCTACAGTTAATCGAACAACCGGAATGAATACTGTTGGTCTATTATCTCAACTCGGGATTATGAACCCATTTAGTAGAAAACAAGAAAGCGAGGCTGATTACTTAGGAATGATTTTTTCATCTTTATCTGGTTATGATATTAGAGAAACAGTCAAAATTTGGGAAAGAATGAAAGAGTTTAATAAAGGTAAAGAGCCAGCAGAGTTTATGAGCACTCATCCATCTGCTGATAATCGAATTAAAAAAATCAATGAGTGGACCAACAACATAATTTTAGATTATCCACCGATTATAACCTAACTAATTTATCAATAAGTGGTGAGCCCTGATGGACTCGAACCATCGACCCATTCCTTAAAAGGGAATTGCTCTACCAACTGAGCTAAGGGCCCACAAAATATTCAAAGTGAATAGTTGTTATATATAGAATTATTATAAATTTTCAAATGTCAAATTGGACTAAAAATTATAATTCTTCTATAACTTATCTATATATTTGTCATGAAATTGATCAAAAGTACCTTCTTTAATGTTTTTTCTAATCGCAGCCATAAGATCTTGGTAGAAATTAATATTATGAAGAGTTAATAACATTGAGGCTAAAATTTCATTAGTATTGAATAAATGATTTAAATAATTTTTTGAGTATTTGTTCAAGTTAAGATTTTTACAGTTTGGATCTAAAGGAGAATTATCATTTTTGTAAATATTATTCTTAATATTAAGTCTTCCGTCCCAAGTAAATGCCAAACCAGTTCTACCAGATCTCGTTGGTAAAACACAATCAAACATATCTATACCTCTTTTTACAGAGCCTATAATATCAGATGGTGTACCAACACCCATTAGATAACGAGGTTTTTTATCTGGAAGAAACTCTTTAATATTATCTAATACTTTAAACATTTCATCCTGTGTCTCTCCTACAGCCAAACCTCCTAAAGCATATCCATCAAAATTTATTTTAATCAATCCCTCTAAAGATTGAAGTCTTAAATCTTTAAAAAGGCCACCCTGAACTATTCCAAATAATGCTTTATGTGGAATTATACCAAAAGCTTTCTTTGATCTTTCTGCCCAATGTAAGGATAATTTCATTGAATTCTTTATAATTTCATAATCTGTTGTTTTTTTTGGACATTCATCCATTATCATCACGATATCTGAATTTAATCCTAGTTGTATTCGAATACTTTCTTCAGGACTTAAGTAAAATTTTTTTCCGTCTACATGTGAATTAAAAATGGCACCTTTTTTTTTATCAATCTTATTTAATTTTGAAAGAGACATAACCTGAAATCCACCAGAGTCAGTTAAAATTGGTAAGTCACAATTCATAAATTTGTGAAGCCCACCCGCATTTTGAATACGTTCAACACCGGGTCTGATCATTAGGTGGTAAGTGTTAGACAAAATTATTTCTGAATTTGTTTTTTTAATATCGTCAATAGTACAAGCTTTAACAGTAGCTTGTGTACCAACTGGCATAAATGCTGGAGTTTGTATATTTCCTCTGTGAGTTTCAACTAAACCACATCTTGCGTATTTATCTTTTTTTAGAACTTTAAAGGCAAATTCTTTTAATGCCATTCAAATATTATAAAGATTTAAAACTAATAATCTTATCTGGTTCAGTAACTGCACCATTGTTATTTTCATCACCTCTTTTGATTTTATCGACAAATTCCATTCCCTCAATTACTTTACCAAAAACTGTATACTGTCTATCTAAAAAAGGAGCAGGTTTAAAACATATAAAAAATTGACTATTTGCACTATTTGGATCTGAAGATCTAGCCATTGATAGGGTCCCTCTTTCATGAGGTAGATTATTAAATTCTTGATTTAAATCAGGTAAATTAGAACCACCCATACCTGCTCTTTTTAAATCAAAATCATTGGATTTAGAATTACCAAATTTTACATCTCCCGTCTGAGCCATAAATCCATCTATAACTCTATGGAAAACTACATTGTTATATTTACCACTATCAGCTAATTCCTTAATTCTTTTTACGTGATTAGGTGCTATATCTGAAAATAATTCAATCTTTACATCTCCATCTTTCAATTTTAGTATCATAACGTGCTCCTCAGCTATTGATTGGTTAATAATAAATAATAAAAATACTAATATCTTTAAAAAAAATTTATTCATATTTCTTTTTTAAAGATATTATTGTACTTTTAGTAGTAAATTTTTTTATATCTCCACCTAATTTAACAATTTCTTTAACAAATTTAGATGAAATAATTTGATTTTCTATATCAGACATTAAAAAAAGAGTTTCTATGTTATTATCAAGTTTTCTATTCATGCCTGCTAATTGAAATTCATATTCGAAATCAGAGACAGCCCTTAAACCTCTAAGTATAATATTAGATTTATATTTTTTGCATAAGTCTGTAGTTAAAGATGTAAATGATGTAACTGTTATTTTTTTTCGACTTAATTTAAGATCTTCAAATAATGCTTTTTTAATAATTTCTATCCTTTCGTCAACATCAAATAGATATTTTTTATTTTTGCCGTCTGAAACAGCTACAATTATTTTTTCAAATAATTTTAATGATTTTTTAATAACATCAATATGACCAAAAGTTATTGGATCGAATGTTCCTGGATATATTGCTATTTTAGACATTAAATTAAATTATCTTCAATTTTTATAGCTGAAACTACTTTTTCATCACCAGATAATTTTATTATACGAACTCCCTGAGTGTTTCTACCTGCAGTACGTATTTCTTTTACTGCAACTCTAATAACCCTTCCTTTATTAGTGGATATCATTATTTCATCTCCCTCAAAAACTGGAAACGATGAAGAAATATTTCCATTTCTAGGAGAATTTACAATACCAATAATTCCCTTTCCTCCTCTATTGGTTACTCTATATTCGTAATGTGATGTTTTTTTACCATAACCGTTTTCTGTTATAGATAGTATAAATTTTTCTGAAGCTTTTAGTTCAGATTTTTCATCAAGTGATTTTTTACCATTTTTTTTAACTTTATCATTGTCTAAAATCGATAATGAAACAATTTCATCATCTGAAGCTAGTTCAATTCCTTTAATACCTTTTGAAGATCTTCCCTTAAAAATTCTTAATTTCTTCGACTCGAATCTTATACATTTGCCTAATCTAGTGCCTAAAATTACGTCTTGATCATCTTTACAAGTTTTAACTCCAACAATTCTATCATTAACATCTAATTTCATGGCAATTTTTCCTGAGGCATTTATTGAAGAAAAATCGTCTAAACTATTTTTCCTAACCTTGCCTTTAGCAGTTGCAAAAATAATTTGATAATTACTTAAATTTTGATCACTATTTGGAAAGGGCATAATTGAACTTATAGATTGATGGTTCTTTAATGGTAAAATATTGAATAAAGATTTACCCTTTGAAGATGCAGTGCCTTCAGGAATTTTCCATGCCTTTACTCTATAAACAAGACCTTCTGTGGAAAAAAAAAGAACAGACGTATGTGTATCGACTGACAAAGTCTGTATTACTGAGTCTTCATTCCTTGTTGTAATTCCAGTTTTCCCTTTTCCTCCTCTTTTTTGTGTTTTTACGCTGTTTAAAGATCCTCTTTTTATATATCCTTGTAATGTGACTGTTATTAATACTGACTCTTTTTGAATTGTTTCCTCAATATCATAATTTAAAACAGCATCTATTATTTTTGTTCTTCTTGGTATGGCAAATTTTTCTTTAATGCTCCTTAAATCTTCACTAATTACTTTCAGAAGCTCTTTTTTTGATGATATTATCTTTTTATATTTTGATATTAATTCTGCTAATTTTTTAATTTCAGATTCAATTTCATGAATCCCGAGTGCTGTTAATTTTTGCAATCTTAATTCAAGGATTGCTACAACTTGAGATTCAGACAAATTATAATTATTTTTAGATTTTTTACTTTCTATAATAGAGATAATTTTTTGAGATTTAATAACTTTCCATTTAGTATTTAAAAGAATTTCTTTTGCTTTTTCAGGATTTTTTGAATTTCTTATTATCTTTATAATTTTATCGATATTCTCTACTGATATAGAAAGACCAATTAAAATATGCGCTCTCTCTTCAGCTTTTTTTAAATTAAATTTAGTTTTTCTTATTACTACGTCTTCTCTGAAAGAAAGAAAATTTTCCAAGAAATCTTTAAGATTACATGTTTTGGGTTTACCTTCTACAATAGCAAGAGTGTTAAAACCAAAAGAACTTTCTATTTGTGTATTTTTGTAAAGTTGTCTTTTAACTGTTTCAGGCTCAACACCAGTCCTTAAATCAATAGAAACTCTTATACCTTCTCTATTTGATTCATCACGTATGTCTTTTATTCCCTCTATTTTCTTTTCTCTAACTAATTGAGCAATTCTTTCATTTAATACAGATTTATTTACTTGATAAGGTATTGAATTTATTACAAGTCTATCTCTTCCATTTTTTTGAATTTCGTTTGTAATTTCTCCTCTTATTTTAAATGAACCTCTTCCTTTATTATAGCCTTGTTTAATAATGTCTTTACCAATTATTACACCTCCTGTTGGAAAATCAGGTCCGGGAATATGTTTCATTAACTCCTTAATTTTTATATCCTTATCATCAATTAGAGCTAGTGTTCCGTTTATTATTTCTCCCAAATTGTGAGGTGGTATACTTGTTGCCATACCAACAGCTATTCCTCCCGCACCATTCACCAACAAATTTGGGTATTGGGCTGGCAAGACAGTTGGTTCCTTTTCGGTTTCGTCATAATTATTTTTAAACTCAATTGTATTTTTTTCTATATCATCTATTAGAAATTGAGATACTTTTGACAATCTTGTTTCAGTATACCTCATAGCTGCAGCTGGATCACCGTCAATAGATCCAAAATTACCTTGACCATCCACTAATGGTAAGCTCATAGAAAAATCCTGTACCATTCTCACTAAAGCATCATAAACAGATTGATCTCCATGTGGATGATATTTACCTATTACATCTCCAACTATTCTTGCTGATTTTCTAAACTGTTTTGACCAATCATATCCCCCTTTATGCATTGCATATAAGATTCTTCTGTGCACTGGTTTTAAACCATCTCTTACATCAGGTAAGGCTCTACTCACGATAACACTCATGGCATATGATAAATATGATGAGCTCATTTCATCATGCATAGAAATAAGTTTTATATTTTTATCTTTTGGTACTTCAGTTTTTTCCATAAAAATTAAAAAGGAATTTCATCATCCATATCATTAGTCTCTTGGGATGTATCTTCTATATTATTGTTTTGAGATGAATCATTCTGGATCCCACCACTACTATTACCACCACCTAGCATTGTTAAAGAAGAATTGTATCCTTGAATAACAATTTCAGTAGAATATTTATCTTGGCCTGATTGTTCATCTTTCCACTTACGTGTTGTTATCTGGCCTTCAACATAAATCTGGGCACCCTTTTTTAAATACTGTTGTACAACATTTACTAATCCTTCATTAAATACAACCACACGGTGCCACTCTGTTTTTTCTTTTTTTTCACCAGTACTTTTATCTTTCCAAGATTGACTTGTAGCTAAACTAAGTCTTGCTACACTTTTGCCATTAACCATTTGTTTAATTTCAGGGTCTGCGCCCAAACGACCAATTAATAATACTTTATTTAAACTTCCAGCCATAATATTTAATATTTGTTAAATTAATTAATTAGATTTATATCATAGTTCTTGTGAATATTAATTTTATTAACTCAAAGCAACAAAAAATATGATTAAAAAGATAGTTATTAAGGGGGCCAAAGAGCATAATCTAAAAAATGTTTCAGTTGAAATCCCTAAAGATCAATTTGTTGTAATAACTGGCCTATCAGGTTCAGGAAAATCCTCATTAGCTTTTGATACAATTTATGCAGAAGGTCAACGAAGATATGTTGAGAGCTTATCAGCTTATGCGAGACAATTTCTAGACAAAATGAAGAAGCCCAACGTTGATCTTATTGAAGGTTTAAGTCCCGCAATTGCCATTGAACAAAAAAATACATCAAAAA
>CABYTL010000002.1 GCA_902521805.1 uncultured Pelagibacteraceae bacterium
AACAAACATACAGCTAAAAAAATTGTTCCAACAAGTACATGGAACCCATGGAATCCAGTTGCCATATAAAATACTGATCCATAAATATGATCTGAAAAAGAAAATGATGCATGTTGATACTCATAAATTTGTAGAAGAGTAAAACAAAACCCTAATATTACAGTCAACCACAAACCTTGAATAAAACTTTTTCTATCATCTTCTAGAAGAGCATGATGAGACCATGTAACTGTAGTTCCTGATAATAATAAAATTAATGTATTAATTAACGGAATATCCCAAGGATCAAATGTTTCGATATCTTTAGGTGGCCAAACATTTCCTACAAATTCATTTGGAAAAAGACTTACATCAAAGTACGCCCAAAACCATGCAACAAAAAACATGACTTCAGATGCAATAAATAAAGTCATTCCATAACGATGATGAATTTGTACAACTGGTGTGTGATGTCCTTGATGTTCAGCTTCGATGACCACATCTCTAAACCACATATATGCTCCATAAATTAAGAGAGCAAAACCAAGGTACATACCCCATGATACTTCTGCATGCATGTAATAAACTGCTCCTAATGCTAAAACTAAACAGGAGAAAGATACATAGATCGGCCAAGGACTTGGGTCTACTAAATGATAATCGTGTTTTTTTTCAGCTGACATTTTTTGAATTATGATTGTTTATAGTATTCTGTCGAGAAAAAAGTATACGACATAGTTACATCTTCTAAATTTTTAACAGTTGGATCATTTACCATCTCTGGATCTAAATAAAAAGTCATTACATATGTTGCTTTTTCACCAGGTTTTAACTCTTGTTTTTCAAAACAAAAGCAACCTAATTTGCTATAATATTTTCCAAAACTAGAGGGAGAAACATTAAAACTTGCAACTCCAGCTGTTGTTTCTTTGCTGTAATTAATTACCTCAAATTCAATTTTATTTACCTGTCCTACTTTAACATCAATTACGTTAGATTTTGCCTTAAATTCCCATGGTAAATTATTTACATTTGTATCGAACCTGACGCTCACAACTTTATCTAACACTATTTTTGGAGAATTACTTGCAATTTGAGTCGTGCCACCAAAGCCGGTAACCCTACAAAAAAGATCATACAAAGGAACTGCTGCATAGGATAAACCCAACATGAAAACAAAAATACCACCTAGTATTAATGGAGTTAATTTTTTTTTTTCAATCATATTGCTCTATCAAATACTCCAGTATTATATAAAGTAAACAAGAAAAGAAATACCATAAAAATAATTATAGCTAGTGCTGTAAGGATATTTTTTTTTTTTGTTTTTTTATCAGGTATAATCATAAAATCTTATCTATCAGAAAAAGTACAAAAACCAAAAATAAATAAAGTATTGAATATCCAAATATAGATTTTGCTTTTTTTGGACTAAATTTATTTTTCTTAAAGTTATAAAGTTCATAACATAAGAAATTATAGTAAATTGTTAATAATAATGATGGAATAAGAAATGTTAATCCAACAAAATTTATCAAATATGGAAAAACAATAACAGGCAACATTAATAAGGAGTAAACAAATATATTAATTTTTGTGCTTTCTACACCATTAGTCAATGGAAGCATTGGAATATTAGCTTTTTTATAATCATCTGATTTATATAGGCTCAAAGCCCAAAAATGAGATGGTGTCCAAAAAAATATAATTAGGAAAAAGGCTAATGGCTCAATTGATAATGAGCCTGTAGCAATCGTCCATCCAATTACAGGAGGAAAAGCTCCAGCGGCTCCACCGATTACTATATTTTGTGGTGTCCTTCTTTTAAGCCAAATTGTGTATACAAAAACATAAAATAGAATTGTTAAAAGTAATATGCATGCAGAAATTCTATTTGTAAAATAGTCTAAAGCCACCACTGAAATGATTGACAATGTAACACCAAAAATCAATGCTTGATTTCTATTCACTTTTCCAGTTGGTATAGGTCTTAAACAAGTTCTAGTCATCAAAGCATCAAGATCAGACTCATACCACATATTTAACGCTCCTGCAGCTCCTGCTCCTAAAGAGACTAACAAAATTCCAATTATAGCATCTTTAGTTGATACAAGGTTTGGCGCTGTCAATAATCCTACAGCACAAGTAAAAATTACCAATGACATCACCCTTGGCTTCATTAGTTTAAATAATTCTGATAAATTAAATAAATCTTCCTGAGATAAACTTCTTTTTTTTAATTTTGAACTATCCATTAGTTTTCTTAGCTTTGATTTTAGCTATGTGATTTTTCAGTTTCTTGATCATCAACAAACTTTGGCAATTCCTCAAAAGTATGAAAATTTGGTGGAGATGGTACAGTCCATTCTAATGTTGTAGCTCCCTCTCCCCATGGATTTTGAGCAGCTATTTTCTTTTTTGTAAAAGCAAAAATTAAATTTATAAAAAATACCACAAGTCCTGCGACTGCAACATATGAACCAATTGAAGAAATATAATTCCAGCCTGCAAAAGCATCCGGGTAATCTGCATACCTTCTAGGCATTCCTGCTAAACCTAAAAAATGTTGAGGAAAGAAAATTAAATTAACTCCTATAAAAGTTAACCAGAAGTGTAATTGACCCATCCATTCAGAATACTCAAAGCCAGTCATTTTTGAAAACCAATAATAAAAACCTGCAAAAATTGCAAATACAGCCCCTAAAGATAAAACATAATGAAAGTGTGCAACTACATAATAGGTATCATGCATGGCTGTATCTACTCCTGCATTTGCTAATACAACACCTGTTACTCCTCCAACTGTAAACATAAAAATAAAACCTAGAGCCCACATCATTGGTGTTTTAAAAGAGATCGAACCACCCCACATCGTGGCAATCCAAGAAAATATTTTTATTCCTGTTGGTACTGCAATAATCATAGTTGCTGCTAAGAAATAAGCTTTTGTATCAGTACTAAGACCTACGGTGTACATGTGATGCGCCCAAACTACAAACCCTACAACCCCAATAGCAACCATTGCATAAGCCATTCCTAAGTAACCAAAAACTGGTTTTCTTGAAAATGTTGAGACTATATGACTAATCATTCCAAAACCTGGAAGAATTAAAATATAAACCTCAGGGTGTCCAAAAAACCAAAACAAATGTTGAAATAAAACTGGGTCACCACCTGTTTGCGCTTCAAAAAACGCTGTTCCAAAATTTCTGTCTGTAAGCAACATAGTAATTGCACCAGCTAACACTGGTAAAGAAAGTAATAATAAAAAAGCTGTTACCAAAATTGACCAAGCAAATAGTGGCATTTTATGTAATGTCATGCCTGGTGTTCTCATATTGAGTATTGTTGTAATGAAATTTACAGCACCTAGAATTGAAGACGCCCCTGCTAAGTGTAAACTTAAAATTGCTAGATCCATTGCAGGTCCTGGCTGTCCTGCTTTAGAGGACAAGGGAGGATATATGGTCCATCCACCTCCAACTCCTTGAGCACCAGGAGGTCCGTCTACAAAAATTGAAAGTATTAAAAGTGTTAGTGAAACAGGTAATAGCCAAAAAGAAATATTATTCATTCTTGGGAATGCCATATCAGGAGCTCCTATCATAATAGGTACAAACCAATTTCCAAATCCACCTATCATAGCAGGCATCACCATAAAGAAAATCATTATCAATCCATGACCAGTTACCAAAACGTTATAGAGATGATAATTTCCACCTAATATACCATCACCTGGATGCATCAATTCCATTCTCATTAAAACAGAAAAAGATGTACCAATTACGCCTGCAACAATTGCAAATATTAAGTACATTGTTCCGATGTCTTTATGATTTGTAGAATAAGCCCATCGTTTCCAGCCTGTTGGGGTATTATGATCGCTATGAGATACTGTTTGTGTGTACATATTTATTTACTCGCTAGTTTTAATTCATCATTTTCGATTTCTTCCTTTGCAAATTTTACTCGTGCCTCAGATAACCATTCTTCATAATCTTCATCACTTACCACCTTAACAGTTATTGGCATAAAAGCGTGTTTAATTCCACATAATTCAGAACACTGGCCATAGTATGTTCCTACTTTTTCAGCTTGGAACCAAGTTTCATTTATTCTTCCTGGAACTGCATCTCTCTTAACTCCAAAAGAAGGTAGGGCCCATGCATGCAAAACATCATTAGCTGTGATTAAAACTTTCACAACTTTATTTACAGGTACTACAACCTCATTATCTACCGTAAGCAATCTAGGTTGATCAGCTCTCAAATCTTTTTCCTCAATCATATATGAGTCAAAAATTATATTCTCATCTGGATACTCATATCCCCAATACCATTGGTATCCAACAGCTTTGATAGTCAAATCAGCTTTTGGAATTGTGTCTTGTTTGTACAAAATTTTAAATGATGGGACTGCCATTACTATTAAAATTAAACAGGGGATTAAAGTCCATAAAATTTCAACTGTAACATTGTGAGTTCTTTTTGAAGGATTTGGATTTGCTGAAGCTCTAAATCTTACACATGCATAAAGCATTAAAAATAAAACAAAAACACTAATTGCAATTATAATTGGAAGCAAAAGATTATTGTGAAAGTTTACAATATCTCTCATTCCATCTGAGGCAGGATTTTGAAAACCTAATTGCCAATCTTTTGGTTGATCGGCAAAAACTGCCTGAGAAATAAAAATACTTGAAAATATAAATAAAAATTTACTCATTTTTAATAGTTATATAAAGCTCTTTTGTTAAAATTACACTTTAGTTTTCGCGACAATTTATCAATTAATCACATAATTTATGATCGAAATTGCAGATATGACGGCTGTTTCTGATCTTAAAATATTTTCATTAATCTTGATTGCTTGAACCCCGCTAAACGACAGAATCTTTTTCCTCTCAATTTCTGAAAAATCACCCTCAGGACCTATAATAATACAAACTGGGCTGTCTATAAGTTTTGATTTATCAATTTTATTATTATTCGAATTTAAATCTGTAAAAATTAAATTTATTGAATTAGTTTTTAAAAAATTATTTAAACTTTGAGACTCTTCAATCATAGGCACATTTATACGGTTTGATTGTTCACTTGCTTCAATAACAATTTTCTCTAATCGCTCTTTATTGATTTTTCTAACTATCGTTCTATCAAAAATAATTGGTACAAATTTTGTTACACCTAATTCTGTTGCCTTTTGAATCATAAAGTTTTGATAATTTGATTTAATAGGAGAAAAAGCTAACCATAATTCTTTAATGTTTTCTTTTTGTCTTATTTGCATAGTTATTTTAAATTCAATAATGCTTTTTGATATACTCAAAACTTTTGCTTCCCATTCACCATTGCTATTAAATAAAGAAAAAACCTCATTTTCTTTTACTCTCATTACTTTGCTTAAATAGTGTGATTGGGACTTGTCTAATTTATCAGTCGTGTTGGTCGATAATGCCCCTGAAAAAAATAATCTTATATTGCTCATTTATGTTAAGTTAGTTTATGAAAAATATTAAAGCAATAATTTTTGATGCTTATGGAACATTGTTTGATGTCAATTCAGCTGCTGAAAAATGTAAAGATAAAATTGGAGATAAATGGGAAGGTTTTGCAAACTTTTGGAGAGTTACACAATTAGAATATACTTGGCTTAGAAGTTTAATGAAAAGACACAAAGATTTTTGGCAAGTTACAGAAGATAGTTTAGATAAATCTATGAAAGCTTTTAACATAAATCCTTCGATGAAAAAGGAGTTATTAGATTTATATAAAGTTCTCTCACCCTTTGAAGAAGTTCCAGAAACTTTAAAAATATTAAAAGAAAAAAATTTTAAATTAGCTATACTTTCAAATGGAACTCCTTCTCTCTTAAATGAGTTGGTTATGAGTAATAACTTAAATGATTTATTTGATGATTTATTTTCTATTGAAGAGGTAGGAATTTATAAACCAGATTCAAAGGTTTACGACTTAGTTATTAGAAAATATAAAATTGAAAAAAACGAAGTTGCTTTCTTGAGTGCAAATACATGGGATGTGTCAGGTGGAGGAAATTATGGTTTTAACTCGATTTGGGTAAATAGATATAATAGTGTTTTTGATAATTTGGATTATAAACCTCATTACAAAATAAAAGATATAAGTGAATTAACTAAATTAATTTAAGGGTATAAATGACTAAAGGAGAAAGAGCGGGAGAAGGAGCAATTGCAGTAGACGTTGAACAAGGTAAAACTTATTTTTGGTGCAGTTGTGGTAAAAGCTCTAAACAACCATTCTGTGATGGCTCACATAATGGAACTGAATTTAATCCTGTGGTATATAAAGCCGAATTAACCAAAAAAATGTTTTTTTGTGCTTGTAAACTGACTAACAATCAAACCTTTTGAGACGGTTCACATAACAAAAAGTAACATTGAAAATTTAAATTTAACAATTACTCTAGTAGAATATGACAATAGAAGTAGATAAAATTATAGACCCAATTTCAGCCTCTGATGGAGCTGGAGTAAAGTTAAAAAGAAGTATAGGTGTTGAACCAAATTATTTTGATCCTTTTTTAATGTTAGACGAATTTGGATCTGAAAATAGTGAAGATTATATTGCTGGCTTTCCTGCTCATCCACATAGAGGTATAGAAACAGTTACTTATATGCTCGCAGGCGACTTTGAGCATAAAGATAGTGCAGGTGGCAAAGGAAGAATGACTGCAGGTGATGTACAATGGATGAAGACTGGAAGTGGGGTAATTCACTCTGAAATGCCTGCAATGAAAGAAGGTAAACTTCACGGATTTCAATTATGGATAAATATGCCAGCTAAATTAAAAATGAGTAAACCAGAATACATTTATTTAAATGCAAATAAAATGAGTGTTCATAAAGATAACGATAAGCATGTAAAAGTTATCGCTGGTAAATTTGAAAAAGCTGAAGGTCCTATTAAAGAACATAATGTTGAACCTACTTACTTTGATGTTGAGTTGATAAAAGAAAAAGAATTTAATCATAGCCTACCCTCTGCTCACAACACATTTATATACTTAATCAACGGTGAAATAAAAATTGGAGAAAAAAAACACGATAAACTTAAAGATAGTACTTTAATTTTACTATCAAAAGGTAAAGCTTTAAAAATCACAGCACAAACTAATGCGAAATTCTTGTTAATTTCAGGAAAACCTATTAATGAGGAAATAGCTAGAGGTGGCCCATTTGTGATGAATACTAAAGCTGAAATTTTGCAAGCTGTTCAAGATTATCATAATGGTACTTTCGTAAAATAAATAATGAAATCGATAAAGATAGAAAAGTTTGGAGGACCAGAAGTTCTTGAAATTAAAGATATAGAAATCGGTAAACCTGGACCTAAAGAAGTGTTGATAAAAAATAATTCTATTGGTCTAAATTTTATAGATATCTATCACAGATCCGGTCTTTACCCCATTCCACTTCCTAGCGGTATTGGTCTTGAAGCTTGTGGAATAATTGAAGAAATTGGTTCTGAAGTAAATTTATTCAAAGTTGGTGATAGAGTAACTCATGCATCAATGCCTATTGGGGCTTATTCAGAAAAACAAATCTTACCAGAAGATAAATTAATTTTTGTACCCGATGGTATTTCAGATGAAATAGCTTCATCTATTACATTAAAAGGAATTACTGCTGAATATTTATTACATAGGGCTTACAATTTAAAAAAAGGTGATAAAATTTTATATCATGCAGCTGCTGGTGGACTTGGTCAAATTTTATGCTCATGGGCAAATGCTTTAGGAGCCGAAGTGATTGGAACAGTTGGTTCAAAAGCTAAAGAAGAAATCGCAAAAAAAAATGGGTGTCATCATGTGATCAATTATTCTGAGAAAAATTTTGTTGATGAGGTAGAAAAAATTGTAGGAAAAAATGGTATAGATGTAGTTTACGATGGTGTTGGTCAAAAAACATTTAAAGGATCAATTGAAACATTAAGGATAAGAGGGATGATGGTAGCTTTTGGAAATGCATCAGGGTATGTTGATACTATTGATGTTAAAAAAGATATTAATGCAAAAGGATTGTTTTTTACAAGACCATCAATTGCACATTATACTGTAACAAGGGAAGAGCTTATCGAGTCTGCAAAGAAAGTATTTGAAGCAATTTTATCAAAAAAATTCAAAGTTGAAATTTCAAAAAAATATTTTCTTAAAGATGTTGCTCAAGCTCATAAAGATTTGGAAGCAAGGTTGTTAACAGGGCCAGCTATAATTATTCCCTAGTCTACCTTAACATCCATATCAGACATATGAAGCTTTAGGGCATTAGTTGAAATATGTATTTCTCTAATAAAAAAAAGTATCGAGATTATCATTGATAAACAACATGAACCAAAAATTACTCTAGCCATAAAGACTTCATCAAGATATAGAGCGAAAACTGTTAACATATTAAATAAAAAACCAAAAGCTGCAAACAAAATTGTAAATCTCAAAAGACTTATTCTAGAGCTGAGATTTAAAAATTGATTTTTCCATTCAGGAGGTATGTGTTTTTCATAAACGTGTTCGTCATGTAATTTTCTTACTAAGTTGCTTAAAGTATGAAACCTATTACTGTAAACTCCCATTAATAGAGGAATAGCTGGAAACATCAATGCTGTTACTGTGTAATCGATATTCATTCGAATCAATTTGATTATCAATCTTGTGTTTGTTATTTACAAGTAATTTTTATGGAACAAATTAAACTTTTTATTGAATTAACGCGACTAAAAAAACCAATAGGCTTCATGCTATTATTTTGGCCTTGTGCATGGGGTTTAACAGCAGCTTACGATTTTTCTAATGATAAAAATACTTATTTTTATTATCTAACATTATTTTTTTTAGGCTCTGTTCTGATGAGATCTGCTGGCTGTATCGTCAATGACATAGCAGATAGAAAATTTGATAGCAAAGTATCTAGAACTAAAGATAGACCTATTGCATCAGGTAAAATTAATATAATACAAGGAATTTTTTACTCTATAGTTTTGTGCTTTATTGCATTTATAGTTTTAATCCAATTTAATAATTTAACAATTATCCTAGCTTTAGTTTCTATGCCCCTTGCTTTCACATATCCTTTAATGAAAAGATTTACATATTGGCCCCAATTATTTTTAGGGATTACATTCAATTATGGATTAATACTTGGATGGACAGCTATTAATGATAAAATAGATATTATACCATTCATTTTTTATTTGGGAGCCATATTTTGGACACTGGGCTACGATACTATATACGGATATCAAGATATAAAAGATGACGAAATAATTGGACTAAAATCAACTTCAATAAAATTTAAAGATAATCCTTATAACTTTCTTACATTATGTTATTCATTTTTTTTATTAAATCTTTTAATCATAGGATTTTATATGAATTTGAACAATTTTTTTTACTTCATAATAATATTAATAATTATACAAATGTTTTATTTTCAGATTAAAAAACTTAATATAAAAAATAGTATAAATTGTTTAAAAATATTTAAATCTAATAATTTTTTAGGTTTTTTAGTTTTGATTAGTTTAATTGTTGGTAAATTATAGATGAATACAGACTTCGAGATTCTAAAACGGCTTTATAATGACTATACTAAAAAATATGTAAAAAAAATTATAGTTTCAGTTTTTTTTACTTTGCTTTTAGCGGGTAGCACTTCATCCGTTGCATATTTATTAGATCCGGCAATAAAACAATTGTTTATTAAACAAGAAAAAAATTTAATATTAGTTATACCAGGTTTAATTATATTAGCTTTTACTATAAAAGCTGCATCTTTATATATTGCAAAAGTAATAATGATAGGTGTGGCTGTCGATGTAACTAAAGATATACAGTTTGATGTTTTTTCCTCAATATTAAATGCTGACACAAAGTTAATTGAAAATAAACACTCCGGACAATTTATTAGTAATATATCAAATGACGTCGGAATGATTACTAATCTTGTTAGTACTGGAATTTTAAATCTTTTTAAGGACAGTCTTACTTTAATTGGTCTATTATCAGTAATGTTTTATCAAAATTGGAAGTTATCATTGTTCGCTATAATAATGATTCCTATTGCATCTATTGCTGCAAAGTCACTTGGTAAAAGGATAGGAAAAGTAACAAATCAACAAATGCGAAAAGCTGGAATTCTCAATTCTTATCTTATGGAAATTTTAAAAAATCATAAGCTAGCTAAGATATTTCAAAGAGAAAATTATGAACAAGATAGAGCAAATAAGATGATTGAAGATCTTAAAGAAACCTCCCAAAAAATAAGTGTTGTTTTTATTAGACCATCACCAATAATGGAAGTTCTCACGGGAATTATGATTGCAATTTTAATCTATATATCTGCAATATTAATTTCAAATAATGAACTTGAAGTAAGTAACTTTTTTTCTTTTTTAGCTGCAATGATGTTAGCTTACCAGCCGGTTAGATCTTTAGCTACATTAAACATAGCTATCCAGCAAGGTTTATCTGGTGCTAGAAGTGTACTTCCACTTATTGACCATGTTCCAGAAATTAAAAATAAAGAGAATGCTAAGGATCTAATAGTAGATAAAGGTGAAATTGATTTTGAAAAAATAAATTTTAATTATATCAAAAAAGGTTCAACAGTACTAAACTCAGTGAATTTAAATATTCCTGGTAAAAAAATGACCTCTTTAGTTGGTCTTAGTGGAGCAGGAAAATCAACAATTTTAAACCTTATCCCAAGATTTTATGATGCAGACACAGGTGATATTAAAATTGATAACCAGTCGATTTACAATTCGTCAATTTATTCTTTAAGAAAAAACATATCTTTAGTGAGTCAAGATACTACTTTATTTGATGATACAATTTTTAATAATATTGCTTACGCAAATTTAGATGCTTCCAAAGATGACGTTAGGGAGGCAGCAGAATATTCTTTCGCAAGTGAATTTATAGAAAAATTACCAGATAAATACGATACCATAATCGGTGAGAATGGAATAAGACTTTCTGGTGGGGAGAAACAAAGATTATCTATAGCTAGAGCTATTTTAAAAAAAAGTCCAATTATTTTATTGGATGAAGCAACCTCATCTCTTGATGCTGAAACTGAAAGTAAAATTCAAAAAGCAATCAGTTTCTTGACTAAAGGCAGAACTTCAATTGTTATTGCACATAGACTTTCAACAATACTTAATTCTGATGTGATATATGTTATAGACAAAGGTCAGGTCATTGATAGCGGTAAACATGATGATTTAGTAAAAACTTCTAATACATATAAAAACTTTTATGAAAAACAAATAAAAAGATCTTAATGGTTTTTATTTATAGAATTTTCATTAATTTAATTTTAATCATATCACCGTTCATAATCTTAATTAGATTAATTAACAAGAAAGAGGATTTAACAAGATTTCAAGAGAAAATAGGTTTTTTTAAAAAAAATATATCCAAAGGTAAAACAGTATGGTTTCATGGGGCAAGTGTTGGTGAAATTCAGAGTATAGTTCCTCTTTTGGAGAAATATGATAAATCAAAAAATATTGATCAAATATTAATTACTTCAAACACACTCAGTTCTTCAAAAATTATTTCAAGAATCAAACTTAAGAAAATAAGACATCAGTTTTTTCCTGTTGATAGTAATATTATCGTAAAAAAATTTCTTAAACACTGGAAGCCATCTATTGCATTTTTTATTGATTCTGAAATTTGGCCAAATATGTTAATAAACTTAAGTAAAAAAAATATTCCTATAGTTCTTATTAATGCTAGAATTACTAAAAAATCCTATTACAGGTGGAGCAAATTAAAAAAATTCTCAAAATTAATTTTTAATAAATTTAATCTTTGTTTATCATCAAATAAAGAAACAGTTTTTTTTTTAAAAAAACTTGGTGCAAAAAATATAAAATATTTCGGTAATTTAAAATATTCTCAATCTGAAACTGAAAAAAATGAAATCGACAATCAGACTAAAAAATTTATTTCAAAAAGAACTGCGTGGTGCGCCTCTAGTACTCATAATTCTGAAGAGAAATTTGTTGGTCTTGTCCATAATAGATTAAAAAGGAAATATAATAATCTCTTAACTGTGATTATTCCTAGACATATAGATAGAGTGGAACAAATAGGAAATGAGTTATCAAATTTAGGTTTAAAGGTTCATTATCATGAACCAAAAAGTAAAATCCATAAAGATACTGATATTTACTTAGTAAATTCATTTGGTAAAACAAAATCATTCTACTCATCATTAAAAAATATATTTTTAGGCGGATCTCTTATAAATCATGGTGGTCAAAATCCACTAGAAGCAGTCAGATATAATTGTAATATCTTACACGGCCCAAATATTTCAAATTTTAGTGAAATATTTCAATTTTTGAGCAAACAAAAAGTTTCGAAAAAAATAACAAATATAAATCAAATGACAAATATTCTAGATAAATTGTTTTCTTCTCAAAAAAGTCAAAAAAATATAAAGAATAAAATAAACGCTATTGGACAAAAAATTTTAAAAAAAAATATGCAAGAAATTAATTCAATTTTTGAAAAATTATGAATTTGAAAAAACCCTTATTTTGGAATCTGCCAAAGCCAAATTTTATTTCTTTTTTATTGATCCCATTTTCTTTTCCAGTAATGCTTAGAAACTATCTATATAAATTTATAAAGAAAGAAAAAAGCTCAAAAATTAAAACTATTTGTGTTGGTAATATTTATTTAGGTGGAACAGGAAAAACACCTCTTACCATATCTATTTATGAAATGTTAAAAGAGCATGGTTACAATGTAGCAACAGTAAAAAAATACTACTCTAATCAAAAAGATGAGCAACTTTTGCTGAAACAAAAAACTTCTTCGATTATTACAAATTCAAGAAAAGAAGCACTAAAGATAGGTTTAAATAAAAAATATGATACTTTAATATTTGATGATGGTCTTCAAGATATAGGAATTGAATTTGACATCAAACTTGTTTGTTTTAAGGCAATTAATTGGATTGGAAATGGGCAACTAATTCCAGCTGGACCTCTTAGGGAAAAAATTTCAAGTTTAAAAAAATTTGATGCTGTATTCTTAAATGGTTATTCCAAAGATCTAGAAAATATTGAAAATGAAATTAAAAAAGTAAATCCAAATATTCAAATATTTAGAACTTATTATAAAATATCAAATATAAATAAGTATGATTTAAGTAAAAAATATTTAATATATTCTGGAATAGGTAATCCATTAGATTTTAAAAACATTCTTGTAGAAAATAATTTCAATGTATCAAAAGAAATGGTTTTTTCGGATCATTATAAATATAATATCAAAGATTTTGAAAAAATTATAAAAGAAGCTAAAGGGGAAAATCTTAAGATTTTAACTACTGAAAAAGATCATGTAAAAGTTCCAGCAGAATTTAAAAAAGAAATAGATTTTTTAACTATTGATTTAGTTATTGAAAACAATAAAAATTTAATTGAATTATTAAATAATTAGTATGAAAACTATAAAATATTTTTGTCAATTTTTTATTATAGGTTTGTTATTTATAATTTTTAAGATCTTAGGTATCAGACTGTCTAGAATTGTCGCTAGTAAATTGTTTTTGATATTTGGCCCTTTTTTCAGATCCCAAAAAATTATTGATAGGAATATCTCATATGCTTTTTCTGACTCAGATAAAAAATTTAAAAAAAAAATAAAAAAAGGAATGTGGGAGAGTTATGGAAAAATACTTGCTGAGTATATGTTTATAAAACATTTTAGAAAAATAAATTCAGAAAAATTTTTAGAAATTAACGGCCAAGAAATTTTAGAAAAAATCAAAATTTCAGATGAACCTGTAATTTTTATATCAGGTCACTTTGATAATTTTGAATTAATGGCAATGCACATTGAAAAATCAGGAATTGATTTAGCAGCAATTTATAGGCCACTTAATAATAGTTTTTTGAATCCACTCATGGAAAATATTAGAAAAAAATATATTTGTAAAAAACAAATAAAAAAAGGAGTTTCGGGTACTAAAGAAATTTTAAAACATTTTAAGACTGGTACCTCAGTGGCTTTAATGATCGATCAAAGAGTTACTCAAGGTATTAAATCATTATTATTTAATAAATATGCATATACGACAACTATTCCAGCTCAATTTGCTAAAAAATTTAATTGTAAGATTATTCCAATTCACATTAAACGAAAAAAAAATGAAAACTTTATCTTGGAAATAATGGAGCCAATAAAATTTAATAATGATAAAACAATAGAAAACATAACTTTAGAATTGAACCAATTATTGGAAAAAATGATTACCGGAAATCCTTATCAATGGATTTGGTCTCATAATAGATGGAAATAAATTAATTTTTTTCCCTTTTGATAGCGGCTTCAACGTAAGAGAAATATGCCTCTTGCTTATCGACATTCCAGTAAGTTAAATTTTGAAGAGCAATTTTCTTTCCCGAAACTGCGCAAATAACATGATCACCATCTTGGATAACTTTAAAATTATTTGGTAAATATTTTATTTTCGCTAATTTTTTGTACATTTTTAGTTTATATATCATTATATGAAAATAGGAGTAATAGGAAGTGGAGGAAGAGAACATGCACTATGTTTGTCCCTAAAAATTTCAAAGAAAATAAAACAAATTTATTGTTTTCCAGGTAATGCAGGTACTAATTTAATAGCAACAAATATAAACATTGATATAAACGATTTCAAAAGATTAAAAGACTTCTTAAAAAAAAATAATATAAACTCTGTAATTATTGGTCCTGAGGAACCTTTAGTAAATGGGATTGTCGATTATTTAGAGCAGTTTAATATTAAAGCATTTGGACCAAATAAAATAGCTTCTCAACTTGAAGGATCAAAAATATTTACAAAAAATCTTTGTGAAAAATATAAAATTCCAACTGCTAAATTTGGGGTTTTTTCAACCGCAAAAACTGCTTTCTCATTTCTTCAAAAATGCAATTTTCCTATAGTAATTAAAGCTGATGGACTAGCTGCTGGCAAAGGTGTTTATATTTCAGAAAATATTAATGAAGCATCAAAAGCTGTTGATGAGATATTTAATGGTAAATTTGGAAAAGCAGAAAATTTACTTATTGAAGAATTTTTAAATGGCGAAGAGATGAGTTTTTTTATTATCTCTGATGGTAAAAGTTACCAGACTTTTGGAACTGCCCAAGACCATAAGAGAGTTTTCGAAGGTGATAAGGGTAAAAATACTGGTGGAATGGGTGCATACTCCCCTTCTAGACTAGAAACAAAAGAATTAAATCAAAAGATAATTAGTAGAATTATAAAGCCAACTCTTAAAGGTTTAAAAGAAATTAATTGTGAATATAAAGGTTTTTTATATGCAGGGCTTATGGTTGTTAAAGGAGAGCCTTTCTTGATTGAATATAATGTAAGGATGGGTGATCCTGAGTGCCAAACACTACTACCAAAGTTAAAAACAGATTTTTCAACTATAATAGATAAGTGCATGGAGCAAAAACTTCATGAAATAGAAATTGAGTGGCTTGAAGATAAGACTATTTGCATTGTATTATGTTCAAAAGGTTATCCAGATACATATGAAAAAAATGTTGAACTTAACTTAGAAAAATTAAGATTTAATAATAATCAGTTTATCTTTCATGCTGGTACTAAAATAGTTGGTAATAAAATTTTATCAAATGGAGGTAGAGTATTAAATATTGTAACTAGATCGAATGATCTCAAAGAAGCAAGAGAAATTTCATTAAAGCTTCTTGACGAAATCAATTGGGACAATGGATTTTACAGAAGAGATATTGGTTATAAGGTTATAAAAAAATGAGAATAATATCAGGTTCTTTCAAAGGTAAAAAAATCTTAGAACCGAAAGATTTTAAAACTAGACCTTTGAAGGATCTCACAAAAGAATCTATTTTTAATATTATCAAGCATTCTAATAAATTTAAAATAAATTTATCTAATTCATCAATACTAGATTTATTTTCAGGAGTGGG
This sequence comes from uncultured Pelagibacteraceae bacterium, assembly GCA_902521805.1. GTDB lineage: Bacteria > Pseudomonadota > Alphaproteobacteria > Pelagibacterales > Pelagibacteraceae > Pelagibacter. The sequence continues at coordinate 15,988 of CABYTL010000002.1, forward strand.
TTCATTTGGAATAGAATGTTTATCGAGAGGAGTAAAGAAAGTAATTTTTATTGAAAATTATCAAGGTGTTTTGCCTTTATTAAAAAAAAATCTGAATAATTTAAATTCTATTGAAAATTATGATGTAATTGAAAAAGACATTTATAATGAAAAAACACTTCTTAATTTAAATTATAAATTTGATATTATTTTTTTGGATCCACCTTACAAGAATAAAAATTTAAATAAATTATTATCTATAATTTTTAAAGAAAAAATACTTAGTAAAAATGGTGTACTTATAATACATAGACATATAGATGAGATTGATGATTTTACGTCTTACTTTAAATCTATTGAACAAAAAAAATATGGAATATCCAAAATAATCTTTTTATCTCCATTATATTAATATTTTTTTTGTCTCCTTTTTTATTAACTCAACAGCTGGTTGATCGTAAGGATTTAAACCTAATAGTTTTCCCAATAAAATAGTTTCTAAAATAAAAAAACTAAATAATACACCCAAAGATTTTTCGTCTCTTTGATTTATTTCAAAGCTTCGAAACGGAATATTTTTTTTATTAAATATGTTTTCAGTAGCTATTTTTTGAGCATAGATAATATCGGAGATTTTTTTATTACCCAGGTAATTATGAGATCGCAATGATATTTTTTTAATTCTATCTGCATTATTATCATGTGTATAAAAAAAGGTAAAAAAATTATTCCGGGAGCCATCTAAATAAAGCTGCATGACACTGTGATTGTCGCTTGGCATTGTTGAAATTATTGGAAGCAATCCTTTTCTTTTTTTCCCTAAACTCTCTGCAATTAATTGTTGATACCATTTAAATAGACTTTCTGATTTTTTATCATAATTTATTATAACTGAATTAAATTTTTTTTTTTTGATTAAAAAAAAAGTTGAGGCAACATTTTTAACTAGAGAATTAAAAAATTTCTTATTCTTAATTAGATAATTGAGTTGTTTAAAATTATTAGTTTTGAGACCCATCAGTTCAGCTGGCAACATTCCGACTTCTGATAAGACTGAGTATCTGCCACCAATAAAATTATTATGATCAACAATTTCAGCTTTTAATTTTTCGGCTAAAATTTTAAGATAACTTTTTTTATTTTCTGTTATAAAAATATTATTATCACGTTTTTTTATCAAAATATTTGAATTAATTATTGTTTCAATTGTATTACCAGATTTCGAGACAATTAAATTTGTAAAAGTTTTATCTTTTTTATCCTGTAGATTCTGAAGATTATCTACAAAATAAAAATTTTTTTTAATTTTATGTTTTAAAAAATCATATATAGCTTTTGTTCCAAGTGAAGATCCTCCCATACCAATTACTCTAAAATTTATTTTATGTTTATATTTAAAAAGTTTTTTATTTTTATAACTATAAATATATTCATCTGTTAATGATTGAATAATATGGTTATTTTCCCTCAAAAGATCATTAAGAATTATAAGAGCCTTTTTTATATCTAATTTTTTAGAAAATTTATTATGAAAGTTCTTTAAAAAAAAAAAATTTTTTGACATCCAAATTAATTTATCTTTTCAAGAACAGATTGTTCAATGTTTGTTTTCTTTATCTTTTTTTTTGTGTCTTTAGTTTTTGAATTACTTATAATCTTTTCAAACTCGCTATCACTATCATTTTCTTGTTTTTTGAAATCACCGGGAGTGGGCAAATTACCATAATCAGGGGGCATGACTAATGGATTCTTTTTTTCAATTAAAAATTCATCAGTTTCTCTTTTTTTTAGAGTGAAACCTTCTTTAGCCGACTCGCATGAACTCAATAAAATTATAAACAAAAAATATACTAAAAAAAATCTCATGTTTTTTTTCTAATTCGAAACTCTAACATGATTAATATTATAACACCTAAGCTAATAAATATATCTGCAATATTAAAGATAAACCAATGAATATTATTAATGTGTATATCTATAAAATCGACAACAGCTGAATAATATAATCTATCAAATATATTCCCTAAAGATCCCCCCAAAATCATTGAAAAACATATTTTTTCTACTCCATTAGATTTAATTGCTAAGAATAAAATAATTAAGGTTATTATAATTATTATTAATGTGATGATATTATAATAAAATTGATCGTTAAATGAAAAAAGACCAAAAGCTATACCACTGTTCCAAATAAGATTTAAGTTAAGAAAGGATGTAACAGAAATATTAAAGTTATCATCTGAACCTGACAATTCTAAAATAAAATATTTACTTAATCTATCAAAAATAAATATTATACTTGATATATAAAAAGTAATTATTTTTTTTTTTAACATTTATTTAGTTTTCAGAAACACATTTTTTTCCATTTCTTAAACATGACCCAACACTTATTTTCCAACACAAGGGGCATTTAGTTCCTTCTGCTTTAAATGTTTCGGCTGAAATTTTATTATCTTTACTTTCTTCCATTTGCACATTTGAAGTAATACATAATTCTGCAAAATCAATATCGCTAAAAAATTTTAACTTTTCTTTATCTAATCTAATCTTGATTGATGCTTCCAAACTTGATCCAATTATTTTTTCTGCTCTTTTTTCTTCTATACTAAGATTACACACATCTCTTATTTCAATTAACTCCTTCCATTTAGCGTTTAAATTATCATTTCTAAAATTTATTGGAAAATCAATAAATTTTTCCAAATGAATACTTTTTTTACTACCTACAATTTTATAAATTTCTTCAGTTGTAAAAGATAAAATTGGTGCAAACCATCTTAACAATGAACTTAAAATAACTTTTAATAATAATATTGATGATTGTCTTTTTTCTGATTCTAAAGGATCACAATATAAACAATCTTTTCTAATATCAAAATAAAATGCAGAAAGATCAACTGTGCAAAAATTTAAAAGCTCTTTATAAAGATTATGAAAATCGTAGTTTTTAAAATATTTTTTAAAATTTTCATTTAATAAATAAATCTTGTGAAGCATAAATTGCTCCAGTTCTGGTAGAGAGTCAGCATCTATTTTTTTTAGATCTACTTCTTCTTTATTGTCATTAATATTTCCCAATAAATATCTGAAAGTATTTCTAATTTTTCGATAAGACTCAGCATGTTGATCAAGAATAGAAAAGTCTATTCTCAAATCCTCGGCATAATTTGATGATGCTACCCAAATTCTTAAAATATCAGCTCCATATTTTTTTAAAATGTCTTCAGGGGCAATAACATTTCCTAATGATTTAGACATTTTGAGACCTTTTCCATCAACTACAAATCCATGGGAAAGAATAGACTCGAATGGTGCCTTCCCTCTTGTTCCACATGACTCTAAAAGTGATGAATGAAACCAGCCTCTGTGTTGATCTGATCCCTCTAAATACATAGAAGCAGGCCATTGTAAATCTTCTCTTTTTTCTAAAACAAATGAATGAGTGGAGCCACTATCAAACCAAACTTCTACGATATCACTTAATTTTTCATATTCTTCAGCATTATATTTGTCTCCTAAAAATTTTTGAGGATTGTCTGAAAACCAGCAATCAGAACCCTCTTTTTCATAAATTAAAGCTATATTTTCAATTACTTCATCATCTACTAAAATTTCTTTAGTTTTCTTATTCTCAAAAATTGGGAGTGGGACCCCCCAAACTCTTTGTCTTGAGACACACCAATCTGGTCTAGTCTCAATCATAGATTTTAATCTCTCTTTTCCTTTGCTTGGATAAAAATCTGTTTCATCAATTGCTTTTAAAGCCTTATCTCTTAATTGATGACTTTCCATCGAAATAAACCATTGCGGAGTTGCTCTATGTACAAGTGGAGCTTTGGATCTCCATGAGTGTGGGTAAGAATGAACTAATTCACCATTAGATAATAAATTTTTTTGTTCTTTAAGTTTTTCAATTACAATTGGATTAGCTTTAAATATATGAAGTCCATTAAATAATTTTACATAATTAGTATATTTCCCGTCTCCATCAACAGTTTCAATTGCTTTAATTCCATTATTTGCACATAAGTTGAAGTCATCAGGTCCGTGACTAGGAGCACAATGGACTATTCCAGTACCTTGCTCAATTGTTACAAATCTTGCTTGAAGCATTGGGATATCAAGCTCATATCCAAGTTTTAAAAAAGGATGATTACAGATTGTATTTTTAAATTCTTTCCCTTTAAATGTATGGAGTTTTATATAATCTTTTATTTCACAATCTTTAACAACTGAATCTACTAATCCTTCTGCGACAACTATTTTTCTATTTTTAAAATCTCCATTATTATTTAATTGAAGCACTACATAATCAAGAGACTCGTTGTATGCTAGCGCCTTGTTTGCTGGAATTGTCCAGGGTGTTGTCGTCCAAATAATAATTTCACAACCAACTAGTTCTTTTAAATCAGAAGATTTTACTTTAAAAGACGTATAAATTGTATCTGACTTCCGGTCTTGATATTCTACTTCTGCATCTGCTAGTGCTGTCTTTTCAACTGTTGACCACAAAACTGGTTTAAAACCTTTGTATAAACTTCCTTCCTTTAAAAATTTTCCAAGTTCTCTGACAATTTGAGCTTCAGCATCAAAGCTCATCGTAGAGTAGTAATTCTCCCAATCTCCTATAACACCTAATCGTTTGAATTGAGATTTATGAATTTCTATCCATTTTTCTGCAAATGCTCTACACTCTTTTCTAAACTCAACTATTGGAACATCATTTTTATTTTTTTTATCTTTTTTGTATTGTTCCTCGATTTTCCATTCAATAGGTAAACCATGGCAATCCCATCCTGGAACATAAATACTATCTTTACCATCCATTTGGTGAAATTTTACAATTATATCTTTTAAAATTTTATTAAGAGCAGTGCCCATATGAATATTACCATTTGCATAAGGAGGGCCATCGTGAAGAATAAATTTTTCTTTTCCTTCACTGGAATTTCTTAATTCACCATAAAGATTTATTTTTTTCCAATGTTCTAAAATTTCAGGCTCTCTTGTTGGTAAATTAGCCTTCATAGAAAAAACTGTTTTGGGTAGGTTAATTTGTGATTTACTCATTAAGTTTCTTTTGCAATATTTAAATCAGCTTTTATCTGAGCTCTTAATTGATTAACATTCTTAAATTTTTTTTCTTTTCTAATAAACTTTATAAACTCTACTGATAAAAGCTTATTATAAAGATTTCCAGAAAAATTAAATAAATGAACTTCTAATAAGATTTTTTTTTGGTTAAATGTAGGTCTATATCCAAGATTTGCAATTCCTCTAAGATATTTAGTATTATTTTTTCTTAAAACTTTAACGGCATAAACGCCGGGTTTTGCTAAAACATAATCTTGAATGTCTATATTACATGTTGGAAAACCAATTTTCTTTCCAACTTGTCTTCCTTTTTTAACAATTCCCTGTATCGCCCAGTTTCTATTCAAAAGTTTATTTGCCTTTTTTAAAAATCCATTTTCTAAAAGATTTCTAATTAAAGATGATGATACAATCTTTTTATTGCTGATTAATGGTTTTGGTTTAACAACTTTATATTTATAATTTTTTTCATTTTTAATTAAGAGACTAACATTTCCCTCTCTTTTATTTCCAAATCTAAAATTATTACTAACAAAAATAAATTTAGAATTTATTTTTTTATTTAAAATTTCTTTAATGAAGTTTATTGATTTTATTTTTGAAAATTTATAATCAAATTTTTTTGTTATTACAAAATCTACTTTTAAATTACTCAGTAATTTAATCTTTTGATCAATATTTGAGATTCTAAAGTTTTTCAAATTTTTATTAAAAAACATTTTAGGCATTGGATTAAAATTTATCACTCCTATTTTTAAATCATATTTTTTTTTATAAGATTTTGCTAATCTAAATAATTTTTGATGGCCAAGATGCAAACCGTCGAAATTACCAATTAAAATAATTGATCCTCTATGTTTTTTTTCAATATTAAAATTAGAATAATGTTTTACCATTTTAAGTCCGACTGAATAAAATTAATTATTGTTTCGTATTCTTTCGAAACTTGTTGAATTCCTTTATCTTTAATTTCATCCCTATGTATTCCATTAGAAACTAATAAAGAATCATAATTTAAAAGATTAGCACCTTTAATATCTGTATTTAAATTATCTCCGATCGCTAAAATTTTTTTATTATTGTTATCAATTGATTGATTATAAACTTCTGGGTACGGTTTTCCAAAATAAACTACTTCACCTCCCATTTTTTCAAAAACCATAGCGATGGAACCTGCACATAATTCTCTTTTGTTACCACGATCAACGATTAAATCTGGGTTTGTACAAATCATTTTTTTATTTATGTGATTATCAAATAAATTTTGATAATAAATTAAATCTTTGTCATATTCATCAAATAAACCAGTGCATAACAAATATTCACTTCCTTTAATATCTTCAGACCTGTTATTTTTAAACAAATGAAATAAATCAAAATCTCTTGGTGGGCCTATATGATAAAATTTTTGTGATAAAAAATATTTTTTTAAATAATTCAATGATGCTTCACCTGATGTAAATACATGATCTCTCAGTTCTTCACACATCCCCATTTTTTCCAAAAAATCTTTAACTGTTTTATTTGGTCTTGGTGCATTTGTTAAAAGTACAAAAGATTTATTTTTTTTTGAGAGTTCTTGTAGAACAATCATTGCTTTTTCATTGAGTTTAATTCCATTATGAATTACACCCCAGAGATCAATGTAAAATAGATCATAATTATCAGCGATTGATTGTAGGCCATTTAAATCTAAATTTTTGGTCATATTTTAAGGTATAACCCAAAAAATCAAGAATTTACTATCAATATTAATATTCTCTAAGGTTTCTATCTTGAAATAGACGTCGAAATATCTATATGAAGCACATATTTATAAAGATTTATAAAGGAGAATTTATGAAGTTTAAACCGTTACACGATAGAGTTTTGATAGAAGTTTTAGACAGCAGCGAAAAAACTGCTGGAGGAATAATAATCCCAGACACCGCTCAGGAGAAACCTCAAGAGGGAAAAGTTGTTGCAATTGGAGGAGGTGCAAAAACTGAAGATGGGAAAAAAATTCCAATGGATGTCAAAGTTGGCGACAAAGTTTTATTTGGCAAATGGTCGGGGACTGAAGTCAAAATAGATGGGAAGGAATACAACATAATGAAAGAGTCAGACATTATGGGTATCTCGAGCAAATAATTTAATTAAAGGAGAATAAAAATGGCAAAAATTGTTAAATTTGATTCAGAAGCAAGAGCAGCAATGATTAGAGGTGTTAATATATTAGCTGATACAGTTAGGGTTACTTTAGGACCTAAAGGAAGAAATGTAGTAATGGATAAGTCTTATGGTGCACCAAGAATTACGAAAGATGGTGTATCTGTGGCTAAAGAAATTGATCTTGACGATAAATTTGAAAATATGGGAGCTCAGATGCTAAAAGAAGTTGCCAGCAAAACTAATGATGAAGCTGGTGATGGAACAACAACTGCTACTATTTTAGCTCAAGCAATAGTTAAAGAAGGGGTAAAATATGTAACTGCAGGAATGAATCCGATGGATGTTAAACGTGGGATTGATGCTGCTGTAGAAGTTGTTAAAGAAAATCTTGTGGCGTCTGCAAAAAAAGTTAAGGATAGTGATGAAATTGCTCAGGTTGGAACCATTTCAGCAAATGGAGATAATGAAATTGGTACAATGATTTCAAAAGCGATGCAGAAGGTTGGTAATGAGGGAGTTATTACTGTTGAAGAAAACAAAGGTATCGAGACAGAACTAGATGTTGTTGAGGGTATGCAGTTCGATAGAGGTTATCTATCTCCATACTTCATAACTAATAGTGATAAAATGACAACTGAATTAGAAAATCCTTTTATTCTTTTGCACGAAAAAAAATTAGCAAATTTACAACCAATGGTTCCTCTTTTAGAGGCAGTAGTTCAAGCTGGAAGGCCATTAATGATTATTTCAGAGGATGTTGAAGGTGAGGCGTTAGCTACACTAGTTGTAAATAAATTAAGAGGTGGTCTAAAAGTTGTTGCTGTTAAAGCACCTGGTTTTGGAGATAGAAGAAAGGCGATGCTGGAAGATATTGCAATATTAACAGGTGGCCAAGTTATTTCTGAAGATTTAGGGATAAAACTTGAAAACGTAAAACTAGAGGATCTTGGATCATGTAAAAAAATTAAAGTTGACAAAGATAACAGCACTATTGTTAACGGAAGTGGAAAAAAATCAGATATTGAGGCTAGATGTTCATCTATCAAACAGCAAATTGATGAAACAACATCTGACTATGATAAAGAAAAACTTCAAGAGAGACTTGCAAAATTAGCAGGAGGAGTTGCAGTAATCAAGGTAGGTGGTGCTACTGAAGTTGAAGTCAAAGAAAGAAAAGATAGAGTTGAAGATGCTTTAAATGCTACAAGAGCTGCTGTAGAAGAAGGTATTGTAACTGGAGGTGGTTGTGCATTATTATACGCAGCGCAAGACCTAAATAAAGTTAAAGCTAAAGGCGATGATCAAAAAGCTGGAGTTGAATTAGTTAAAAAAGCTCTAGAGGCTCCAATAAGACAAATTACTAAAAATGCAGGTGTTGATGGTTCTGTTATTGTAGGTAAATTGTTAGAACAAAATAAAAAAACACATGGTTATGATGCTCAAAATGAAGAGTACTGTGATATGTTTGCCAAAGGAATAATTGACCCTGTAAAAGTTGTAAGGACTGCTTTACAAGATGCTGCTTCTATTTCAGGATTATTAGTGACTACGGAAGCAATGATTGCAGATAAACCAGATGAAAAAGATGCTGCTGGAGGAATGCCAGGAGGAATGCCAGGAGGAATGCCTGGTGGCATGGGTGGCATGGGTGGCATGGGAATGTAATACTACTCATCATTATATTTAAAAATTCAAAAAGGGCAGTTCAGACTGCCCTTTTTTTTATCTAAATTAAAAATTTTAAAAAAATTATTTTAATTCAAGCTCTATTTTTTCTATTTCATTAATAATAAGCTCATTTATAAAATTACTTCCTTTTAAAGATGGGTGATGCTCATCAACATAAAAAACTATTTTATCATTGTGTGTAATACATCTGTCTTTAACAGTTGTATCGCAAAACAATTTATGTGGATAAGCCCTATAAATATTATCACCATCGATAGAGTCTAGTAGTTTAAAGCTTGATTCTGTTCTGCTTTGATAAGCTTTATAAGAGGTAGTAAAATACTCTAAATGAAAATTTTGAGAAAATTTGTTTTTTCTATTTATCCATTGAGAATAAATTTTCTTATTTGGATCAAAATCAACTTCTGGTATAGGATAAAGAAGTACTATTTTATTATTATTTGAAAGCTCCATAACCTCATTTTTAAATGAACTTTGAATACTTTCGTATTTACCTACAGGGACATAATCCCTATGCCATTTAATTTTTGATCCATCCTTATTTTTATAAAACTCAAACTTTGTCAAATGTGCAGGAAATCTTACGACGAATATAATAATTGCGTCTTTCTCTTTAGATAAAATTTTTTTTAACTTTTGAAAATATTCATCAGTGCATTTATCGTCTATCTTTCCTGTTTTAGGAATAATCATATTAAAACCAGGATAATACGAACAAGCTCCAATAACAGATGTAATAAATTGATAATCCTTTTTTATAATTTTATCTCTTAAATCATACATTAATGATCCTGCATGGCTATCTCCTACAAGGTAAACTTTTTTATTTGATAAAGAATTAAACTCACATCTATTTTCATTATTAAAACAATATTCACCATTCGAGTCTGTTAATAAATGCCAAAATCTCCACGACTCTTTAAAAATATTTTCCTCAAAAATGTCTTGTTCTAAATTTTTAGCTAATATTTCTGGCATTCTATTTTTGTAACCACTTTGGCTAATAACATTGAGACTAAAAACAATTGATATTAAAAAAGAAATTGTAATAGAACTCAGTATTTTATTAAATTTATAGTTCATATTCCTAGCAGGACGTTCAACAAAATAATAGGTAATAATAGATAGTACTGTTATTAAAATAATTAAAAAATTTATTGATAAACTATCTTCGGTAATTTCATTAGTTCTTACAAAAGCAAAAATAGGATAATGCCAAAGATATAAAGAATAAGAAATCAATCCAATTCCAACAAATAACTTTGTTGATAAAATTCTTGTAACTATTTCATTTGAGTTAGCAAACCATATAATCAAACATACTCCTAAAATGGCAGGTAATGAGTAAAATGATGGATGTGGAAAATGTAATTTAAAAAAAATAATTGTAAGAATTATTAAAAATAAACCTACACTTGGTAATATTAAATTTAGCAATTTGTTTTGACTTCTGTGTCCTCTTTTTATTTCAAAGTATGCTAAAACCGAACCAGCTAATAATTCCCAAATTCTAGTATGAAGAAAATAAAAGGAAACAGACGGATAATTTTTACTGCTCCAGTCTGCTAAAACTAAACTTATTACGAAACTAAATACAAAAAAATGAATTAAATATCTTCTTAAATATTTAAATATTATTAACAAAACTATGGGAAAAAAAATATAAAATTGCTCTTCAACAGCTAATGACCATGTATGGAGAAATGGTTTTAATAAACCATTTTCCGCACCATATTCTTGGCCTGAGAAATGAAAGTAAAAGTTAGAGGTAAAACCAAGTGAATAAAGAATTGATTTTGAAAAATCTATAAAACTACTTGGAAGTAAATACATCCAAGCAAATGGGAGTGAGGACAGTATAACTATTGTCAAAGCAGGTAATATTCTTCTTACTCTTCTTTCATAAAATCTTTTAAAAGAAAAAGAGCCTGTCGAATTCAATTCTTTTAGGATAATTAAGGTAATTAAGTAGCCAGAAATTACGAAAAAAATATCAACCCCAATGAAACCTCCTTTGAAAGGTTTTTCACCTAAAATAGTAATTTGAGCGTGATAGAAAATTACCGCCCCAACTGCAATTGCTCTTAATCCATCAATTTCTGGACGGTAAGTAAGTTTCATATACTAGTTTATTATCAAAATTAATTTAATTTTACAAAATAATAGATTAATCTGTTTAAAAATGACTTTTAATTGTAAAATCTCAAAATAAACAAAATGTCTAAACGATATAGCGGAAAATCTTTTAAAGACTCAAGTGTTAAAAAAAAATCAAGATTTAGTCTAAAAGAAAAAAGAAAAATTAAGAAAGATAAACAAAAAAAATCTAATTAATTTAGCATCGATCTTCAAAATCAAGATTTTTAAAGGTCTTTTTTTAAGTTTTCAAATCAAGGAATTAATGTATAAGAGCCAGAATTTATGACCAATAATATCAGAAACATAACAATTATTGCACACGTAGATCATGGAAAAACAACATTGATAGACAACTTAATGAAGCAAAGTGGTTCATTTAGAGAAAACGAAGTTGTTGATGAAAGATTGATGGACTCAGGAGAGTTAGAGAAAGAGAGAGGTATCACAATTTTAGCTAAACCCGCGTCTATAAATTGGAAAAATACAAGAATAAATATTATTGATACTCCTGGACATAGAGACTTCGCAGCCGAAGTTGAGCGTGTTTTAAGTATGGCGGATGGAGCATTGCTATTAATTGACTCTGTTGAGGGTGTGATGCCACAAACTAAATTTGTTTTAGCTAAAGCCTTAAAACAAGGTTTAAAACCAATTGTAGTCATAAATAAACTAGATAAAACTGATCAAAGAGCAAATGAAGTTTTGGATGAAACATTTGATTTATTTGTAAGTCTTGATGCTGATGAGGAACAATTAGATTTTCCAGTTTTATATGCAAGTGGTAGATCTGGCTGGGCTGATAAAGAAGTCGATGGTCCAAGAGAAAACCTTAATCCACTTTTAGATCAAATCATAGATCATGTGAAGCCAACAAATCTAGATAAATCAAAACCATTCGCGATGTTGTCTACGTTGTTATATTCAGATAGTTTTCTAGGCCGAAGTTTAGTTGGAAGAATAAATCAAGGTACAGCCAAAGCTAATCAATCGATTAAAGCAATAAATCTTAAAGGTGAAAAAATTGATGAAGGAAGATTAACTAAAATTTTTAGATATGAAGGTACCAAAAAAGTTCCAATAGAAATAGGTGGAGCAGGTGATATTGTAGTGATTGCAGGTTTAGAAAAAGCAAATGTAGCTGATACAATTTGTGATTTAGAGGTTATGGAGCCGATACCGGCTACACCAATAGACCCTCCAACAATGTCAATTACCATTACAGTAAATACATCTCCACTAGCTGGAACAGAAGGAAAAAAACTTACTAGTACTCAGATTAAAGATAGACTTATGCAAGAAGCACAAAACAATGTTGGTATTACATTTTCCAAAAATAATCAAATCGACTCATTTATCGTAAGTGGTAGAGGTGAATTAATGTTAGAAATCTTACTCACCCAAATGCGGAGAGAAGGATTTGAACTGACAGTTAGTCCTCCTAAAGTTTTATTTAAAAATGATGAGAGCGGAAATAAATTGGAACCTATTGAAGAAATTACAATAGATGTAGATGAAGAGTATTCTTCAAAAATAATTGATTCAATGAATAGAAGAAAAGGTAAATTGATAGAGTTAAAAGACACAGGTAAGGATAAAAAAAGACTTTTATTCCATGCTCCAACAAGAGGATTAATGGGATATACAAGTAGATTTTTAACACTAACAAAAGGTAACGGGGTAATTAATAGAATTTTTCATTCTTATGGACCATTTGAAGGAGAAATGGAAGGTAGACGAAAAGGAGCGTTGATTTCAATGGAAAAAGGCAAAGCGGTAGCTTTTGCGATTTACAATCTTCAAGCTAGAGGAGAAATGTTTGTGACTCATAATGATCCTGTTTATCCAGGTATGATTGTTGGCTTATCTCCAAAACCTGGTGATATGATTATTAATGTTATGAAAGGTAAAAAATTGACTAATATGAGAACCCAAGGAACTGATGAAAATGTAGTTCTCACTCCTGTAAGAAAAATGTCAATCGCAGAGCAATTAAGTATTCTGAATACAGATGAAGCTCTTGAAATTACTCCAGAGTCATGCAGATTAAGAAAGGCTATTTTAGATCCTCATGAAAGAAAAAAAAGTGAGAAATCTGGAGCAGCAGCCTAATTGAAAATTTTATCTACAAAATATAATCCTAAAGCTACACATGGACCAATACCAAAGGCAAATAATAAAGTTCCAACTCCTGCAATTCCACCTAAATACCATCCAATACTTACAACAGAGATTTCTAAAAATGCTCTTACAGCAGCAACTGGCAAGTTTGTTTTTTTTTGTAGACCAATCATCAAGCCATCTCTTGGTCCTGCCCCAAGATTAGATACTAAATAAATACCTCCACCAATCCCGACCATAATTACTGAAATTATTGCTAAAATTAATTGATACTGGTATTTAGATGGAGTTGGAACAAATTTTATACAAAGATCAATCATCAATGCAATAATGATTGCATTTAGTATTGTCCCCATCCCTGGTTTTTGACCAAGCGGTATCCACAAAATTAAAACTGCAAAACTAATCAAAAATGTTATCGTTCCTATACTTAAGTTAACATTTAACGAAATACCTTGTGCTAAAATACTCCATGGAGAAGCACCAGTAAAAGATACAATTAATAAACCTTCTCCAAGACCAAATAACATCAGACCGAAACATAAAAAAAAGAACGTAGAGAATTTTGGTTTAAAATTATAGGGCTTATCGGAACTCCATTTAACCCTAGGTATTTTCTTAATTTTTAAAAACATTTAATAAGTTATTTCTATTATTAATAAAGTCTAATAAACTAGCCGTTAAATGAAAAAAATTATAGTTATCTTATTTCTCTTAATTTATCCAACAAGTTCAATTGCTCATATTGGACATTACATTAAATACAAGAAAATTGAGATGGAGATTTTTCGGAATGGTGAGCTTATTGGCTATAATCATTATTTTTTCAATAGAAATGGAGCAGAAACTATTGTTACTAATCAAATTAAGTTTGTAGTGAAACTTTTGGGAGCAACAGTTTTTCAGGTCGAGGGTTATAGCGAGGAAAGGTATCTCAAAGATCAATTAGTTTCTTATAATTCTAAAACTTTACAAAATAATAAAAAAAAATTTGTAAATTTAACATTTAATCAAAAAAATCAAAAATTTGATATTAAAGGATCTTCTTATAATGGAGAGGCCTCAACTGATAACGTGATTGGAAATTGGTGGAATCATAAAATTTTACAAGCAAGTTCTCAAATTAGTCCGATTTCAGGAAGTATTAAAGATCAAGTGGTAACTTTTGTAGGTAAAGAAAAAATAGATCTTTATGGAAAAATTTATGATGTTGATCATTTTATACTGAGATCTAAAGACATGAGTATACCTAAAAATAAAAGATTAGATTTTGATGTTTGGTATGATCAAAAAAATTTAATAATATTAAAAGTATCCTATTCAAGAATGGGTAATTGGGAATATAAATTAAAGACTTTTAACTAATTTATCTTGAAATTTTTTTAAATAAATCATGTGCACTTATCCATCCTGACTCTAATCTAGGTCCTACAAACCAATCTGCACAAACACCTAGTTTTTTTTTTGAATCCCAATAACTCTTAATCCTAAATGATTTAGAATTTGAAGAATATTTCCAACCATGATTAAGCGAATAATAAATTTTTGTTTTTTTAATATTTGAAAGTTTAAAAAATTTATCAATCATAATTTTTGAATTCTCTTTTTTATTGTTTTTGTTTTTATTAATCTTTTTATTAGCCCAGTTAAATGTACTTTGAAGGGTCCATAAATCATATTTTGATTGAAATCTTTTTTTTGAATTTTCGTTACCAGCCCATCCAAGAATTGGATCTTCAAAGAGATAACTGCTATTTGATTTCTTATTTTTTTTTATAGCAATCATAGTAGTAATATTTGCATCCATTTTTATAGGTTTATTTAAAAAGGGATTGTTTATGAATTTTTTAGAAAGCTTTTTTAATTGTGGAAATGGACAGGTCAAAATTAAGCTTTTAAAAGATCTTAATTTTCCATCATCAAATAATAAATGCCACAGTTTATTTCTATAATAGATCTTTTTTAATTCATTATGGTAGTTGCAATTAATTTTATCAAGTAAATGTTTACTAATATCATTATTCCCATTTTTACCTATTATTTTTAGATGTTTTATATCTTCTTTTTTTTTTGAATTAAGGAAAACATGTTTGCCACCCCATACTTTTAAAATTCTTTTTTTTATTAAGTCTTTAGCAAATTTTTTAAATTTTCTTGTTTTTGGTGAAATATATTGAGTACCATGATCGAAACCTGTTTTTCCTTTAATTCGTTTAAAAGATGCACGACCTCCTGGGCCTCTTGCTTTGTCAAACAAAATTACAGAATGTTTTTCGTTAAGAAGATTTGCAATTGTGGACCCAGAAATTCCTGAGCCAATTATGCAAAATTCACTCATTTACCAGCAACAACCATTCCCTCTATCATCATGGTTGGTGAGTTGGTTGCATATTTGAACTCCAAGTCATTTGCTAAGGTAATATTTTGAAACATGTCTTTAAAATTACCTGCTATAGTAATTTCATTTATTGGATACTTAAACTCTCCGTTTTCTACTAAAAACCCAGCTGCTCCTACTGAATAATCTCCGGTTACAATATTGCTTCCATGACCTATGGTTTCTGTAATATAGAGACTTTTTGAATTTAAATTCAATAAATCTTTAAAACTAATATTTCCATTTTCAAAAAAAAGATTACTTGATCCACCGCATCTTCCATTAGATTTAAGATTTAATTTTTTTCCATTGTAGGTATCAATCAGATAATGTTTCAAAATTCCTTGACTCACTAATTTTAATGTATTGGTCTTTACTCCCTCGCTATCAAAATTTCTTGAGCCTAAACCTTTGAGTATATCAGGTTTATCAAATACATTAATTTTATCTGGAAATATTTTTTTATTAACTTTATCTTTTAAAAAAGAAGTTCCTCTTGATATCGCTGATGAAGAAATAGCACTCACAAAGGTACTTAATATCCCTTTAGCTATTCTTTTATCAAATATTATAGCAATTTTTTCGCTCCCAATTTTTTTTGGACTTAATTTTCTAATAGTTTGATTAGCGGCTAATTTGCCTAATTCAACAGCATCTTCTAGGTCTTTAAGAAAACATTTGCTTGAATATTCATAATCTCTTTCCATGCTTTTTTCATCTTTTGCAACCGTTACACTTGATGCTGAAAATGAAGATGTTTTGTAACCATCACAAAAACCCTCGGTATTAGCCAAAACAAAATTGGATTTATTCTGAGTAAAACTAGACTCAGTATTGACAATTTTTTTATCACTGGAAGCAGCTGTTTCTAATTTCTTTAAATAATTTATTTTTTGATCGTTCTCTATATGGGTATCGTCATAAAGATCTAAATCTTTAACTTCTTTTGCTAATAAATCTCTATCTGGTAAAGAATTAAATTCATCCTCAGGAGTATTTTTTGTAGTCTCAACACATTTTTCGATCAAAATATCAAGATTATCATTAATTAAATTGGAAGAAAATATTGATGATTTTTTTTTACCAATGTAAGTAGTTATACTTATGCCTAGATCATCTGACCTATTAGATTCATCTAATTTTTTATTTCTAAAATTAACAGTTTCTGAAACTGAGTTCTTTACAATCACACTTGACTCAGTTGCACCTAATTTTTTTGCTAAACCTAAACAATATGATGCTTTTTTCTCTAAAAATTCTTGATCTTTAATCATTTAAAGTTTCGTACCACCTACAGTCATCTTATTGATTAATATAGACGGTTGTGCAACACCTACGGGGACGCCCTGTCCTGCTTTACCACATGTTCCAATACCAGGATCCATCATCATATCATTCCCTACCATAGAAACTTCTTTTAAAATTGAAGGACCATCTCCAATTAATGTTGCACCTTTAATTGGTGATCCAATTTTGCCATTAACAATTTCATAAGCTTCAGTGCAATTGAATACAAATTTTCCAGATGTAATATCAACTTGTCCACCACCAAAACTAACTGCGAAAATACCTTTGTCGACACTTTTAATCATTTCTTCTTGAGTCCGATTACCGCTAAGCATCATCGTATTTCTCATTCTTGGTAGAACTATATGTCTGTAATTTTCTCTTCTTCCACTTCCAGTAGATCTTGTTTTCATTAAGCGTGCATTTAGCCTGTCTTGCATAAAATTTTTTAAAATTCCATTTTCAATTAAAACAGTTTTTTCTGTTGGTGTTCCCTCATCATCAATTGTAAGACTACCTCTTCTATTATCAATAGTACCATCATCAATGATTGTAACTCCCTCACTTGCAACTTTTTGGCCCATCAAATTATGAAAGGCTGAAGTTTTCTTTCTATTGAAATCTCCTTCCAAACCGTGACCAACAGCTTCATGAATTAATATTGCTGGCCAACCAGGTCCTAGAACAACCTTCATTTCACCAGCTGGTGCAGGTTTACTCTCTAAATTTACCGATGCTATTCTTAAAGCCTCATCACAAACAATTTTCCAATTTTCGTCTTTTAAATACGAGTCGTAGGATTGTCTTCCACCAACACCATATACTCCTGTTTCCATTCTGCCATTTTTCTCAAGCATGACTGATACATTAAATCTTATCAAAGGACGAACATCCGATAAAGTCTCTCCACCGGATCTAATTATTTCTACAGACTTTTGCTCTCCCAAAAAATTAGCAGTTACTTGTTTAACCTTATCACCTTTAGATCGTAAATAATTGTTTACATCGTTAAGTATTTTAATTTTTTCATTAAGGGATTTTTGTTCAATAGGATTTATATTTTCGTAATATTTCTTATTAGTTTTAGGAATTTCATGATTGTAAGTACCTTTGATAGATTTTAGTGTTGACTTTAAGTTTTCTGAAGATTGTTTCAAAGAATTCTTTGAAATTTCATTAGAATGAGAATATGCGACCACTTCATCAGAGATAGCTCTAAATCCAAATCCTAAATCTGAATTATAGCTAGAATTTTTAATTTTATTATCATCTAATAAGATTGATTCGGATTTCGAATCTTCTAAGTACAATTCACCATCATCACATTTTTGCAAAGTCTCTGAAATAATGTTTTCAGCCTCACTTCTAGATATGTCAGATTTTTTAAAGAATTCACTCATAAAAAACATTAAATAGATTGTTTCAAAGAATTTTCAACTAGAGTATTTTACGCATGTACATATATGAGACAAATTAGTAATAAATTCACTTAATATGAAAGTATATTTTAATAATTCTTGTAAAATTTGTAAGGCAGAAATTGATCTATATAAAAAAGAAAAAATAGATCAAATAAACTGGATCGATATTACTAACAATGAAGAGGCTGAAAAGGATACCAACAAGAATGATAAGGAGCTTTTAAGAAGATTGCATGTCAAAAAAGACGGAAAAATATTTAGTGGAGCCTCGGCATTCTTATTAGTTTGGAAAAATATCCCAAAATATAAATTTTTATATTTACTTTTGAGACTACCAATTATATTTCAAATTTTTTCTTTAATTTATGAAATTGTTGCTTTTTTTCTTTATGTTAAGAATAAAAAACAATTGAAAACTAATTAAGGAAAAGTATCAAAAGTTTACTTAACCAAGACATAAAAGCCACAAACATAATTAAAAAAATTGAATACATAATTGTTACTAATTTATTTTTTTTTCTTCTAAGTCTTATAAAATCTTTATCATCTAAATCTGAATAGTCTCTTTCACCAATTACTTGATAGTCATATGTCCATCTCCATGTACTATCGCCTAGTCTTGAGTCTAATTTGTTTACATATGCTATCCAGGCTAATACGTATTTTAATATTATATACATTACTATAAGAAAGATAGTGCCAAGCAACATGATTAATCTTACAATTATTCTAAAAAATTAGTTAGTGTTTTTTTCTCTTTTTTTAGCAATCAATTGGGTAAGTGCATCAACCATTGTGTCAGAAGCTTTAAAAATTTCATTATTTTTAAATTCATGGGAAAAATTTTTATCAGGGTTTGTTTTATCTTCTATTATAATTCCTTCATCAGGTGTATTATCTTTTATGTAAATTAGTAATAACCATTCTTCATCTTCCGATTCATCCCATTTAACAAAAATTTCACCAGTTTCAAATCTTCGATCGATGCAACGTAGTATAGACATGTTTCTTGTAATATGTCTTTTATTTAATTGAAAAACTAGACTGCTTGCGCTTCTGTAAAAACTTTCAAGAGCAAATTCAATTTTTTGTCGAGCAATTGTATAATCTTTTTCCTTTTGTAATAATGTTTCTCTATTCTCATCTCCTTGTATTTTTACTCCTAATGCTTCTACTCTCTCTCTAATTTTCTGATCTCTAATTTCCCTATATTTTTCCTTAAGATTTTCTATTCTTTGTTGTAAGCCCGCATAATCATCTCGTTTTTCTTTTAAAGAAATTTTTTCTAACTTTTCAAGCTCTTTTATTTCTCTTACTCTAAATTTTTCTATTTGCTTTTCTAATTTTAATTGCTTTAAAAATTGTTTTTGTTTCTCTGCTTGTTCAATTCGAATTAGAGCCTGCTCTTTTCTTAAAAATAATTTAATATCTTTATTTCTTTGCTTTTCTAATTTAATCTCGTCTTTAATCTCTTTTTCTTTGAGCTTAAATGAAAGTTCTTCTTCTTCTTTTATTCTTCTTTGAATTTCTAATTTATCTAATCTTTCTTTTTCTAATTGTTCTAACTTAATTCTTCTTGTCTCGTCTTTTTTAAGAGTCTTATAATTTGTTATAGTATCAGAAATTTTATCAAAAAATGATTGAATATACTTTTCAAGACTAAAATTGATATTTATCTTAAAATTAGGTTTTATAGATAACTGTAATTTAATTATCTTAAAAATTAAACTTTTACTTTTTTTTTTATTTTCTTTTAAATTATATCTTAGCTTTTTAAAATCAGTAAAATTTTTCTTGAATGTCTTAATCTTTTTTTTTCTTTTGTTTTTTTTGATATTTAATTTTTTTGTTCTAGATTTTTTAGTTTTTCTAGATTTAATTTTTTTTCTCTTTAATTTATTGATCTTTGATTTTTTATTTTTTTTTTTCATTACGATGAGATTGTTAATTTATCAATTATTTATTGATAAATATAGTCTCTTGTAACTGGTGTTGATCTGTAATTCTTTGCAAGCTGAAATTGATAAACAACTTGATCTCCCCATTTAAAAGCCATTTCACATCCAGCTAAATAGAACTCCCACATTCTAAAAAATTTTTCATCAAACATTTGTATAATTTTTTCCTTATTTTTGATGCAATTTTCCTTCCAATGCCTCAGTGTATGAGCGTAATGTAGTCTTAAAACCTCAATATCAGTAACTATCAAACCAGCATTCTCTATTGGTGTTGTCACTTCACTTAGACTAGGTGTATAACCTCCGGGAAATATATATTTTGTCATCCATGGATGTGGGTCTCTAGGAGGATTTACAGATCCTATTGTATGTATTAATGAAATTCCATCATCTTTTAATAGTTTTTCAACTTGATTAAAAAATTTTTTATAAAACTTTCTTCCAACATGTTCAAACATTCCTACACTTACTATCCTATCAAATTTTTCTTCTAGTTCGCGATAATCCATTAATCTAAATTTAACCTGATTTTCAAGATTCATTTCTTTTACTTTTCTATTGCAATAATCAAATTGATTTTTTGAAAGTGTAATACCGGTTACCTCGCATCCTGCACTTTTTGCAATATCAATAGCTAATGAACCCCATCCAGACCCAATATCTAAAACTTTTTGATTAGATTTGATATTTAACTTTTTAATAATATGTTGGATTTTATCATTTTGAGCTGTTTCAAGACTATTGTTTTCGTTTTTAAAATATGCACAAGAATATTGTCTCTTGGGATCTAAAAATAAATCATACAAATCATCTTTAATATCATAGTGATGGGATACATTATTTTTAGATTTTTTTATAAAATTGAAATTTGTTAAATATCTATAAGATCCTCTCAATCTATTTAGTATGTAACTAAAAAAATTCAGTTCTCCTCTACCAATGTTCATTAAAGCTAAATCTAAAAAATCTGTTAAAGAACCATTTTCAATTAATATTTCTCCGTTAGTATAAGCTTCACCAAAATATAAATCTGGATGAAATAATAATTTATAATGAAGACTCTTATTTAAAATTTTTACTTTAATAGGTTTATCTTTAGGCTCACCAATGATGTACTCTTTTGAGTTGGCATCGATTAAAATGAAACCACCCTTTTTGAACATTTTGTTTAAAAATCTTGCTAGTTGCATATTAAGCAGCCAATTTTGAATTAATTTTAAAATTAAGTTTTTCAAGGTTTTGGATCAAATCATTTTTATGATTATCATATAAAACATCTAAAGGGGGCAAAACATTTTGATAAATCTTATCTTCTTTAGATTTTAATGTGTGTAAAGCTGATATCAAATTATACTTTTCAAATTCAGTTCTAACATCTTTCAGTTTTTGATTATAAATTTGATCTTTATTAGAGAGATAATCATTATAAACTCTTCTTGAGAGTTGAGCAGTTACATTACAAGTTGCGCTAATTATACCTGAACAGCCAATTTCTAAACCTTTCAATAATTTTAACTCGGAACCAGGTAAAATAGAAAAGTTTTTTAATTTTAAATTCTGGAATAAATTGTAAGAACTATCCTTAACACCTACTATCTGTTGTGGAAACCTTTTTGCAAGTTCTTCAACACATTCAACACTAAATTTGTATCCACATAATTCCTCAAAATTATATAATAAAATTTTGCATCTCGGAATTGACCCTACTATTCTTGCATAAAAATTAATTACACTCTTATCATCATATTTATAGTAAGCGGGCGGCATTATTAAAAATTTCTCCAAGTTTAAGGAAATTGCAATTTTAAGAAAGTTGACTGTTTCATTCAGTGAATTTAATCCAGTTCCAATTATATGCTTATCTCTGTATTTTGAGCCTGATAGTTTATTTAATAATCTTATTTTTTCAGAAATCGGAATTAATTGTGCCTGACCAGTACTTCCAAAAATAACTGTTCCATGACAACCTTGATCTATTAATTTTTCTGCATGTTCTATAGTTTTTTCAATATTAAGGCTTAAATCAGAATTTATAACTGACATTGATGCCGCGAAAATTCCACTTATTTTTGTCATAATAAAAATTTATATAAAAAATATACTTAGTAATGATTATAAATACTATATGAAAATTTTAGTAATCCAAAATAGAATGGGTATTGGGGATAATATTATTTTTTTACCCTATATAAAGGCTTTGTACAAAAAATTTAATTCGCCTATTAGTTTACTTGTTAAAAAAAATACAAAGGCTGATCAATATTTACATCAAACAGATTACATTGATAAAATTTTATTTTTAGATAGGGATCAAAAATCAGATAGTAGACATAATGGTATTCTTGGAATTTTTAATTTAATAAATGATTTAAAAAAACACAGTTTTGATAAAATTTTTATTTTTAATTCATCCATAAGATTTAACTTAGTTGCTAAAATATCTGGTATTCCAAAAATTTATCAATATCCATTATTCACAAAAAATAAACAACACATAATAGAGACGCCTAAGAAATTCTTAAAAGAAAATTTGCATTTGGACATTAATGAAGATCCTGAGGTACAAATCGATAGTGATTTAATTTCTAAAGCAGCACAAAAATTTCAAATAGATAAAAATACTACTAATATTCTCTTAGGCATAGGTGGCTCTGGACCTACAAAAAGGATTCCTGCAAAAACTTTCTTAAGTGTAATTGATAAAATATCAAATACGAAAAATTGCAGATTTTTTCTTGCAACAGGTAAGGTAAATGAAGAACAGGAAGTGCTAAACGAAATTTTACAATCTAAGTTTAAGAATTTTTGTACTCGTTTAGATAATTTAACAATTAGTGAAATTTTACCGTTAATTAAGAATTGTAATGTATCAATTTGTAATGATTCAAGCTTTAGCCATTTATCCTCAGCTTTAGGTATTAAAACGATTACTTTAATGGCCGATACTCCCTTAATTTATGGAAATTATAGCTCAAAAATGTTTCCAATAATTCCAGAGGGAGAAAAAACGGTAAAACATAATACTTTAGGTAAAGATAAAATTGATCCGCAAAAAATTTTTGAGAGATTTTTAGAAATTATTGATTAAGAAATATCGTTCAGAACAATATCTTTAGCCTCATTAACAATTGAGGATAATTTTGAAGTTTCAGGAGAAATGTCAGGATGAATCTTTTTTTGGATATTTATATATGCTTTATTGACATCCTCTTTTGTAACTTTTTTATTCATATCTAAATTTAAAATTTTGTACGCCTCTGAAACTGATATTGAAGATACATTATTGGTACCTGTTTGATTAAAAGAAAAGCGACCAGATCTTCTTAATGTTTGAATAAGTCTAAAAAGAGAAATTAATTGGAAAATAGATAAACCTTTTAATTTTAACAAAGCTAAACTTGCCAAAGTAAGAGGTAGGGTTAATAAAAATTTTCCACCAATAGCAAACAAGACTGCTAAAGCAATCAATCCTAATATAATTAGAAATCTTAGGCCTTTTGAAATTTTCCTAGATGAAATTTTGGTTATTAAACCTAGTAGAAAATAAAAAATGGTTAATATAACCACTGTATAAATTATTATATTCATATATTTTTAATCTAATGAAAATACCACAACTTAAAAAAAAACCAGAGTTTAAATCTTGTCACAATACGACGTGGGAAGATAATTATAGTTGGATCCATCAGGATAATATTCTTGAAGTTTTAAAAGATAGTTCTAAGCTACTTCCAGATGTTAGGAAATATCTTGAAGAAGAAAACAATTTCACAGAACATAATTTAAAAGACACAAAAGAATATCAGAAAATCTTATTTGATGAAATTAAAGGTAGGATAAAGTTAGATGATGAGTCATTAAAATTTAAAGACAAAGAATATGAATATTGGACTAAAACAACTTCAGTAGGAAATTATTCAATAAAACTTAGAAAGAAAATTGGAAGCGATAAAATTGAAGAATTTTGGAATGGCGATTTAGAAAAAGAGAAATTAAAAACTGAATATTTTGGTATAGGTGATTTAGAGGTAAGTTATAATGACAAACTTTTAGGTTATTCTTTAGATTTAAAAGGATCTGAATATTATACAATTTACATAAGAAATATTACCTCAGGAAAATTAGTCACTGAGAAAATAGAAGAAACAAGTGGAAGTATTGCTTTTAGTTTGGACGACCAATATTTTTTTTATTCAAAGCTTGATGAATTCCATAGACCAAGAAAAATATTTAGACACAAAATCGGATCATCAGTTAAAGACGATACGCTTATTTTTGAGGAGAAAAGTGAGGCATTTACCGTAGGTATAAATTTAAGTTCAGATGAAAAATTTTTTTTTATAACAACATCAGATCATAATACATCTGAGCAATACTATTTTGAGGTAACGGAAAAAAATCCAAAGCCAAAATTAATTAAAAAAAGAAAAAAGGGTGTAATTTATTCAGTCAATTCTTGGGGTGGATATTTTTATTGTCATACTAATGATGATGCAGAGGATTTCAAAATCGAAAGATGTGATGATTTATCAAATCAAAATTGGGAAATTTATATAGCTGCTAAAGATGAAGTTTTAATTGGAGGATTAATATTTTTAAATGATTGGATCATCAGAGGGGAAAAATCGAATGCATTGGGAAAATTATTTGTAAAAAATAAACAAACAGGAATTGAGGAAGAATTAAAGTTTACTGATGAATCTGTGATTGTGCCTAGTGTTTCATTGATACAAAGAAATAAAAATACTGATTCAGTATACTTGTCATATTCATCTCCGAAAACACCAGGTAAAACTTATTTATACAATTTAAAAACAAAAGAAAAAAAATTAGTAAAAGAACAAGAAATTCCATCTGGTCATAATCCAGATGACTATATAGTCGAAAGACTAGAGTGCCCTTCTCATGATGGAAGATTAGTTCCACTTACAATTACCAGACACAAAAAAACTAAAATCAATGGGTCAGCAAATTTACTTTTATATGGTTATGGATCATATGGAAGTTCAATGACTCCAGATTTTTCCTCAATTAGATTAAGTTTAATTGACAGAGATATTATTTGGGTAACCGCACATATTAGAGGAGGAATGGAAAAAGGAATGAAATGGTGGAAAGAGGGAAAACTTCTTAATAAAAAAAATACATTTGAAGATTACATACACGTAGCAAAGTTTTTGATTGAAAAAGGATACTCATCGAAAGGAAAAATTATTGGTATGGGTGGATCAGCTGGTGGTTTATTAATGGGAGCAGTAGTTAATCAATCCCCAGAATTATTTCTTGGAATTGTAATGGCTGTACCATTTGTTGACTCGTTAACAACTAACTTGGATCATTCTTTGCCCCTTACTGTTGGAGAATTTGATGAATTTGGTAATGCTAAAGATAATAAAGATCACTTTGATTATATTCATTCTTATGCTCCATATAACAATATTAAAAAAATGGATTATCCTCACATATTAATTACTACAAGCTTAAGTGATAATAGAGTGCTATTCGATGAACCAGCAAAATTTACAGCTAAACTTAGAGATTTAAAAACTGATAACAACTTGCTTTTGTTAAAAACTGAAATGAATGCAGGCCACGGAGGTAAGTCTGGTAGAGATGGTGCCATTGAAGAAATAGCTTTTGACTACACATTTATTTTAAAGATCTCTGAAAAAATTAAAATTTAATATCTTGAAAAAAATAAAATAGTTCCCATATAAATATTGTTGGTCGCCTAATGGGGCTAACAATAAATAAACTTGCTTAACAAAGGAGGATATTATGACAAGTAAGGATTTATCTATTTTTAACTCACTGAGACCTTTTTCAATTGGTTTTGACGATATGTTTGATCAGTTCGAAAATATGCTGGATAACGGTCATTTGACTATGCAGTCAAACTACCCACCATACAACATCAGAAAAACAGATAAAGATAATTATGCAATTGAGGTTGCTTTAGCTGGATTTTCAAAAGATGATGTAGAGGTTGAATTTGAAGATAATTTATTAACTGTAAGAACTAAACAAGTTAATAAATTAGAGGATAATAACTCTAATGGAGAAATAATTCATAAAGGAATATCTCAAAGACAATTTGCTAGATCATTTACAATTGCAGATGATGTAAAAGTAGGTGATGCTCAGCTTAAAGACGGTCTTTTAACAATTTCTTGTGAAAGAATTATCCCAGAGCATAAAAAGAAAAAACTTATAAAAATAAAATAAGCGAAAACCTTACTTGCGGAGATTATTTCTCCGCGAGTAATCTAAAAACATCCATTAGAAACAAATCCAACAACAACAGAATTTGAATTAATTTCAAACTTTCTTTCACAAGGAATTCCATATTTTTTAGTCTTATAAACTAATTCAAAATTGCCTTTTACATTTTTGTAATCCTCATCTGGTTTACCCAAATCTAATCTTAATTCATTTGCAGATTTACCGATGTATTTACTTAATTTTTCATTTTCTTTTTCAACAATCGAATCAGTTTTTTTTTTAATAGCTTGACAACCGGTTAATAAAAATAATGTCACAAAAAAAAAGACTAAAAAATTTATTTTTTTCATATTTGATAATAATAATACAAATATGGCATAAATATAAACTTATAAGTTGAATTATGTGAATAAATCTGAATTAAAAAGAGTATAATTTTTAAGAATCTAATAATTATTGAATAACTAGGAGGAATTATGCTCGATAATTATTTTAATTATAAAAAACACAAAACAGATTTTAAAACTGAAGTAACTGCTGGAGTAACTACATTTTTGACAATGGCATATATAATGTTTTTAAATCCATTTATTTTATCTGGTGAATTTGCTGGACCAGAGAAGGGCTTTTTTGATTTTGGAGCCGTTTACACAGCAACAATTTTAGCTACTGCCTTAGCTTGTTTTATTATGGCTTTCTATGGAAAAACTTGGCCAATTGGTCTCGCACCGGGAATGGGAATTAATGCTTTTGTAGCCTTTGGGGTCTGTGCTGGAATGGGTTATACACCCCAAGAAGCTTTAGGTGCAGTGCTTGTTGCAGGTGTTTTATTCTTAATAATATCTCTTACACCAATTAGAGCATGGTTAATTAACTCCATTCCAAAAAGTTTAAAACTTGGGATCGGAGCTGGCATAGGACTCTTTTTAGCTATAATTGGACTACAAATAATGGAGGTTGTTGTTGATAACCCAGTGACATTAGTTCAATTAGGTGATCTTAGCAATCCACTTGTTTTACTAGGTTGTGCGACTTTCATAGCGATTATTGTTTTAGAGAAAATGAAAATAAAAGGAAATATTATTATTGGTATTTTAGTATTTAGTATTATTGCATGGGCTACTGGACTTGCTAAGTTTAATGGTCTTGCAAGTTCGCCTCCACCAATGACTTATTTGTTCGAATTTGATTTATCTGCTGCGATGACTGCGGGAATGTCTACGGTAATATTTACTTTATTGTTTATTGATTTTTTTGATACCGCTGGAACTTTAACTTCAGTTGCAAATGTAGCAGGTAAAGTTGGAAAAGATGGTAAAGTTCAAGACATCAATAAAGCTATGTTATCAGATAGCGTTAGTTCTGTTGCTGGTGCAATGATGGGAACCACTACTGTTACCAGTTATGTTGAGTCAGGAGCTGGAGTAAAAGCTGGTGGAAAAACTGGAATGACATCTTTAGTAATAGGCTTGTTATTCTTAGCATGTATATTTTTTGCTCCTTTAGCAACAAGTTTACCAAAACAAATTGATGGTGCTGCGTTACTTTTTGTATCTGTTCTTTTCATTAGAAATATTACAGATATTGAGTGGAACGATATTTCAGAGTCAGCCCCTGCTATACTTGCAATGATTGCTATGCCACTTACCTACAGTATCAGTAATGGTATTGCTTTAGCGTTTGTTTCATATGCATTAATAAAAATATTTACTGGTAAGTTTTCTACCACTTCACCAGCCATATGGGTTGTTGCTATTCTTAGTGTAGTAAGTTTTGCAGTTGCTTGAAAACGTATTTAATAGGGCTAGATTTAACTAGCCCTATTTATTATTCTTAATTATCTCCTCTATACTTAATTCTTCATAATGTTCTGTAGGCTGAACAATCCAAGGATCAGAGTCTAATCTTACAGGACAAAAATCAGGTTCAAAAGTTGAAGATTTTTTTTTCCACAAACAAGCTGTTTTAACTTCATTAATAAAATTTTTTGTAGGCCCGTAATTTTTTAGCCAATCTATACTTTTATTTAAAGTAAGACCTGTGTCTGACAAATCGTCAATTAATAAAACTTTACTGAAATCTTTATCTACAGCTAATGAGCTAATTTCCCTGGCAAACATAAGCTGACCTTGTTTATCTTCTATGCTTTTACCTGAATAACTTTGAATCACAATATAGGCTATTGGAAGTTTTAAAATTCTTGACAAAATATCTATAATAGGAGCAGCCCCTCTCATTATACCCACTAAAACAGTCGGTTTGTAATTATTGTGAATTTGAATCGCTAATTTTTCAACTATTTGGGTATATTCTTTAAAAGAAATAATTAATTTATCTGCCATGAATTCATTTATCATATTAAAAATAATAAAAAAGATTAAAAAGTAGTTATGAAAATATTTGATTGTTTCATGTATTTTGATGAAGATACAATATTAGAGGTAAGGCTAAATACATTAAATGATATAATTGATTATTTCGTAATTGTCGAAAGCAAATTCACTCACAAAGGTGAAAAAAGAGATTTAAAATTTGATTATAACAAATTTCTTAAATTTAAAGATAAAATAATATATTTGGTCTATGACAATGAGCCAAGTAAAATAGAGAGTGTTAAAGAAAATGATACTGATTATGAAAAATCAACAAAATATATTTTTAATGCTATACATAGAGAAAACGGTCAGAGGAATTTCATAGCAAAGGGTCTTGGAAAGGCTGCAGATGACGATTTTATTTTAGTTTCTGATGTAGATGAAATTCCAAATATTGAACAAATTAATTTAAAAGATTTTAAAGAAAAATTTATTTTTTTTAATCAGGAAATGTTTTATTATAAATTTAATCTTCAATTACCTAATCATAATTGGGTTGGAACTAGATGCTGTAAAAAGAAATACTTGCAATCTCCACAATGGTTAAGAAATATCAAGGTAAGAAATTATCCTTTTTATAGAATAGACACTTTTTTTTCAAAGACTAGATATTCAAATATTAAGTTTATCAATAATGGAGGTTGGCATTTCACAAATTTAAAATCTCCTGAAGAAATAAAATATAAGCTTAAATCTTATCTCCATCATAGAGAGTTTGAAATAAATCCTTTAACAATTAAAGAAATTGAAAATTTGATTAAAAACAAAAAGGCTATCTATGATTTGACAATTGATAAAAGAAATCAAAAGATAGGTGAAGGAAATAAGTTAGAAAAATATGAACTAAAGAAATTACCATCATATATCAATGATAATTTAGAAAAATTTAAAGATTGGATAGATTAATATGAAAGGAAAATTATGAAAGGTTATATCGTATGTGTATATGAAACTATCAAAGATGATGATGCATTAAATAACTACGCAATTAAAGCCAGATCAGCTGTAGAAAAATATGACGGTAAATTTTTAGTAAGAGGTGGAAAAAATATAGTCACTGAAGGTAAAAATTTTGTGAGGACAGCTGTCATAGAATTTAATTCTTTTGAGAAGGCTAAGGAGTTTTTCTATTCATTAGAATATCAAGCTGCTCATGGATTATTGAAAGATACTGTAATTAGAAACCATCAAATTATAGAAGGAAGTTAGTATTGAATTGGTTCTGGATCAATACTTCTCCATAAGTACCATGTTGCTACTGAACAATAAGGTGAAAATCTTTTTTGTAAAAGTTTTATAAATCTCTCTGAGGGTAAATATTTTTTTTTATAGTTTTTTGAAATTGCTCTTAAAAGACCAATATCTTGGATAGGCCAGATATCTGGTCTGTTATATGTGAAGAGCAGTATCATCTCAGCTGACCATCTCCCAATTTGTCTTAAATTAGACAAATAAATTATTGCATCTTCATCGCTCAATGTAATTATTATTTTTGGATTAAATGATTTATTAATAATTTGTTTAGCTAAACTTTTAATTCCTAAAACTTTTTGACGACTTAAACCACAACTCTTTAACTGTCTAAAGGTTAATTTTGAAACATTTTTAGCATTGATTCTATTTTTACATTTCTTTTTAAACTTTGAAAAAACTGAATTAGCAGCTGCAACACTAATTTGTTGTCCAATTATACTTTTACATAGTGAAAAAAATATATTTTTTCGAGATGTAAGGATGGTTTCGGAGGGGCTTTCATAATTCTTAATTAATTTAGACATTATCTTATCTTTTTTAGATAAGTATTTTTTTGCTTTAAACCAGTATTTTGGAACTTTAGTCATTAAACGTTTTTGAAGTAATAATGTTTTTTTTATAAATTTCCCGTCTAAAAATTATTAATGTAGAGATTATAACTAAAAATGCTCCAGCTAATGTCTTTATTGTGGGAACTTCTCCCCAGATAAAATATCCAAAAATTATTGCAAAAACTAGAGCAAGATATTTTAAAGGAGTTACTAGTGAAACTTCAGCATATTTATATGACTGACTTAACCATAAATTTGCTACTCCACCAAAAATTCCAATTAATGATAATAATATAAAATGATTAAAGCTAGGTATTACCCACCCTTGAGGAATAGTTGTAAAACTTAATAAGGTTATAGATAAAGAAAAATAAAATGAAATTAACCAGACAGGTTCAGTAGTAGAAAGCTGTCTAATCGATATGGCTACATAAGAAAGACCCAAACAAAAAATTATTGGAAAAATATAATAAATATTTAACTGACTAATTCCAGGCTCTGTTATAATTATAATTCCAATAAACCCAATTATAACTGCGAGCCACCTAAAAATACCAACCTTTTCATTTAATAAAAAAATTGAAAAAATCGTTGTAAATATTGGTGCAGCAAAAGATATGCTTACTACGGTTGCTAAAGGTAGTTTTCTTAATGCTATAAAAATTGCAATTAATGCTATTAAACCTGAAAGACATCTCAAAAAATGAAGCCCTGCTCTATTGGTTTTGTAAAAATTATGAAATCTGTCTTTTGGAATGATAAAAAAGTAAAAAACTATTCCAAAAAAACCTCTAAAAAATAAAACTTGTCCTAATGGATACTGGACAGACCACTTAACTATCAAATCCATTAAAGAAAATGCACAAATTGATAAAAACATGTACAAAAAACCCAATTGATTTTTGCTTAACATATGAATAATTAGTAAATTAATTTCAGGTATTATCAATGGAAATAGCAATTTTAGGTTTGGGGTGTTTTTGGGGTCCAGAAATTAAATTTAGTAAAATTAATGGAATTAAAAGCACAGAAGTAGGATACTGTGGGGGAGATGATCCTGACACAACATATAAAAAGGTATGTTCTGGTGACACTAATCATGCAGAGGTAGTAAAATTAGAATTTGATCCAAATATAATTTCCTATGAAGATATAGTAAAAATATTTTTTGATTTACATGACCCTACAACACTGAATTCACAAGGTCCTGATTTTGGCACTCAATATAGAAGTGAAATTTTTTATAATAATCAAATTCAGAGAGAAATAGCTGAAAAAGTTTTAAAACAAACAAATAAAAAACTCTCAGGTAAAATTGTTACAAAAATTTCACCCATTCATAACTATTGTAAAGCAGAAGAATACCATCAGAAATATTTAGAAAAATATTAAAATGACTTTAATTGAAACAGATGAACTTGAGGCAAATCTAAATAAGTTTAAGGTCATTGATTGCTCCTGG
Source organism: uncultured Pelagibacteraceae bacterium (assembly GCA_902521805.1). GTDB lineage: Bacteria > Pseudomonadota > Alphaproteobacteria > Pelagibacterales > Pelagibacteraceae > Pelagibacter. The sequence continues at coordinate 48,068 of CABYTL010000002.1, forward strand.
CATATGCCTCAAACAAATAGAAATGGATTAAAAGAATATGAGGAAAAACATATACCAAATTCTATTTTTTTTGATCTTGATAAAAATTCAAATAAGGAGACTGACTTACCTCACATGCTTGTCAGTTTAAATGAATGGGGAAAAATTGTATCTAATATGGGAATTAATAATGATGATCAAATAATAATTTACGATAATTCAGATGTTATAAGTGCATGTAGATGCTGGTATAATTTTATATATTTTGGTCATAATCCAAAATTAATAAAAATTCTTAATGGAGGTTTTGAAAAATGGATTAATGAAAATAGAATTACAAATAATAAAATCCCTAAGGTAAAAATTACAAAATACATTGCAAATGAAATAAATAATTTAGTTAAAAACAAAAAAGAGATAAATGAAAATATCCATAAAAAAGAATTCAACATTATTGATGCAAGAAGTATCGAAAGATTTAAGGGTGAAGTAAATGAACCAAGAGAAGGTTTGAGAAGTGGAAATATTAAAAATTCAAGCTGTATACCATTTGGTCAATTAATTAACAAAAATAAAACTTTTAAAAATAATAAGGAATTAATTGAAATATTTAAGAGGAATTTAAAAGATATCTCCTCAGTTAGTGTTGTATTTTCCTGTGGTTCTGGAGTTACTGCTTGTGTTTTAGCGCTAGCTTATTCTTTAATAAATGATAAATATTTGCCGAAAATATATGATGGTTCCTGGGCGGAATACGGAAAAATTTAAATGAAAAGATCTACTAAAATTATAACTATTGTCACAACTTTTTTTCTAATTATTGCAGTAGTAATCATCGCTAGAACGATGATTGGAAATCATTTCAAAAAAAAATTTAGTAAAATGCCTCCCCCAGGTATAATTGTTACTAACGTAATAAATGAGCAATTTGCAGAAAAATTAGAGACATTTGGGACTGCAATTTCAAATAAAAGTAAAACTTTTAAAATTAAAAAAAATGATGTTGAAGGAGATTTATCATTAAAAAATATCGTTCAAAAAGGTGATTTAATTTTAAATCTTAAAAGTGGTAATATAACTGCACCGTTTAATGGGGTCTTGGGATATACGGGTCTTACAGAAGATATTTTTGTGTCTGATAATATATTTATTGTAACTTTAGATGACAATTCGACAATTTTTTCTGATATTAAAGTCCCTGAAAGTTATGCTTCATTTATAAAAAAAGGATTGCCAGTAGAGGCAAGAGTTTCAAGTTTTAAAAATAAAATTTTCAAGGGTGAGATTGATTTTATTTCTAGTAGAATAAATGCTGATACTAGAAGTTTATTATCTAGAGTTAAAATAGATAATAAAGATCTTAAATTATTATCAGGTTCCTTATTAGAAATAACTGTAAAATTTAAATTAAGAAACTCATTAAGTGTCCCGGATACCAGCATCATGATGGAGGGCGATAAATCGTATATTTATAAAGTTTCAAATGATGATATTACAAATAAAATTGAAGTAGAAATAGGAATAAGAAGTGATGGAAGAGTTGAAATTCTCTCAGGGCTGAGTGAAGGAGATAGAATAGTAGCTGAAGGATTAAAAAAAGTTAGACCTAACGGAAAAATAAAAGCTTTAAAGAAATAAATGTTTATAACTGAATTGAGTATAAAAAGACCGGCAGTTTCATGGGTAATGTCATTAATATTAATTGTCTTTGGTCTTTTTGTTTTTTGGAAACTACCTGTAAGAGAACTGCCAGATGGTATACAGCCACCAGTAGTTCAAGTGCAAGTTGATTACAAATCTGCTGCTGCCTCAATAGTAGATCAAGAAGTTACTCAAGTGATGGAGGACGTGATAGGAGGAGCGGAAGGTATAAAGAATATAGACTCTAAATCTGAAAATGGCAGAAGTACCATTAATATAGAGTTTGATACAAGTATTAATTTAGATAATGCTGCAAATGATATTAGAGAGAGAGTTGCAAGAGTTGTCGATAATTTGCCTGATGAGTCAGATCCACCCCAAATTTTAAAAAGAGCTGCTGGATTTACAACCACTATGTGGTTATCACTCTCCTCAAAAACATGGAGTGATTTAGAATTAGGTGATTATGCTGAAAGATTTTTAATAGATCAATTTTCGAGTGTAAAAAATGTTGGGAGAATACGTGTTGGTGGTCTAAGAGAATTAAGCATAAGAATTTGGGTTAATCCAATAAAATTAGCTGCAAATAACTTAACAATCCAGGATATTGAAAGTGCGCTCAGAAGCGAAAATATAAGACTTCCAGCTGGAACATTAGAAGCAGATAACGTTGATTTAACTTTAAATCTTGATAAATCATATAATAATATCGATACAATTAAGCAATTACCTATTAAAAAATCAAACAACAAGGTCATAATACTTTCAGATGTTGCTAAAATAGAATTTGGCCCAGTGTCTGAAAAAACTCTTTTTAAAGCACAAACTAAAGATCAATTAAATTTAAAAACTGTTGGCATTGGAATATATGCAAAAAGTGGGGCCTCTACCGTTGAATTATCTAATGATATAAAGAAAAAAATATCTGAAGTTCAAAAATCTTTACCTGAAGCCCTAAACTTAAGAGTGGCATTTAATAGAGCAAATTATGTTGAGGCAGCGATTGAGGAAGTTTATAAAACACTTGTTATAGCTTTTGTCTTAGTTGTTATAATTATTTATTTATTTCTAGGAAACTTAAAAGCAGTAATTGTTCCTGCTATTGCCCTTCCTGTAAGTTTGATTGCATCTTTTTTAGGCTTATATATTTTTGGTTTATCTATTAATATATTTGTTCTTTTAAGTTTTATATTAGCTATTGGAATAATAACTGATGACTCTGTCATCATGACAGATGCGATTTATAGAAGGGTAGAAAATGGTGAGTCCCCACTTGTAGCAGCATATAAAGGTTCGAAACAAATCACTTTTGCAATTATTGCTACTACTCTAATTTTGATTGCAGTTTTTCTTCCACTAATTTTTATTGAGGGAATCTCAGGCACTCTCTTTAGAGAGACAGCTATTGCTTTGTCGTTTTCGATTGTAGTTTCATCATTTGTTGCACTAACTCTATCCCCAATGTTAGGTAGTAAATTTCTTACAAAAAAAACTAAAAAAAATATAATTGTAAAAAGATTCGAAAAAATTTTCTTAGGTTTGTCGAGTTTTTATAAAGAAACTCTTGAATTAACTATAAACAAAACAAAAATTATTGGGACCTTCATTTTTTTTATTATAATTCTTTCTATATTTCTTTTTAATTTCTCTAAAAAAGAATTATTACCAATTGAAGATAGGGGGGCTTATCTTGTAATTGGTTTTACTGATGAGGGAAGTTCATTTGAATATACACAAGAACGTGCACAAGAAATTGAAAAAAGACTAATCCCATTATTACAATCTGAGGAGAGTCCATATTCAAGATTTATAATGAGAGTACCTGGCTTTGGTAGTTCAGCAAATTCTTATAATAGTTTCATTATAATAGCTTTATTAGATGATTGGAAAAATAGAGACAAAAACTCACAAACAGTTATGAGAGAAGCGATTGGTAAAATAGTTACTGTACCCCAGGCAGTTGCATTCCCAATCTCACCACAATCAATAAGAATTTCAAGTTATAATAAACCAGTTCAAATGGTAATCTATGGCCGTACTTACGAAGAATTAGAAGAAATTCAAAATAATGTAATTAAAAAACTTAGACAAAATAGAAATTTATCTAGAGTTGAGTCTGACTATAATCGTAACAAACCAGAGGTAAAATTAATAATTAATAAAAGTAAGGCTAAAGATCTAGGTGTTTCTACTCAATCAATTGGTAAAACTCTTGAAACTTTATATGGTGGCAAAAAGATTACAACCTTTAATCGACAAGGAAAAGAATATCCAATAATCGTTCAGCAATATCTCTCTGATAGAAGAAATAAAGATGGAATCTCAAAAATTTTTGTGAGATCAGAAACCTCAGGAAAACTTATATCTTTAGCAAATTTAGTTGAATTTAAAGAAGTTGGATCTGCCAAAGAACTTGCTAGATATAACAGACAAAGAGCTGTAACAATTTCAGCAAATATTTCTGAAGGTTATACACTAACCGAGGCTATTTCATTTCTTGAAAATACTATGTCTAAAATTGCACCAGAGAATCAAATTACTTGGAAAGGAAAATCAGAGGAAATTAAAGAGACAAGCAATGAGTTATTCATTATTTTTGCTTTGGCTCTATTAACCGCCTATTTGGTTATGACTGCTACTTTTAACTCTTTTATTCACCCATTTATAATAGTGCTTACTGTGCCTTTGGCAATTTTTGGTGGTCTTGTTTTTATTTTATTTCTTAATACTTCTATTAACATTTTTTCACAAATAGCTCTTATAATCCTAATAGGTATATCTACTAAAAATAGTATTTTAATTGTAGATTACGCAAATCAAATCAGAACCTCAGGGAAAAATATAGAAATGGCTGTAAAAGAAGCTTGTAGCATGAGATTTAGACCTATTATTATGACCTCACTAAGTACAATGATAGCAATGCTACCACTTGTGATTGGAAATATTGGACCTGGTGCAGGTGAAGGTTCCAGATTGGCCGTAGGAGCAACAATTTTAGGTGGGATGATAATATCAACACTTTTTACACTTTATGTGACTCCCTCAATGTATTTAGCTTTAGCAAAAAATACTAAAAGAATAGATGCAGTTGATTTAGAATTAAATAAACAACTAATTAAAAAATAATATATTTTTTTTTATTTAAAGAATTTTTGCAATCAAATAACTGCTTTTTGTAAATTTGAGATTGTTTTTCAACTTTTTTAGCTAACCCAATTACTTTCATATTCTTTTTATAATTTTTATAATTTCCCCAACCCTCGTGGTAAGCTAAATATTGTTTGAAAGCATCATCAAGAGAAATATTTAAAATTGTTTTTGATTTATTTGTATACCAGCCAATAAAATCTACACTATCTTTAAATCGAGCCCTTGTAGCAAATTTATTTCCTGTTTCATTTTTATACTGCTCCCAAGTTCCCTTAATAGCCTGTGAATAACCAAATGAACTTGAAGGCCGCTTAAAAGGAATTACTTTAAATAATTTTTGTCTTGGAGGCTTCGCAAGCCAATCAAAATCGGACTCCATCTTGATAATAGCTAATTGAATATATATTGGTGTTCCCCATTTTTTCTCAACTTTTTTAGAATGTTTGTACCAAAGATATCTTTCATCAAAGATTTTACAACTATTAGATGTACTTTGAGGGATAGAAGAACACGCTGATATATATATTAAACAAAGAATTGAAAAAATCTTAAAATAGAATCTAATCATTTTTATTTTTTAAAAAATTGTTAAATTTAAATAATAGAAAAATTAATATAACACCCAAAAAATTACTAATTAAATCTTTATATTCAAAGTTTCTTAATGGAATTATAACATGACATAACTCTAAAAAAATAGAGATAAAAAATAAATATAAAAAAAGATCTTTAATTTTATCTTTATAATAAGAACCTATTCCCAATAAAGAAAGAATAAGAAAAGCATAGAAATGGTTTGGTGAAAAATTTGAAAAATTTGAATTTAATTGTGGTTGAATACGAATATCTCCATAAAAAAACCATCCTAAAATACTACCAGGATAGAGATATATCGAAATCAATACAATATTAGATATATGGAATAAGGTTTTTGTTAAAAAAGATATTTTTTTCATTTAATTAACAATTTTTTTTTTATATTAAATTAAGATTAATAAAAATGAGTTATTTAATTTTAATTAGACATGGTCAAAGTAGTTGGAATCTTGAAAATAGGTTTACTGGTTGGGTTGATGTTGACTTAACTGAAAATGGTAAGTTGGAGGCAGAAAAAGCAGGTATTTTAATAAAAAAATCAAACATTCGAATTGATCATTATTATTCATCTATACAACTGAGGGCAAATAATACTCTCAAGATTATTCAGAAAACACTTAATGATAAAAAAGATTTTAAAAAAGCTTGGGAACTTAATGAGAGACATTATGGTGCTCTCACTGGACTAAATAAAGTTGAAATGAGTAAAAAAATTGGTGAAGATAAAGTTCATAAATTTCGAAGATCTTGGGATTTAAAACCTGAACCTTTAGATAAAAAGAGTAAATTTCACCCACTTAATATAAATGTTTTTAAAAATATCCCACATAAATTTATACCAGATACAGAGTCCTTAAAGGACACGTATGAAAGAGTAATTAAATTTTTTAAATTAGAAATAGAAGTTAAAATTAATAAGGAAAATATTTTAATATCAGCTCATGGAAATTCTATTAGAGCTTTATGTAAATATCTGTTTAAACTTGATGAAATTCAAATTACTAAACTTGAAATTCCAACAGGAAATCCATTAATTATAGAAATAGATAAAAACTATAAAATTAAAAATTGCAAATACTTAGATAAAAGTAGAGCTAAAGATCTTGTAATTTTTTGAAAACATTTAGATTGGTTGCGTGGTAAAATTTTAACTTACTCTCAAATCCGATTAGTTGATTACTTTTAATTAAATCAGACCAAATTTTATTAATTGAAAAATTATCTTTTTTTTCATTAATAAAAACTGATCTATTAAGTATTTGACATCCGGTATAAATATATTTCTTGTCAAATTCATTGATTAGGTTTTTTTCTAATCCAAAATCACCTGTTAAAGTTTCATCGAAACTTAAATCTTTATCAGCTAAAAGAAGTATATTCTTAATTTTTTTTTCAAAATACATAGCAATTATTTGATTAATTTCTCTTAAATAGTTTTTACTCCAAATTGTGTCAGGATTTAAAATTAAAAAATCTTCCTCGTTTCCAGACATTTTTATCATATTATGTATACCACCCCCAGTATCTAGAATCTGATCACCATCTTCTACAATTTCAATTTCTAAATTAAAATTTTTTTTTTCAATAAATTTTTTTATTTGATCTTTCATATAAAAAGTATTTAATTTAATTTGTTTAATATCCAAATCTTTAACTAAATTAATTGTATTTTCTAATAAAGTTAAATTATTAATTTCTAAAAGAGGCTTTGGTATATTTAATGTAAGAGGGTTTAATCTTTTTCCAAAACCAGCACACATTATTAATGCCGTATTTATTCTCATTTTAAATTCCTAATTTTTTTAGAAAAATTTTTATCAAAAATATTTTTAAGTATTTGAAATTTTATATCATTTTTCATCCTTAACTCTATTAATCTCCAGGCATAAGGTATTAGATTTAAATATTTTTTTTTTTTATCTCTAAGGGCAAGTCTTGTAAAAATCCCTATTATTTTCATATTTCTAAGTACTGAAAGAATTTTAAAATCATTTAAGAAATCACTACTATTAAAAGATTTTTTTTTTGATCCTATATAATAGTTATAAATTTTTTCCTTTAGCGTGTTATTTGATGCAAATCTTACATCATCTATCAAAGATGCCAAATCATAAGCTTTATTTCCACGTACAGCATCTTGTGAATCGATTACAGCGAACTGATTTTTATATTTCATTAAATTCGATACATGAAAATCTTTATGTACAAAAACTCTATCTTTTAATTTAATATTAGATAATAAAAAATTTATCTCTTTATGAATTGAATAATTTAATTTTTTTAACTTTTTTTTTGGTATAAATTTTTTAGTATACCAGCTTGTAAATAATTTTGCCTCAGAAAATAATTTTTCCTGATTATAATCGGGAATTGTATAAATTTTCCCTTTAAAATTTTCATTTTTATATTCTTTTATTTTTTGTATTTTATTCAGAAGATCAATTGATTTTTTATATAATCTTAATTTGTTAACTGATTTTTTTTTTAAGAGATCATAAATAGTTTCATTTCCAAAATCTTCTATTTCTATAAAATTTTTTTTATATTTTTCATCAAATAATTTTGGAGCTAAAATATTATTTTTTATCAATAACTTATTTACAGCATCGTAAATTAGCAAGTTTTTCTTTTTTTCTTTTTTTGCAAAAATAATTATTGAGGAATTATTATCACTGAATTTTCTGTAAAAAAATCTTAATGAAGCATCACCTTTAATTTTTTTTATTTTTGCTCCATTAAAATTCATTTTTTTAAAATCTTTGTATTTTAATAGATCTTCGATCAAAGTTATTTTCATATTCAAAAAATAAACTTATTCTGTTTTTAATCATTTTTTCAATTTTTTCAGGCCACTCTATTAGAGTTAAGTTTTTGTCAATATTCTCTAATAATCCGATATTATTTATTTCCTGAATGTTTTTTAATCTAAATAAATCATAATGATAAATTATAAAATCTCCACTATCATATTCGTTAACTAAATTAAAAGTTGGACTCGTAACTTCTGTTAATTTAAGATCACTGTTCTTTTGAAAGTTATTAATCAAGTGTTTTATAAAGGTTGTTTTTCCAACACCAATTTCACCATATAAAAAAACCACATCACCTTTTTTTAAAATATGAGAAAATTTTTTAGCTAATTTGACAGTATCAACCTCTAAAGTTATATCTATTTTTTCGCTATTAGTAGCGATACGCATCAGGTTTGTAGGGGCCGTCTGGGGCTACGCTTATGTAATCTGCTTGATCTTTAGACATTTTAGTTAGTTTTGCACCAACTTTTTCTAAATGTAATTTTGCAACTTTTTCATCAAGATGTTTTGGAAGAACATAAACTTTATTTTCATACTTATCTGAATTATTCCATAATTCAATCTGTGCTGTAACTTGATTTGTAAATGAAGCACTCATTACAAAGCTAGGGTGTCCAGTTGCACAACCTAAATTTACAAGTCTACCTTCGGCTAATAAAATTATTCTCTTATCACTTGGTAATGTTATTTCATGAACTTGTGGTTTAATTTCGTCCCATTTATAATTTTTTAAAGCATCAACTTGTATTTCATTATCAAAATGTCCAATATTACATAGAATAGCTCTATCCTTCATGTCTCTCATATGGTCTGCTGTTACAATATCTTTATTTCCTGTTGCTGTTACAACTATATCTGCCTCTTTAATCATTTCATCCATAAGAACTACCTCGTAGCCCTCCATGGCCGCTTGAAGCGCACAAATAGGATCTGTTTCTGTAACCATAACTCTTGCACCACTTTGTCTTAATGATGCTGCACTTCCTTTTCCAACATCACCAAATCCTGCGACTATTGCTACTTTACCTGACATCATAACATCTGTAGCTCTTTTAATTCCGTCTACTAAACTTTCTCTACATCCGTATAAATTATCAAATTTAGATTTTGTGACTGAGTCATTTACGTTTATCGCAGGAACCATTAATGTTTTATTTTGTTCCATTTTCTTTAAAGCTAATACTCCTGTTGTTGTTTCCTCAGAAAGACCTTTTACATCTTTTAACAAATCTTTGTACTCCTTATGCATAAGGGCAGTTAAATCTCCACCATCATCAAGAATCATATTTGGTTTCCAATCTTTTTTTCCTTCAATTGTTTGTTTCACACACCACCAATATTCTTCTTCTGTCTCTCCTTTCCAAGCAAATACAGGTACACCAGCTTTTGCTATGGCTGCAGCTGCATGGTCCTGTGTTGAAAAAATATTACATGAAGACCATCTTACCTCAGCTCCTAAATCAATTAAGGTCTCAATTAGGACAGCAGTTTGAATAGTCATATGTAAACAGCCCAAAATTCTTGCTCCTTTAAGAGGTTTTTTTCCATTGTACTCTTTGCGAAGAGCCATTAAACCTGGCATTTCTGTCTCTGCTAAAGAAATTTCTTTCCTTCCAAATCCAGCTTGAGAAATGTCTTTTACTTTGAAATCTTCCATGATGGGGGTTCTAACAATAATACTTTATTTAATCAATAAGTCTTTATGCCTTTGGAAATAATATTTCCAAATTTGCTCCATTTTTGTCCATCCTATTTGATGCAGTTATAGAAGCCTTATGAAGTTCGACTAAATTTTTAACAATATTCAAACCAAGGCCAGAATGTTGTCCAAATTTATCGGGTCTATTACTGTAAAATCTATTAAATACTCTATTAGTGTCTCTCTCTTTAAATCCTGGGCCCTCGTCTGTAATATTAATTTGAACCTGATTATTAAAATTTTTTGTAACCTTAACTTCAATCTTTTGATTAACTTTACTGAACGAAATTGCATTATCTAATAAATTTGCAATTATTTGCTCAACTCTATTTTCAATTCCATTAATGATATAGTTATTTTTTTCCTCATATTTGCATATTATTTTAATTCCTCCTTTAGCATGATGAATATTATTGTAATCATCAACAACTGATTGAATAATTGGAATTAAATCAATTTGTTTGAATCTTTCTTTACTTAACGCAACTTCATCTTTTAATATTTGAGAATAATCAGTAATCAATCTTTCAATTCTTTGAACATCATGACTTAAAATATTTATTAATTTTAATCTTTCACCTGCCTCTTTAGTATCATTAAGTATCTCTGAAGCACTCTTTAGTGATGCTAAAGGATTCCTAATTTCATGAACTAAATCAGTTGAAAAATTTTCAGCATGGGAAATTCTTTTTTGAAGTTCTAAGGTCATATCATCAAGAGATTTAGAAAGTAGTCCTAATTCATCATTTCTTATTTTGAGATTATCTATATTAATTTTTTTATTATCTTTATTTTTAATTTTATTGATATAATTCACTAAATTTTCAATTGGCTTTAAAAAATATCTATTAAGTACATATGAGAAAATTAATATTACAATTCCAACAGCAAACGCAGTTCTTATTACAAATGTTTTTCTCTCGTTTATTGCTGCTATTACATCATTTGCATTTTCAGTAATGGCTATATATCCAATATTTTTATCTTCACTAAAAACATTTCTAATAGTTGTTAATTTGAAGTTATTAAACTCTTGCTGAGTGAATGTATGGGGAATTCCAAATTTTTTTGATCCTGCATAATTAAAAAGAATATCCTTTAAAGATACAAGATTATCTGTACCTATATTAATATTTTTTTCCTCTGTAATTTTTTTTGTTTTTTCTTCATTTAAGATTTCTAATTCAATTATATCTAATCTTGAGGAAAATGACCTAGGATCAAGATCAAGAGTATCAGTATCTCCTACTAAATTAAATTCATTGTTAAAGAAAATTACCCTATCAAGACTTTGAAAAATAAATCTTGTAGAAAATAAAAATTTTCTTATATCCTCTTCATTAAATTTAATCTCCAGTCTATCCAAATTTTCAATAGTGTTATTAATTATTTTTATATGATTTGATGATTTCTTTTTAATTAGGTTTGGTTGAACATTTTTTAGATATATAAAAGTAAGTAAACCAATTATTGTAAAAAAAATTAAATTTATTAATAAAAATTTTTTTAATATTGATAAATTTTTTAAAAGATAACTAAACATCAACTAACATTCCACCTATATCCACTTCCATACCTAGTTTCTATAGCTGAAAAATCAGCATCAACCTTTTTAAATTTTTTTCTAATTCTTTTGACATGACTGTCAATCGTTCTATCCTCAATATCGGTATCTTCTCTATATGCAATATCCATAAGTTGAGCTCTTTCTTTTATTATTCCGGGTCTTTTTGCTAGCTCTTTAACTATTAAAAATTCTGTAGTAGTTAGTTTGTCTGGCAATTGTTTTCCATTCCACTCGCACTCCAATTGTGATGGGTCTAATTTCAACTTACCGTGAGAAATAATACTTTTATTCTCTTCGATGCTATTATCTACCTCATTCTTTCTTAATTGAACTCTTATTCTTTCAATTAAAACTTTGATTGAGAAACCTCCTGATTTTTTAATAAAATCGTCTGCACCAAGTTTTAAACCCAACAATTCATCAACTTCTTCATCTTTTGAAGTAAGAAATATAACTGGCAAAGAAGTTTTTTTTCTTAATTTTTTTAATAATTCTTCACCATCCATTTTTGGCATCTTAATATCTATAACTGCTAGATCGGGAGGGGTTCTTGTCAAACCAATTAATGCACTTTCTCCATCTATATATGTTTGAACCTTAAAACCCTCTTTCTCTAAAGCTATACTTAAACTTGTTAGAATATTTCTGTCATCATCTACTAATGCTATAGTTTGTTTCTGCATGAACTACTTTAAAAATACTAAATTGTTCTAATTTGGGCAATGAATTTAATTAATGAAGTGCTCCCCAATTATCTCCACTATTTATATCTACTGTTAAAGGGATTGAAAATGAATGATAATCACTATTTGCAACACTCATCATTTCATCTTTGATGATCTTCATCATCTTTTGCATTTCACTTTTTTTAACCTCAAAAATCAGTTCATCATGTATTTGAAGTAACATTTTAGATTTAATAGATTTTTGCTCATTTAATTTATTATATAGCCTAATCATTGCTAATCGCATGATTTCAGAGGCAGATCCCTGGATAGGAGCATTGATAGCTGCTCTTTCCTGAAAATTTCTTATGTTGTAGTTTTTATCATTAATAGAGTTAAAATGAGACCTCCTACCAAAAATATTATTTACATATCCACTTTTTCTACAAAATTTAATTGTATTATCCATATAAACCTTAATTTCTGGAAATTTTGCAAAATATGAATTTAGAAACTCCTCTGCTTGATAATTTGAAACATTAATTTGTTTAGCTAAACCATACTGTGATATTCCATAAATAATTCCAAAATTTATAGCCTTTGCTTTTCTTCTTTGGTCTTTATCTACTTTTTTAAGATCAATATTAAATATTTGGCTTGCAGTTAAAGAATGAATATCTTCATTATTTTTAAATGCTTTCTTTAATTCTTTTACATCTGCTATATCTGCTAAAATTCTCATTTCAATTTGATTATAATCTGCAGAAATAAGAACATTATCTTTTTCGGCAATAAATGCTTTTCTAATGTCTCTGCCGTCATCAGTTTTGATTGGAATATTTTGTAAATTTGGATCACTTGAGGCTAGTCTTCCTGTAGTAGTGGCTGCCAAGAGAAATGATGTATGAACCCTTTTTGTATTTGGATTTAAATGTTCTGGCAAAGAGTCCGAGTAGGTATTCTTTAATTTTGATAATTGTCTCCAATCTAAAACTAGTTTAGCAAAATCATGTCCCTTGAATGCAAGATCCTCTAAAACAGAAGCACTAGTTGCAAAGCTTCCTTTTTTTGTTTTCTTAAGACCAGTTATTTTCAAATCATTATAAATTATCTCCCCAAGTTGCTTGGGAGATGCAATATTAAATTCTTTTTTTGAAATTTTAAAAATTTCATTTTGAATTTTTTCAATCTTTTTTCCAAATTTTAATGATAAGGATCTTAAAAATTTATTATCAACTTTAATGCCTTCTATCTCCATGAAAGCTAAAATTTTTATTAATGGTTTTTCAAAAATTTCATAAATATTTAATAATTTTTCAGATTTAAGATTCTTATAAAACTTTTTATAAAGCCTATAAGTAACATCTGCATCTTCAGCTGCATAATCTTTTGCTTTTTCAATCTCAACTTCACTAAAATTAATTTCTTTTTTACCTGTGCCAACTAATTCTTTAAATTTTATTGGTTTATGATTTAGATGAATTTCAGATAAAGTATCCATATTATGTCTATTTTTTCCAGCATCGAGCACATAAGACATTAACATTGTATCTTCAATTGAATTTAAGATGATTCCTTGTTTATAAAAAACTATGAAATCAAATTTTATATTCTGACCGATTTTTTTTATACTAGAATCCTCTAAAAGAGGTTTAATTTTTTTTAAAACGTCTTTTTTAATAAGACAGCCTGTAGATTTGTGTCCTACTGGTATATAGCAAGCCTTACCAATCTTTGTGCTTAAAGAAATTCCCACTAAATTTGCTTGATGTGGATCAAGAGAGTCTGTTTCTGTATCAACAGCAATTTCGCCAATTTCTTCTGCTTCTTCTATCCATCTATCAATTTCATTTAAATTTTTAATTAACTGGTAATTCTTGTTATTTATTTCATCTACATATTTTTTTGTATCTTTTATTTCACTGACAGATTTTTTTGAATTAGGTTCGCCATAAGCAGAAATAACTGAACTCAATAATCTATTAAATTCCATTTCTCGTAAAAATTCGTAAAGTTTGTCTTTGTCTATTTCTTTTAATCTAAATTCACTTAACTCTCTGTCAACTGGTACATTATGTTTTAAAGTTACAAGCTCTTTGCTTATTAACGCTTTATCTTGATTTTCAGTAAGAGTTTCTCTTCTTTTATTTTGTTTAATTTCATGTGTAGATTTTAATAGTTTTTCCAATGTTCCATATTTATTTATAAGCTCCGCTGCAGTTTTAACTCCTATGCCTGGAACACCAGGAACATTATCGCTACTATCACCAGCTAAAGCTTGAACATCTATAACTTTGCTGGCATCTACACCAAACTTCTTAAAAACATCATCTTCATTGATAAATTTATTTTTTAAAGGATCAAAAATTCGAACGTCTTTTTTATATAATTGCATCAAATCTTTATCTGATGAAACAATTGTTACTTTTGCTCCTATCTTTAAAATTTGATCAACATATGTTGCTATTAAGTCATCTGCCTCATAATTAACAAAATCCACAGAAGATAAATTAAATGCTAAGACTGATTTTCTGATATACTTGAACTGTGGTGCTAAATCGTCTGGTGCTTCTGATCTATTTGCTTTGTATTCACTGTAAATTTCATTTCTAAAAGTTTTTCTTGCTGAATCAAATATTACTGCAAAATGTGTCGGTTTTTGTAAATTTTGATTAGATTTTGAATCTTCTAACAATTTAAATAACATGCTGCAAAATCCACTTACAGCTCCTGTTGGTAAGCCATCACTTTTTCTAGTCAATGGCGGCAAAGCATAATAAGCTCTAAAGATATATCCAGAGCCATCAATTAAATAAAAATGATCTGTTTTTTGAATTTTATTCATGAAATTTAATTAAATATTACAATGCTAAAATAATCTGTACATAAAAAAATTTACTTTCATTTATTATAACAATAATAAGTAGATTATTTTTCATATTTTGAGTACTATTTCATAATGGAACTAACAAAAAATCATTCACAAGCTAAATTAATTAAATCTCTGGTTGTTGTGATTCTTGGTTCGATAGCACTAACAATATCTGCTAAAATCAAAATTCCTTTTTACCCAGTTCCTATGACTATGCAAACATTTGTTGTATTATTTTTGGGATTAAGTTTAGGACATAAAATTGCACTAGCAACAATAGGATTATATTTAATTGAAGGTATTGCAGGGCTTCCTGTATTTTCAAATTCTCCTGAAAAGGGTGTCGGATTAGTTTATTTTACTGGACCAACTATGGGTTACTTAATCGGTTTTTTAACAGCTTGTTACCTAGCTTCCAAAGTAAAAGCCAGTGATAATTTCTTTTTAGTTTTATTTAAATTAATTTTCGCAACTTCAACAATATATATTTTAGGTCTAATTTGGCTTGGAATAATTATTGGATGGGATAAGCCAATTTTTACACTAGGTGCAAAACCGTTTTTATTAGCTGAAATTTTTAAGATTACGATTTTGGCAATTACGACTAAACAAATAATTAAAATTAAAAAATTTATCTAGGAGATCTTTTAGATAGTATTCTTTGAAGAGTTCTTCTATGCATTTTAAGTCTTCTTGCAGTTTCAGAAACATTTCTATTACATAATTCAAAAACTCTATGAATATGTTCCCATTTTACTCGATCAGCTGACATAGGATTTTCTGGCGGGGCAGCTTTTTTTAATGGATCTGCTAATAAAGCTTTTTCAACATCATCCGCATCGGCAGGTTTTGCTAAATAATCAATTGCACCTTCTTTAATTGCTGCAACTGCAGTAGGTATATTTCCATAACCAGTTAGCATAATTATTCTACTTGATGAATTTGAAGTTTGAATTTCTTTGACAACTTCAAGGCCATTACCATCTCCCAATCTAAGATCTACGACTGCGAATCCTGGTTTTTTTGTTTTAACAGCATCTATACCTTTTTTTACACTCTCAGCTTGTAAAACTTCAAAACCTTTTTTTTCCATTGCTCTGGAAAGTCTTTCTCTAAAGGGATTATCATCATCTACAATAAGTAGGGATTTATTATCAAAATTACTTAGTTTTTGAAGAGTTGCATCATTTTTCATAGCATTAATATGGTTATTCCCTCATAAAATACAATAGATAATTATTTACTTTACATGCCTTTATTATTGGCTTAAGTGCACATTTTATAAAAGGTTCTTATAAGTTTTAAGGCTTTTTTTTTGTTAAATTTTTTTTGGAGGCATTAAAAATGCAAAAATTTAAGTCAGTTGAAGAATTAATAAATCAACTGAAACCTGAAAAACCTGTTTACTGTATCAGAAAAAATTCTGTTACATCTGCCTCAAAATACTTTCAAAAAAACTTTCCAGGCAAAGTATTATATGCAGTTAAAACTAATCCTCACCCATTAGTAATTAAAGCTCTTATCGAAAGTGGCATTAATCAGTTTGATGTAGCTTCGATTGAGGAAATTAAACAAGTTAAACAATTTACAAGTTCCGCAAAATGTTCTTATATGCATACAGTCAAAAGTCCTGAAAGTATAAAAGAAGCTTATTTTAAATATAATATTAAAACGTTTTCACTAGATACTAGAGAAGAGCTTATCAAAATTATTAAAAATACAAATAATGCAAAAGATTTAGAATTATTTGTAAGAGTTGCTGTTTCTAATGAACATGCAGAAATAGATTTATCTAAAAAATTTGGTGCTCAAAACTCTGAATCATTAGGGTTATTAAGATTGGCAAAGCAGTATGCCAATAAGGTTGGATTAAGTTTTCATGTAGGATCACAATGCATGCACCCCATTTCCTACACCAAAGGCATTGCAGAAATTGGAAACATAATTAAAAAAACAAACATTACGCCAGATTACATTAACGTGGGCGGTGGCTTTCCAACAATATACCCAGATTTAATACCTCAAAATTTAATACAATATTTTAAAGAAATTAAAAAATGTTTAGAAAATTTGAAATTAAATAAAATGCCTCAAATTATTTGTGAGCCAGGAAGAGCTTTGGTTGCAGAGAGTGGCTCTACTATCGTAAGAGTAAATTTAAGAAAAAAACAAAAATTATATATTAATGATGGAACCTACGGAACTTTGTTTGATGGAGGAACTCCTAATATTGTTTTCCCTGCTAAAATGATAAAGGACACCTCTAGTAAAATAATCTCAAAAAAATTAACTGCCTTCGATTTCTTTGGTCCAACATGTGATAGCATGGATTACATGAAAGGACCATTTCTGCTTCCAAATAACATTAAAGAAAATGATTATATTGAACTTGGTCAGCTAGGAGCGTATGGATTAACTTTTAGAACTCAGTTTAATGGTTATTATTCTGATGAAATTTATGAAATTGAAGATAAGCCGATAATGACAATGTATGATAAAGACATTAACAAAGCTCATATGGTAGCTTAATGTCGGGTCAAAAAAATTCAGGTCATAATAGCAAAAGAGATTTGTTAAAAAATCCCGTTGAACACATCGATATAACTTCTTTTGATAGTAGAAAAATTATATCCTCAATGGAAAAAATGTCATTTGTTTCCAGAGAAACAGCAAATGCTGCTAATATTTATAATGAAATGCTTAAAGACAAAGAGTGTACAATTTTCCTTACTTTGGCAGGTTCTACTTCGGCAGCTGGATGCATGAGTATTTATAAAGATTTAGTTAAATATAATATGATAGATGCAATCGTTGCAACCGGTGCCTCAATAGTAGATATGGATTTTTTTGAAGCTCTTGGTTTTAAACATTATCAAGGTTCACAATTTCAAGATGATACTGAGCTCAGGAAGAACTATGTAGATAGAATTTATGATACCTACATAGATGAAGAAGAGCTTCAAATGTGTGATAAAATAATATGTGAAATCGCAAATAGTCTTGAGGCAAGGAGTTATACCTCAAGAGAGTTTATTTATGAAATGGGAAAATATTTAAAAAAAAATTCAAAAAAGAAAGACTCTTTAATTGAAACCGCTTATGACAACAATGTTCCTATCTTCTGCCCTGCTTTTACCGATTCAAGTGCAGGATTTGGGTTAGTTATGCATCAAGAACAAAATCCAAAAAAACATATAACAATAGATTCAGTTAGAGAATTTAGAGAACTAACAGAAATTAAAATCAAATCTAAAGGTTCTGGATTATTTATGATTGGTGGTGGTGTGCCTAAAAACTTTATTCAAGATACTGTTATTTGCGCTGAACTATTAGGAAAAAATGTTGACATGCATAAATATGCTATTCAAATTACTGTTGCCGATAGTAGAGATGGTGCTTGTAGCAGCTCCACATTAAAAGAAGCAAGTTCATGGGGGAAAGTAGATATTATGAAAGAACAGATGGTGTTTGCAGAAGCTACAAGTGTTTTACCTCTAATAGCTAGTGATGCTTATCATAGAGGGGAATGGAAAAGTAGAGATCGGAAAAATTTTTCAAATATTTTTAAATAATTCATGGCAAAAAAAACTACAATTGGTTTAATTCAAACTAAAGTTTTTGCTGATCAAAATAAAAACATAGAAAATTCTGTAATTAAAATTAAAGAAGCAGCAAAGAAAAAAGCAAAAATAATATGTTTTCCTGAACTATTTTTGTCTCCATATTTTTGTCAAAGTGAAAATCATGCTAAGTTTAAGTTAGCAGAAAAAATTCCAGGTAGATTATCAGATATATATTGCAAATTAGCCAAAGAACTTTCTGTTGTTTTAATGATTTCTTTATTTGAAAAAAAAACTATTGGTTTTTATCATAACACAAGCATTGTAATTGATGATAAGGGTAAAATTATATCGAAGTATAGAAAAATGCATATACCAGATGATCCGGGTTATTATGAAAAATTCTACTTCACTCCAGGAGATTTAGGATTTAAATCTACAAAAACAAAATACGGAAAAATTGGTTCTTTGATTTGCTGGGATCAATGGTTTCCAGAGGCTGCCAGACTAACAACGCTTAAAGGAGCAGAAATTTTATTTTATCCAACAGCGATTGGTTGGCACCCTAAAGAGAAAAAACAGTTTGGAAAATCCCAATTAGAGGCATGGATAACTATCCAAAGATCTCACGCGATAGCAAATGGGGTATTTGTTGCTGCTATAAATAGAATTGGTTTAGAGAAAACCGGAAAAAGAAAAATACACTTTTGGGGTAATTCAATGATTATCGATCCCAGTGGAAATATTGTTGCGAAATCAAAATCAGATAAAGAGGAAATCTTAATTACTTGCATTGATCTAAATAAAATTGAAACAGCTAGAAATCATTGGCCATTTTTAAGAGATAGAAGAATAGATTATTATAAAGGACTTCTAAAAAACCCTAAAGATGAATAATAAATTATCTCTCATTGACTACAGAATGCCTGCAGAATGGGAGTTGCAAGAAAGTGTATGGATAGCTTGGCCATACAACAAAAGTGACTGGCCTGGTCTTTTTAAAAATATCCCAAAAGTAGTTACACAAATAATAAGTGAATTATCAAGATCACAAAAGATAAATTTATTAATAAATAATTATAAAGACAAAAAAAAAATTATAAATTTATTAAAAAAATTTCCTAATAAGTTACAAAATATTATATTTTACAAAATAACCACTAATCGGATTTGGTTAAGAGACTCTGGTCCAATATATATAATAAATGAAAAAACCAAACAAAAGTTGATTGTAAATTTTAAATTCAATGCATGGAGTAAATACAAAGATTATAAAAAAGACAACAATATCAATGATAAATTATCAAAATTAACAAAAGTAAAAAGAATAGATACTGTTGTTAAGATTAATAATAAGTCAAAACAATTAGTATTGGAGGGAGGTGCTATAGATGTCAATGGTAAAGGATCAGTTCTTCTAACGAAGGAATGTCTTTTAAGCAAAGTACAAGAAAGGAACCCTGGGATTACAAAAAAATCGTTAGAAAAAACGTTAAGTAAATATTTAAATGTTAAAAATTTTATTTGGCTTAATAAGGGGATTAAAGGAGACGATACACACGGGCACATCGATGATATTTCAAGGTTTGTCTCTGAAGACGCAATTATGACTGCAGTCGAAAGAAATAAAAATGAAAAGAATTATAAAAATTTAAAAGAAAATTTAAATATTTTAAAAAACACTAAAAATATAAATAAAAAAAAATTTAAAATAATCGAAGTACCAATGCCTAAGCCTTTATATATTGAAAAAGTAAGAGTTCCTGCAAGTTATCTAAATTTTTTTATTGCTAATAAAATAGTATTATTACCAATCTTTAACGACAAAAATGATAAAAAAGTTATTTTAATTTTTAAAAAATTTTTTAAAAATAAAAAAATTGTACCAATTGATTGCACTAAACTCATTTGGGGTTTTGGAGCTATTCATTGTATGACACAACCAGAGCCCAAAATCTAGACTATACTGGCTTTAAAGTACCAAGAAGAATTCTAAATGGAATTAACATAATAAGAGCAACTAATATCTTAACTGCTAAATCTCCTAAAGATAAGGTAACCCAGGAAATACCTGTTGCATAAAAAGATATTGAAAAAAACAAAAATGTATCGATCGTAGATCCAATTAAGGATGATGTTAGAGGAGCAATAAACCACTTTCTTTTTCTCAATTGATCAAATATTTGGACATCTAATAGTTGAGCCACTAAAAAGGCAGTTCCAGATCCAATTGCAATTCTTACTGAAATTAAATCTGCAAAATTTGTCGAGAATATAAGAGTAAAACTAATTCCTATTGCAAAACCAATATAAACAATTTTTCTTGCGACTAATTTTCCATAAGTTCTGTTCGCTAGGTCAGTTATCAAAAAAGCTATTGGATAACTAAATGCTCCATATGTTAATATCTCTTCTAGTCCATAGTATTTAATTGGGAATTGGACTAAATAATTTGATGATAAAACAACCACTCCCATTAAAAATGAGAGAAATAAGAATAATTTATTCATTATGCAGATTTAGCCAAAGGTTTTTTCTTAAATGGGGATTTAATTAAAATACCTTTTTTTAATTTTTTAAGTCTTGGAGATAAGTTTTTATTTTTTACAGTTTTTAAATATTCGTCAAAACTACCTTTTTTATCAACTGATCTAACTCCAGCATTGCTCACTGTTAATTTTACGCTTCTTTTCATTAGCTCGCTAGTAAACTTTACTTTCTTAAGATTGGGCAAAAATCTTCTCTTGGTCTTGTTGTTGGCGTGACTTACGTTATGACCTTTCATAGGAATTTTTCCGGTAAGTTCGCATTTTTTTGACATAATAATAGTGCCTGTATAAGGTTAGATGTTGATGGCGTCAAGTTTAATAGAATTAAGAAAGAGTTTTATTTCCTATAATTTCGCTAAAATTTTTAACACCGTCTCTAGTCAATAATTCTTTTAGATCTTTTTTAATAATACTAGCGATATTTGGACCTTGAAACACCATTCCTGTATATAATTGAATATAGTCTGCGCCTAGTAAAAACTTTTCGTAAGCTGATTGTCCTGAGTCTACTCCTCCAACACCAATAATCTTAATTTTACCTTTTAATAAATTATAAAACTTGTTTATTAATAAGTTTGATTTTTTCTCAATAGGTTTTCCAGACAATCCTCCTTTTTGATGTCTTTGAATATTTTTTAAAATGTCTCTTGATGACTCTGAGGTATTTGAAATAATTATTCCACTTATATCATTTTCTAAAAGAATTTCTGAAATTAGATTTATCTGTTTTTCATCTATATCAGGCGAAATTTTTACTACTATTGGAATATTTGAATCTAAATTTTTTTTCTTTTCTGAAACAGATTTAAGTAAATCCTGCAATTTTCTTTCATCGTGAAAGTTTCTTAAGTTCTCAGTATTTGGTGAAGAGATATTAATGGTAATATAATCTGCAACTTCATAGAATTTTTCAATTCCTATTAAATAGTCATTTATTCGATTATCAGAGTCTTTATTGGGGCCAACGTTAATTCCTAACACGCCCAGTTTATTGTTTGATTTAATCCTATTTAATACAACATCTGAACCATGATTGTTAAAGCCCAATCTATTTATAAGCGCTTGGTCTTCTACTAATCTAAAAACCCTTGGTTTACTATTCCCATATTGTTTTAAAGGTGTAATCGTGCCAACTTCAACTAATCCAAATCCTAACTTAAATAAAGGGTTGTAGACCTCAGCATTCTTATCAAAACCTGCTGCTATCCCGATAGGATTGTTTAACTCTTTGTTAAAAATTTTTGTTTTGAAAATAGGATCATTTTTATACTCATCAAAGATATTTGAAACTAGGTTGAGTTTTAGTGACTGGATTGCTAAAAAATGCGCTCTTTCAGGATCTATTTTAAATATTAAAGATCTTAAATTTGAAAACATTATTTTAATTTATTCGTTATAAGCTCTTTAGTTTCGTTTACACCAAAAAAACTTATGAAAAAACCCATTCTTGGGCCATTTTCATCACCAAAAACAACCTCATAAATTAATTTAAACCAGTCTCTTAGTTTATCAGCATAACCATTTTCTTTACCAGCTGAATAAATTAAAGTTTGGATTTCTTCAGGTGACATTTGATCGTTACATGTTTCTAAAGTTTTAATTAAAGCCAAAAGAGCTTTTTTTTCACTTTCACTTGGTTTCTTATATTTTTTTTGTGATTTGATTACGTCATTAAAATATTTAATTGCATATCCAACTAATCCATCAAAGATTGGAGAGTTTTCTTCTTGGATATTTGGTTTATATTTTTTAACAAATTTCCATAGTAAATCTTTGCTATCTGCATTACTTGTTTCAACCAAGTTAAGCAACATGGAAAAAGTCATAATCATTTCTTCAGTCGGGATTTTGCCTTCATGAACATGCCATACAGGATTCATTATCAGTTGCTGATCTGTTTGTTTTTTAGATTTTTCAATATTATCTAAATATTCGTCTACAGCCTTTGGAACAATTTTCTTATATAGTTTTTTTGCTCTTTTTGGGTTTTGATACATGTATAAAGATAAGCTCTCAGGAGATGCATACTTCAACCATTGATCAATAGTAATTCCATTTCCCTTCGATTTAGAAATTTTTTCACCTTTTTCATCAAGAAATAATTCATAAGCGAAGCCAGATGGATTTTTTTTTCCAATTAGATTTATAATTTTAGTTGATAAAATAGCACTCTCAATCAGGTCTTTTCCATACATTTCAAAATCTACATCGAGAGCATACCATCTCATAGCCCAATCAACTTTCCATTGTAATTTACAATTTCCATCTAAAATACTTGATTCTAATTTTTTACCTTTATTATCAAAAATTATTTTGAAATTATCTTTATTAATTTCTAAAACTGGTATTTCTAGAACGTTACCTGTATCAGGACATATAGGCAAAAAAGGACAGTAAGTTTTTTGACGTTCTTTACCTAAAGTTGGAAGTATAATATTCATTATACCATTATAGTTTTCTAAAATAATTTTTAATGTCGGATTAAAAAAACCATTTTTATATAAAGATGTCGAGCTTTTAAAGATATAATTAAATTTAAAACTATTTAAAAAATCTTTTAACATTTCATTATTATGTTCTCCAAAACTAGCAAATTTTTTGAACGGATCTGGAACTTGTGTTAGTGGTTTATGAAGATTTTCATTTAACAGATCTTGATTAGGAACATTATCTGGAACTTTTCTTAAACCATCCATATCATCAGAAAAAGTAATTATTTCTGTAGGCAGGTCTGTAAGTTGCTTTAATGCATTGACCATCATTGATGTTCTGGCTACTTCACCAAATGTTCCAATATGAGGAAGTCCACTTGGACCATATCCTGTTTGAAGAGTAATTTTGCCTTTTTTATCAATAAACGATTTTCTTTCTCGAAGTATTTTTTTTGCTTCTACAAAAGGCCATGCACTTGTTTTATCTAAAATTTCTTTTTTAATCACGAATATATCTTTTTAAAATCTTAAATTAGCGATTTTATTAATTCTTATAGAGTTGAAATTTATTTACCATAAAATAATGTTCTTTCAAAATGTCTAATTATAAAACCGTTTTTTTTACGCTTGGAATATTGCAAATTATTCTTGGGGTATTCATGTTTGTCCCAATAGTTTTTCAATTTATCTATTCAGAAATTGACTCGTCTTTTTTTGGAGCATCAATCGTTACAATCATATTTGGTATCTTATTTTTTTTATCTAACATAGATCACAATAAAAAACTTAATCTTCAACAAGCATTTCTTCTCACAGCTTTATCATGGATGAGTATTGCAATATTTGGATCTTTACCATTTCTTTTTTCAAATTTAAATTTTTCATTTACTAACGCATTTTTTGAAAGTATGTCTGGCATCACAACTACTGGATCAACTGTTATTTCAAATTTGAATGAGATGCCAAAAAGTATCTTGCTTTGGCGGGCTATACTTCAATGGTTAGGTGGTATTGGTATTATCATAATGGCTATAACATTAATGCCAATAATGAACGTTGGAGGAATGCAACTATTTAAAATTTCAAATAACGACTCTTCTGAAAAGATATTACCAAAATCAAAGGAAATTGCACTTCGTCTAATATACATATATTCGTCTTTAACTTTACTTTGTGGATTAACATACAAAATATTTGGTATGTCATTTTTTGATAGTTTAACACACTCCATGACAACAATAGCAACAGGAGGATTTTCAAATTACAATGAATCAATTGGTTTTTTTAATAGTTTATCAATCGAAATATCTGCAATGATTTTTATTATTTTAGGCAGTTTACCATTCATTGTTTATATAAAATTTATAAGTGGAAATAGAAAAATTTTATTAAATGACACACAAATAAAAACTTTTTTTAAAATAATAATTTATAGTGTTATTATTCTGTCAATTTATTTGATATTCAGTGATCCTAAAGAATTGAATTTTAGATCCATATTTTTTAACACAATTTCAATATTAACCGGTACTGGGTATGTCAATGCAGAGTTTGACTCTTGGGGGAGTTTTGCGCTTATTTTATTTTTAGGATTAATGTTCATAGGTGGTTGCGCTGGATCAACTACTTGTGGTGTAAAAATATTTAGAATTCAAATATTGTATCTCTTTGTTTTAAATCAATTAAAGAAAGTAATTTATCCAAAAGGTATTTTTGTTTTAAAATATGATCAGAATCCTATTGATAATAAATTTATATCCTCAATAATTTCTTTTATTTATATGTATTTAGTTATTTTTTTTATTTTAACAGCGTTATTATCGTTAACAGGTTTAGATTTTGTGACATCTATTTCAGGTGCTGCAACCTCAATTTCTAATGTTGGACCTGGTTTGGGTTCAATTATTGGACCTAATGGGGATTTTTCTTCACTCCCAGATGTTTCAAAATGGATATTAACTGTGGGAATGATATTAGGAAGACTTGAATTATTTGCAATTCTTGTATTATTCTTACCCTCATTTTGGAGAAATTGAATATGATTGAAACAAAAAAACAATCTTTATCTAAAACTTTCTCAATATATTTTGATAAGAGAATGTTGAAGATTTTATTGTTAGGATCAATCTCAGGTTTCCCTTGGGTAATTATTGGAAGTAGTCTAAGTTTGTGGCTTAAAGAGGATGGTCTTAGTAGATCTACAATTGGTTGGGCTGGTTTAATATTTGGCGTATATGCATTTAATTATTTGTGGGCACCATTGGTGGATAGAATACAAATCCCATTTTTAACAAAGAAAATTGGTCATAGACGTGGATGGATTGTATTGATGCAATTAATCATACTAGCTTCTCTAATTTTATGGAGTTTAATTAATCCTACAGAAAATTTAGCGTTAGTTATTACAGTTGGACTTTTGATTGCTATTGCTTCTGCTACACAAGATATTACTGTTGATGCTTTAAGAATTGAGCAAATTGGTGAAAATGAAGGTAAATCTATGGCTGCTGGAGCTGCTATGGCAGTTGTTGGTTGGTGGAGTGGATATAAATTAGGAGGAGTTCTTGCTTTATTTTCTGCAGAATATTTTCAAAATTTAGGTATTGAAAATTATTGGCAAATTACTTTTTTGATACTTGGTGTTTTAATTATTTTAATGAATATTGGACTTATATTTGTTGGTGAGCAAAACTCAGACGAAAGAAAAATTCAACAAGCTTTAAATGATAAAATTATTTCTGAAAAACTGGGAAATAATAATTTTTTTTCTAATCTTTTAGCGTGGATCGTTGGCACAATAAGTGGACCGATATCTAGTTTTTTTAAGAAAAATGGATTCTCAATAGCAATTGGCATTTTAAGTTTTGTTTTTTTATTCAAAGTTGGGGAGGCTTTCTTGGGAAGAATGTCTATAATTTTTTACAAAGAAATTGGATTTAGTAAATCAGATATTGCAATTTATTCTAAAACACTAGGTTGGATTACAACTGTCATTTTTACTCTTCTCGGTGGACTTTTTGTAATTAGATCTGGTGTTTTGAAAGCAATGTTTATTGCGGGAATTATTATGGCATCTACAAACTTATTATTTAGTGTACTAGCATGGAGTGATAAATCTGAATTACTGTTTGCAATAGCAGTTATATTTGATGACATGGCAGCTGCATTTGCAACAGTTGCATTTGTTGCTTTTATTTCTTTGCTTGTAGATAGAGCTTATACAGCCACACAATATGCACTTCTTGCTTCTATTGGAACTGCAGGAAGAACAACGCTCGCATCTTCTTCTGGGGCCCTGGTTGATTGGCTAAATGGTGATTGGGGATTATTCTTTATCTTAACAGCTTTAATGGTAATACCTTCATTAATAATTTTATGGTCAATGAAAAATCGATTAAAATTAAGTGAAAAGTAATTTTTTAAATAAACCAATTGAAAATGTATATGTAAAACCAGATGTCAAATCTAAAATTTCTACTCAAATTTTATACGGTGAAAAATTTAAAATACTTTCTAAAAAAAAAAACTGGCTTAAAATTAAAACCGATTATGATAGATATCTAGGATTTATCAAAAATGGTATTTTTATTACTTCATTAAAACCTTCTCACAAAATCTTTTCTGCAAAAAGTCAAATTTATAAAAAAAAAAGATCTAATTTTATAAAAAC
This sequence comes from uncultured Pelagibacteraceae bacterium, assembly GCA_902521805.1. GTDB lineage: Bacteria > Pseudomonadota > Alphaproteobacteria > Pelagibacterales > Pelagibacteraceae > Pelagibacter. Next base: position 75,262 of record CABYTL010000002.1, read on the forward strand.
AAAAAAATATTTATATTTTTCCAGTGTAATTCAAAATTTAGGAAATCAAAAAAAATATTTAAAATTTGATAAAAATAAATGGATAAAAAAAAAGGATGTAAAAAAATATAATCATATTGAAAAAAATTATAAAAAAATAATCAAACTTTTTTTAAACACAAAATATGTTTGGGGAGGAAAAAGTATAGATGGTATAGACTGTTCAGCTCTCGTCCAATTATTTTTTAAATATAATAGAAAATTTTTTCCTAGAGATACAAAAGATCAAATAAAATATTGCAAAATAAAAATTAGTAAAAATTTTAAAGATGGAGATATCATTTTTTGGAAAGGTCATGTTGGCCTTTGTTTAAACAAAACAAAATTAATTCACGCCTATGGACCTAGAAAAAAAGTATTAATTATGCCGACAAAACAAACAATAAATTTGATTTCTAAAACAGCAAAACTAGAAATTAAAAAAATTAGTAATATTAAAAATTTTTAATTTCTACCAAAATCAGGTTTGTCAATATCTTGCTTAAGCTTAATTATTTTTGATCTTACTTTTTTAGTTTGAATAAGTTTCTTTAAGATCGAATTGTCATTTTTTGAATTAATATCTTTTTTAAATTCAATTAAATTTTTAATAAATAAATTTATCGCTTTTGAAATATTATCTTTATTATTAAAAAATATATCTCTCCACATAATCTCATTTGATGCTGCTATCCTTGAAAAATCTCTCAATCCTCCTGCGCTAAATTTAATTAAATCATAGTTTTGTTTTTTTTCAAACTCTTGTGCTGATTTAACTAAATTATAAGCAATCAAATGTGGTAAATGGCTTGTTATTGAAAAAATTTTATCATGTTTTTTAGGCGTCATAACAACCGTTTTGGAACCAATTTTTCTCCAAAATTTATTTAATACGAACAAATGTTTTTTTTTTGTATTTTTTTCTTTTATCAAAACACACCATTTATCAAAAAACATATCGTATTTACCATGCTCAGGTCCGCTTACCTCTGAACCTGCAATAGGATGACTCGATACCCATGAAATTTCTTTTTTAAGAAATTTTTTAATGATTTTTGATGACTCTATTTTTGAAGAACCAATATCAGTAATCAAACAATTGGGGGTAATGTAATTGTTTATTTTAAGAATAATGTTTTTATATTCACTCATTGGTGTGCAAAAAATTATTAAATCAGAATTTTTTACTCCTTCTTTTAATGATTTAACAATTGTTCCAGGCAAATTAATTTTTTTTATCTTTAAAATATTTTTTTTTGATTTTTCATAAACAAATATTCTTTTAGCAATTTTTTTTCGATGTATAGATCTCAATAAAGAAGAGCCAAGTAACCCACATCCTATTATTAAAATATTTTTCATTTAATTAAATATTCCTTTTACAACACTTATAAATTTTAAATTTTCCTTAGATGAACCAATAGATAATCTTAATTTATTTTTGATATGATAACCAGCTTCAGTTGATCGTAAAATTATTCCTTTGCTTTTTAACTTTTTATTAAAATAATTTGCTGAAAATTTACTCTTTTCAAAGTTAAGGAACAAAAAATTTGCAGATATAGTATTTGAAAAAATGTTATATTTTTCAAGAAATTTTTTAATTTTTTTTGCATAAAATAAATTATGTTTAATTGACTTATTTATAAATTTTTCGTCCTTAAGTGACTCAGCTGCAGCTAATTGAGCTATTCCATTTACGTTAAAGGGTGGTTTAATTACATTTAATGAGTCTATTATTTTTTTTGATCCATATCCCCATCCTACCCTTAAAGAAGCTAACCCAAAAATTTTTGAGAATGTTCTAAGAATAAAAACATTTTCTTTATTTTTAAACAAATCTAGACCTGAAGAATAGTCTAAATTCGTCATATATTCTGCATATGCATCATCAATTACTAATAAAATATTTTTATTTAATTTTCTTCTAAGTTCTAATACCTCTTTTTTTGTCAAGTAAGTTCCTGTTGGATTATTTGGATTTGCTATAAAAACAATTTTTGTTTTATTTGTAACTTTTTTTAAAATCTCTTTGATTGAAATTTTGAAATTAATTTCTTTTGAGAATACTACTTTTGCACCAACAATTTTCGAGTAAATTCTGTACATTAAAAAACTATATTCAGGCACAATTACCTCATCTTTTGGATTTAAAAATAATTGGCAAATCATCTGAATAACTTCATCGGAGCCAGCACCACAAATAACTTTTTCTGAATTGCAATTATAAGTTTTGGATATTGATTTTCTTAAATTTTTAGACTTACCGTCAGGATATTTATCTAAATTTATTTTTTTATTTGCAATTATCTTTTTAGCTTTTGGACTGATGCCTAAAGCAGATTCATTGGCTGACAATTTAATAATTTTTCTTAATTTTTTGACCCTTGACTTGCCGGGCTTATAAGCTTCAATATTAAATTTTTTGAATTTTAGAGTAATCATTTTTTTAATTTATGAGCTCTTTATAGATAAAATTACAATTTTTTATAGAGAATTAAGAAGGATTTTTAAAAAATTGACATAATAAATAAGTTCTAGTAAAAAAAATATGCGCTGATTTAACTGAATTGCGAGCGCTTAAAAAAAACCGCTAAAATAGTTTTTTTTCTCACAATTCAAATAAAGCAAATTATGAACATTGAAAAACATTTAAAAAAATTAATTATAAAAAAACCACTTAAGCTTGACTGTGGTAAAACGATAAAAGATTTTCCGATTGCATATGAAACTTATGGATCTCTTAATTCCAAAAAAGATAATGCAATATTAGTTTTCCATGCATTAACTGGAGATCAGTTTGTTACTGGATTAAATCCTATAACTAAAAAAGAAGGTTGGTGGAGTTATGCTGTGGGCCCGGATAAAGCTATAGATACTAATAAATATTTTGTTATTTGCTCTAATGTTATTGGAGGATGTATGGGTTCTTATGGACCAAGCCACAAAGATCCTGAAAATAATAAAGTATTTGGAAAAAATTTTCCTGTTATTACTATTAATGACATAGTTAACGCACAATATAATTTACTAGAACATTTTGGTATTGATAAACTTTTTTCTATAACAGGTGGCTCAATGGGAGGAATGCAGGTTCTTCAATTTATAAGTAACTTTCCAGATAAGTGTAAAACCGTAATTCCTATAGCAACTACGTCAAGTCATTCTGCACAAAATATTGCTTTAAATGAATTGGGGAGACAAGCGATTACAGCTGATACCAATTGGAAAGATGGAAATTATATTTCAGAAAAAACAAACCCTGCTAAAGGATTGGCTGTGGCAAGAATGGCAGCTCATATAACTTATCTATCTAAAAAAGGTTTGCAGGAAAAATTTGGCAGAAAATTACAAGAAAGAGAAGATCTCAAATTTGGTTTTGATGCAGATTTTCAAATTGAAAGTTATCTAAGATACCAAGGTTCTGTTTTTGTAGATAGATTCGATGCAAATAGTTATCTTTATATTACTAGAGCAATGGATTACTTTGATTTAGCTAGACAATTTAAGGGGAGTCTATCTGGAGCATTCAAAAAAACAAAAGCTAAGTTTTTTATAATATCTTTTACCTCAGATTGGCTTTATCCAACTCAAGAAAATAAAGATATTGTTATAGCTTTAAATTCAATTGGTGCTGATGTTGGTTTTGTAGAAATTGAGTCTGATAAAGGGCATGATTCATTTTTATTAGATATTCCAGAATTTTTAAATGCTCTTAAAAATTTTTTAGATAAATCTTATAATAATTAAATATGAAAAATGAATTTAAAGTAATAGCTAATTTAATTGAAAGGGATAAAAAAGTATTAGATGTAGGATGTGCGGATGGAACATTAATGAAATATTTAAAAGAAAATAAGAATATAGATGTTAGAGGATTAGAGATTTCAAAGGATAAAGTCCAGGATTGTATTTCTAAAGGCCTAACTGTAATAGAGGGAAATGCAGAGAAAGACTTAAGCCAATTTCCAAATAAATCTTTTGACTATGTTGTATTAAATCAAACACTTCAAGCCTTTTTAAATCCAGAATTAGTTTTAAATGAACTTTTAAGAGTAGGAAAAAAAGCGATAGTTACTATTCCTAATTTTGGTTATTGGAAAGTAAGATTTCACCTACTTTTTAAAGGGACAATGCCAATTACTAAGATTTTACCAGATGAGTGGTATAACACTCCAAATTTGCATATGTGTACTATTAAAGATTTTTTTTATTTTGTGAAATCCAGAGATATAAAAATATTTAAATCATTGGCGTTAGACAATCTTAATACTTCAGTAATCAACGAAAAAAATTTAGGCGTTAAAAATTTGTTTGCTGATCTTGGTATATTTTTGATAGAAAAATAATATGAGAGTTGAAATTATACCCTGCCTTGAAGATAATTACAGTTATTTAATAATTGATGGTAAAACAAATTCTGCTTGCGTAGTAGATCCAGGTGAGTCATCTCCCATAATTAATTATTTAAAAAATAAAGATATAAATTTGAAATATATTCTAAATACACATCACCATTATGATCACATCGGAGGCAATAAAGATTTAAAAAAAAAATTTAGATCGAAGGTCGTTGGATATAAAAGAGATAAAAATAGAATCCCAGAAATGGACATTTTATTAGAAGATGGTCAACTTTGGAAAGCTGAAAACTTTATAGCAAAAATATTTCATGTACCAGGGCATACATCTAATCATATATGTTTTCATTTTTTTCGAGACAAATTTGTTTTCACAGGAGACACCTTATTTTCTCTTGGTTGTGGAAGAATTTTTGAAGGTACAAACCAAGAAATGTTTAACTCTTTAAGAAAAATTAAATCATTACCTAAAGAAACTAAAATATATTGCGGACATGAATATACACTGAATAATTCAAAATTTTGTATAGCTCACGATCCAAATAATTTATATTTAAAAAATAGAATAGAGAATATAAAGCAACTAATTAAAAATGGTTTGCCTACTATTCCATCAACAATAAAAGATGAATTAGATTGCAATATATTTTTAAGATTAGATGATTTAGAAAGTTTCACAAAATTGAGAGATTTAAAGGATAATTTCTAAGTTATTCAGCTTGACTATATAGAGGCTAGAACTATATTGCCTTAACAAATTTAACAACAAATACTATGTCTTACGCAGTAATACAAACAGGTGGCAAACAATATAAAGTTAAAGCTGGTGAAATTTTAAAAATTGAAAAATTACCAGATTCTAAATCTAATACAAAAGTAGAATTTAAAGAAATATTGGCCTACGGAGATGACAAAATGATAGAGTTGGGTTCACCTATAATTTCTGGAGCAAAAGTTGAGGCTGACTTAATCAAGAATAGTAAAAATAGAACAATATTAATTTTTAAGAAAAGAAGAAGGCATAATTCAAGAAGAAAAAACGGTCATAGACAACAATATTCTATGATTAAAATAGTCAAAATATTTTCAAAAGATGGTAAAGTCTTATCTGAAAATGAAAGAAAAAAAGTGCCTATTAAAAATATAGATATTAATGAAAAAGATAAAAAAAAATAATTAGGTAAACTATGGCAACAAAAAAAGCAGGTGGGTCTTCGAGAAATGGTCGAGATAGCGCTGGAAGAAGACTTGGTGTAAAAAAATACGGTGGACAAACTGTTATACCTGGAAACATAATTGTTCGTCAACGAGGTACAAAAATATTTCCTGGAGAAAATGTCGGTATGGGGAAAGATCACTCTATTTTCTCAATTATTAAAGGGAAAGTTGTTTTTAAAAAAACAAAAGCAGATAGAACTTTTGTTTCTGTAAAACCCAATTAATAGTACAACTTAAATAGATGTTGTATTATGAAATTCTTAGATCAAATTAAAATATATTTAAAAGCTGGTAATGGTGGTGATGGTTCACCAAGTTTTAGAAGAGAAAAATTTATTGAATATGGTGGTCCAGATGGTGGTGATGGTGGTAAAGGTGGATCAGTAGTTCTAAAATCTGATCTAAACCTAAATACTTTGATAGATTATCGTTATCAGCAACATCATAAAGCTGAAAGAGGTGAAAATGGAATGGGCCAAAATCGCACTGGAAAAAGTGGAGAAAACTTAATTCTTAAAGTTCCTCTAGGTACACAAGTTTTTGAGGAGGATAATAAAACCTTACTCTATGATTTCACAAAATTGGAAGAAGAATTTGTTGTAGCGAATGGTGGTAAGGGTGGGTTAGGTAATACAAGATTTAAAAGTTCAACAAATAGAGCGCCGAGAAAATTTACAAAAGGAACCACAGGTGAGGAATTTACGATCTGGTTGCAATTAAAAACTATCGCAGATATTGGGATTATAGGATTACCTAATGCTGGAAAATCTAGTCTATTAGCATCAATTACAAATGCAAATCCCAAAATTGCAAATTATCATTTTACAACTCTAAATCCAAATTTAGGTGTAGCAAAATATGACGATAAAGAAATTACAATTGCAGATATACCTGGATTAATAGAAGGGGCTCATGAAGGAACTGGATTGGGAATACAATTTCTCAAACATATTGAAAGATGTAATACTCTTTTACATTTGATTGATATAACTAATGACGATTTAGAAAAAGCATATCATCAAGTTAAAAACGAGCTAAAGAGTTATAGTCCAGACCTATTAAAAAAAAAAGAATTAGTTGTATTAAATAAAATTGATCTTATCGATAATGATCTCACTAATAAAATAATTCAAGAATTTTCAAGAAAAATTGATGGTGAAATTTTGTCCCTTTCTACGTTCAAAAAAGATTCAGTCTCAAAAATTAAATCAAAACTCATAAAATATGTCTCTTAAAGATTCAAAAATAATTGTTATTAAAATTGGTTCTTCTTTATTAGTAGACAATGATAGAAAGATTAAAAGAAAATGGCTTTTAAGCTTTGCAAAAGATATTCAAAAATTAAAAAATATGAACAAAAAAGTGATTATTGTAAGCTCGGGAGCTATCGCTCTTGGATGTATTAAAATGAATTTTAATAAAAAAAATCTTAAACTAGATAAAAGTCAAGCTATAGCTTCAATTGGTCAAATTGAACTCATGAATTTATTAACTGAAACTTTTTCAAATTATAATCTAAACATTTCACAGATTTTGCTTACTCTTGAAGATACTGAAGAAAGAAGACGATCTTTAAATGCCAAGAGAACATTGGGGAATTTATTTGATTTAGATTTTATACCTATTGTAAATGAGAATGACACTATAGCTACTTCAGAGATCAAATATGGAGATAATGACCGACTTGCATCTCGTGTAGCACAAATAAGTAATGCTGATAGTCTAGTGCTTTTATCGGATGTAGACGGATTGTTCACAAAAAATCCAAAACTATCTAAAGATGCAAAGTTAATCAAGAAAGTTGAAAACCTAAATGAAGATTTAAAAAATCTTAATTTTAAAGGAGTTAATGAACTTGGAAGTGGAGGAATGAATACAAAAATAGAGGCTGCAAAAATTTGTTATCTATCTGGATGTAATATGATTATTGCTAATGGATTACACTTTAATCCAATAGATAGAATTCTAAAACAAAACAACTATACAATATTTGTATCTAAAGTTTCTAAATTAGATGCTAGAAAAAAATGGATAATCAGCTCAATTTCACCAAAAGGAGAATTAATTATAGATGAAGGAGCAAAAAAAGCTCTGAAGAATGGCAAAAGCTTATTAGCTGCAGGTATAAAAAAAGTAAATGGTAAATTCAACAAAGGCGATCACATTAAAATACTTGATAAATTTAACAAAGAATTTGCGAGAGGACTGTGTTCTTTTTCCTCAAGCGAAGTGGAAAAAATATTAGGTCACCAGTCTAAGGAAATAAAAAAAATATTAGGATATATTACAAAATCAGAAGTAGTCCATAAAGATGATATGGTAGAAATTTAATGAAAAATTATTTACTTAATTTCGGAAAAAAAGCAAAAAAAGCATCTTATAAATCTTTAACATCAGATAAAAAAAATAAGGTTTTAAAAGACTATTGTGTTTTACTTTCAAAAAACAAATTAAAGATTATTTTCGAAAACAAAAAAGACCTCAAACTGGCAAAAGAAAAAAAATTAAAAGAAAATATAATCGAAAGACTTTTAATTGATCAAAAAAAAGTATCTGAAATTATAAATTCTATTAAAAAAATTATAAAATTTAAAGATCCTATAAATCTAACTTTAGAGAAATGGAAAAGGCCAAATGGATTAACAATTGAAAAAAAAACAACCTCCATTGGTGTAGTTGCAGTAATTTATGAAAGTAGACCAAATGTAACATCAGATGTTGCTGCTCTTTGTTTTAAATCAGGAAATCCTGTAATCCTTAAAGGAGGATCTGAGGCATATTACTCAAATAAAGTATTTGCTAATATGTTTAGAAAAGCATTAAAGAAAAACAATGTGGATGAAAATTTTGTTCAATTCATTGATTTTAAAAATAGAAAAGTAGTCGATTTTTTACTTACTAAAATGGTAAAATATATTGATGTTATAATTCCAAGAGGTGGTAAGGGACTGGTAAAAAAAGTTCAGGATTTATCGAAAATACCTATCATTGGTCATCTTGAAGGCATATGTCACACCTATATAGATAAAAAAGCAAATTTATCGATGGCAAAAAGTGTAACTTTAAATGCTAAATTAAGAAACACAGCGATATGCGGTGCAACAGAAACAATATTACTTCATCAAGATACATTGAAAAAGTTCTGCAATCCAATTTTATCTAATCTTGAAAATAATGGTTGTAAAATAATTGGGGACAGCAAAATTAAAAAAATTTATAAGGGAAAAATTAAGGCTGCTAAAAAAAGTGATTGGTCAAAAGAATATCTTGCATCAACAATATCAGTAAAATCTGTAAGAAATCTCAATGAAGCAATTTATCATATTAATAAATATGGGACAATGCATACTGATGCTATTATCACTTCTGATAAAAAATCAGCAAAAAAATTTTTAAAAAAAGTAAAAAGTTCAATATCTATGCATAACACTTCAACCCAGTTTGCAGATGGTGGAGAGTTTGGTTTTGGTGGAGAAGTAGGAATTTCTACAAATACTCTTCCACCACGAGGTCCTGTAGGTCTCAATCAACTCGTTTCTTATAAATATCAAGTTTCTAGTAATGGTAAAATTAGAAAATAAATCAAAAAAAAAAGTTAGAATTGGTATCCTGGGAGGAACATTTGACCCTGCACATAAAGGACACTTAGCTATATCAGAAAGCGCGTTAAAAATTTTTAGTTTAAAGTCTATTATGTGGGCTGTTACAAATCAAAATCCATTTAAAAAAAAAAGTAAAAATAACTTAAAAGAAAGAATAGCTTTTTGTAAAAAAATCATAAAAAAGAACAAGTTGATTAAAGTGAAATATTTTGAAGATATTATTAAATCAAATAAAACTATTGATTTAATAAATTTTCTAAACAAAAATAAAAGATATGAATTATTTTTTTTGATTGGTGCTGATAACTTGATTGATTTTCATAAGTGGCATAAATGGGAAAAAATTCTAAAAAAGTCTAAACTTATTGTTTTTGATCGCCATGGTTATAAAAAAAAATCATTAATTTCAAAGACATATAAGAGCTACGGTAAGAAATACGTAACATTTCTCAAATTCAACAAGGTCAACATTTCATCTTCTCAATTAAGAAAAATTTGATAGTCTTATGGTAATTAATGGATAAAAATTCAGATTTAAAAGAAATTATAATAAAAACTCTTGATATTAATAAGGCTCACGACATTATAAGTATTGACCTAGAAGACAAAAGCTCAATGGCTGATTATTTAATAATCGCCAGTGGTACTTCTTCAAGACATATACAGTCATTATCGGAACAAGTTTTAGAAAAATTTCAAGAGAATGGGTTTAAGGACTCTAAAATTGAAGGAAAAGATAGTAACGAGTGGAAATTAGTTGATGGTATAGATCTTATTGTCCATATTTTTCATCCTGAAAAAAGAAAATTTTATGAATTAGAAAAAATTTGGTCAGAATATATACCAAAAGAAAAGGTAATGATATGAAAAATTATGCAATAATATTTTTTATTATTCAAAGTTTAACGTTTACAACTTTTTCTTTTTCTGCTGATAACGATATCTATAAAAAAATTGACCTTTTTGGAGAAGTACTAAAAAAAATTAATGAAGAATATGTAGAAGAGATAAATCAATCTGAAAGTATGGACTCTGCTATCAATGGTCTTCTTCAGTCATTAGACCCATATTCAGCATACATGTCACCTGAAATATTTAATGAAATGCAGACCGAAACAAGTGGAGAGTTTGGTGGTCTCGGGATAGAAGTAAGTATGGAGTCAGGAGTAGTAAAAGTGATCTCTCCAATTGATGATACTCCAGCTTCTCGGGCAGGTATCAAAGCTGGGGATTACATAGTAAAAATTGAGGGAATACAAGTTCAAGGTAAATCTTTAAGTGAGGCTGTCGATTTAATGCGAGGACCAGTTGGTTCCAGTATTGAGCTTACTATAAGAAGAAGAGGAGAAAATAAAGCTCTTAAGTTTAATATCAAAAGAGAAATTATTGAAATACAATCAGTTAAAGCTGATCTATTAGACAATAATATTGGATATATTAGACTTACTTCTTTTAATGAAAACAGTAGTCAACAAATTGAGAAAAAAATTAAAGATTTAGAGGAAAATAAAAATATTAAATCCTACATTTTAGATTTAAGAAATAATCCTGGAGGATTATTATCTCAAGCTATAAGAATAACAGATTTTTTTTTAGATAATGGTGAGATTGTATCAACAAAAAGTAGAAAAGCTTCAGAAAATAGAAGAATGTTTGCTAAAAAAGGTGATTTAATTAATGGAAAAACTTTAATAGTTTTAATCAACTATGGTTCAGCATCTGCTTCTGAGATAGTAGCCGGAGCTCTTAAAGATCATAAAAGAGCAATTATCGTAGGAGAAAATAGTTATGGAAAGGGTTCTGTCCAATCAATTATTCCGTTAAAAAATAAAGGAGCGATAAGATTAACAGTTGCTAAGTATTATTTACCATCTGGAAAATCTATTTCAGAAGTTGGTGTTAGCCCCGATATTGAAGTAGATGAAGAAGGAAAAAAATTTAGAATAAAATCAAGTACTGATAATCAGCTAAATTACGCAATAAAACTTTTAAACGGGTAACATGAAACAAAAGTATAAAAATTTACCACTTCGGAGTGGTGTGGGAATAGTTGTACTTAACAAAAACAATGAAGTTTTTGTAGCAAAAAGAATTGATAATCCTAAAAACTTTTGGCAAATGCCTCAAGGAGGAGTTGATGAGGGTGAAGATCTTTTATCAGCTGCTTATCGTGAATTAGAGGAGGAAACTGGTATAAGAAAAGTTCAATTTATCGATGAGATTGATGGATTTTTTACATATTTTCTCCCAAATCACCTGCTAGGTATTATATGGAAAGGGAAATATAAAGGACAAAGACAAAAATGGTTTTTAGTGAGATATACAGGAAACGATGACGAAATTAATATTAAAACAAAAAATCCAGAATTCTTAGACTGGAAGTGGGTAAATTTAAAACAAATAACAGAACTAGTGGTAGATTTTAAATTACATGTTTATCAGGAAGTTCAAAAAAAAGTAAAAAAAATATTAGTTGATAGATCTTAGTGCCTCAATTTTTTGATCAGCTAAAAATTTTTCTTGATCACCTAATTCAGATTTGTTTAGTTCTTCATTAGTTACTTTAATAAGATTATCAATTTTGTCCTTACTTAAGTCTTTTAAATTAAAAATAGAACTTGTTAAAATTGATAAATTATTGTTTTTAAATTCAATAATTCCATCTTCAACAAAAAATTTTTCCTCATATGATTTTGAGTAAATTGAAATGATACCAGGTTTTAAAAAAGAAATTATTGAAATATGGTTTTTTAAAATACCCATATCTCCTTCAAAAGCTGGAACAATTACCTCTATAACATCCTCTTTAATAAAAAATAATTTTTCAGGATTTACTATTTCAATTTTAAACTCTTCACTCATTATGCTGCAGCTTCTTTCTCCATTTTTTTTGCTTTTTCTATAGCTTCCTCAATTGTTCCGACCATATAAAATGCAGCTTCTGGTAAATGATCGTATTCGCCTTTACATATAGCGTCAAAACCTTTAATCGTTGAATCTAAATCTACTAACTTTCCAGGAGAACCTGTGAAAACCTCTGCAACAAAGAACGGTTGAGATAAAAATCTTTGAATTCTTCTTGCTCTTGCTACAACTAATTTATCTTCTTCAGATAATTCATCCATACCAAGAATAGCAATTATATCTTGTAAAGATTTATATGATTGTAATATTCTTTGTACATCTCTAGCTACTCTATAATGTTCATCTCCCACAATTCTTGGATCTAGGATTCTTGAAGTTGAATCTAAAGGATCTACAGCAGGGTAAATACCAATTTCAGCAATTTGCCTCGAAAGAACCGTTGTGGCATCTAAGTGAGCAAAAGATGTTGCGGGAGCTGGGTCAGTCAAATCGTCAGCAGGGACATAAATAGCTTGTACGGATGTGATCGATCCCTTGTTTGTAGTTGTAATTCTTTCTTGAAGGTTACCCATATCAGTTGCTAAAGTTGGTTGATAACCAACAGCTGAGGGAATTCTTCCTAAAAGAGCTGATACTTCTGATCCTGCTTGAGTAAATCTAAAAATGTTATCTACAAAGAATAATACATCTTGGCCCTCTTGATCTCTAAAATATTCTGCAACAGTCAGACCTGTAAGTGCTACTCTAGCTCTAGCCCCAGGAGGTTCATTCATTTGACCGTATACTAGCGCAGCTTTAGACCCAGCTCCCTCTTTCTTAATAACGCCTGACTCTATCATTTCGTGATAAAGATCATTTCCTTCTCTAGTTCTTTCTCCAACACCTGCAAAAACAGAAAACCCTCCATGTGCTTTTGCAACGTTATTAATTAATTCCATAATTAAAACTGTTTTTCCTACTCCAGCTCCACCAAATAAACCAATTTTTCCACCTTTTGCATAAGGTGCCAATAGGTCAATAACTTTAATACCGGTTACAAGAATTTCTGTTTCAGTTGACTGATCATTAAATTCAGGGGCCGCTCTATGAATTGGCCAACTTTCTTTTGTTTTAACTTCACCTCTTTCATCTATAGGCTCACCGATTACATTAATAATTCTTCCAAGAGTTTCAGGTCCAACAGGTACTTGGATAGGAGCTTTAGTATTTATTACCTCATCCCCTCTTTTTAATCCTTCAGTAGCATCCATTGCAATTGTTCTAACTGTTGTTTCACCTAAATGCTGCGCAACCTCTAGAACTAACCTGTTATCAGCATTTTTACATTCTAATGCTGTTAGAATTTCTGGAAGTTCTCCATCAAATTTTACGTCAACTACTGCTCCAATAACTTGTGTGATTATTCCTTTGCTCATAATTATAAACTTTCTGCTCCTGATATGATTTCTATCAGTTCTTTTGTAATTGCTGCCTGACGACTTCTATTATACTGGATAGTAAGTTTGTCAACCATTTCACCTGCGTTTCTCGTAGCATTATCCATTGCACTCATTCTTGATCCTTGTTCGCTAGCTGAATTCTCTAACATTGCTTTAAATATTTGTGTTGAAATATTTTTTGGCAATAAATTGCTCAAAATCTCATCTTCATCTGGTTCAAATTCATAACTTGCTTCCAAAGAGTTCTCGTCGCTATCTTCGTTGTTCAAAGGGATTATCTGTTGAGCTTGAGGGATTTGAGTAATTACGTTTTTAAATTGATTATAAAAAATAGTACATATATCAAATTCATTATTTCCAAATTTATCTATTACAATCTTACCAACCTTGTCAGCATCAAAATAATTAGCATTTTTCGACTCCTTGAAAGAAATATTCTCAATAATTTTATCTCCGTACATTCTCTTTAATTGATCATTTCCTTTTGAACCTACAGTTATGATTTTAAGTTCTTTTCCCTCACTTAAAATTTTTGAGAAGTAACTTTTAGCTTTTTTAATTATATTTGAATTGAAACCTCCACACAATCCTCTATCAGATGTCATTACAACACATAAATAAACTTTATCATTTCCTGTTCCCGATAAAAGTTTTGGAGCACTTTCTTTATCTGATATCCCACTTGACAAATTTAAAATGACATTATTCATTTTTTCTGAATAAGGTCTTCCCTTTTCTGCACTTTCTTGAGCTTTTCTAAGTTTCGCTGCAGCGACCATCTTCATAGCCTTTGTAATTTTCTGTGTAGACTTAACACTTGCTATTCTTTTTTTTAAATCGTCTAGACTCGCCATTTTTTATTATGCTTTAAAGTTTTTTTTAAATTGAGTAATTACTTCTACTAATAGTTTTTCTTTATCTTCTTCAAGTTTTCCTGAACTTTGAATAGACTCAATTATTTCAGGCTTATCAGATTTGCATTTTTCAATTATTTTAGACTCAAAATCTGCAATATCTTTCAAATCGACATCATCTAAATAACCTTTAACTCCACAAAAAACAGATACCACTTGCTCTGCGACTGTCAGTGGTGAATATTGTTTTTGTTTTAAAAGTTCAGTCAACTTTGAACCTCTATTAAGGAGCTGCTGAGTAGAAGCATCTAAATCTGATCCAAATTGAGCAAAAGCAGCCATTTCTCTATACTGTGCTAACTCAAGTTTCATTGAGCCAGATACTTTTTTCATAGCTTTTGTTTGAGCTGAAGATCCAACTCTCGATACCGATAATCCAACGTTAATTGCTGGTCTAATACCTTGGTTAAAAAGCTCTGTTTCTAAAAATATTTGTCCATCAGTAATTGAAATTACATTTGTTGGAATAAATGCGGAAACATCACCTCCTTGGGTTTCAATTATTGGAAGAGCTGTTAGTGACCCACCACCATGTTCATCGCTAAGTTTTGCTGCTCTTTCTAATAATCTACTATGTAAGTAGAATACATCTCCTGGGTAAGCTTCTCTTCCCGGCGGTCTTCTTAAAAGAAGAGACATTTGTCTATATGCAACAGCTTGTTTTGATAGATCATCATAAATAATTAACGCATGCATTCCATTATCTCTAAAATATTCACCCATGGCACAACCTGTATAAGGAGCTAAAAATTGTAATGGAGCTGAATCTGATGCTGTAGCAGCAACAATAGTTGTATATTCCATTGCACCAGCTTCTTCTAAAGTTTTTTGGATTTGTCTTACTGTTGATCTTTTTTGACCTACTGCAACATAGATACAATATAATTTTTGTTTCTCATCACCTGACTCATTAATTCTTTTTTGATTTATAATTGCATCGACAGCAACAGCAGTTTTACCTGTCTGTCTGTCTCCAATAATTAATTCTCTTTGACCTCTTCCGATTGGTACTAAACTATCAATTGATTTTAATCCAGTTTGCATTGGCTCACTAACTGATTGTCTTGGTATAATACCAGGGGCCTTAACCTCTACCCTTGTTTTTTTTACACTTCTATCAAGCGCTCCTTTTCCATCAATTGGATTTCCTAGGCCATCAACTACTCTACCTAAAAGTTCTTTTCCAACTGGTGTATCAACAATATTTCCTGTTCTTTTAACAACATCACCTTCTTTAATGTTTCTGTCGTCACCAAAAATTACAACACCAACATTTTCACTTTCCAAGTTAAGAGCCATGCCTTTTGAACCATCAGCAAACTCAACCATCTCACCAGCCTGAACATTATCTAAGCCATAAATTCTAGCAATACCATCTCCAACAGATAATACCTGACCAACTTCTGTAACCTCAGTTTTTTCACTAAAATTTTTAATTTGTTCTTTTAATATTTTTGTAACTTCTGATGGATTAATTTCCATTTATGCCTCTATCATTCTGTTTTCAATTTGTTGCAGTTTATTTTTAATTGAGGTGTCAAACATAGTGCTTCCAACTTGAAGCACCAAACCTCCTATTAAACTTTTATCATATTTGTAGTTTAATCTTATTTTCGAGCTAAAATTTTTAGTTAGCTCCTCTGTAATTTTAGTTATTTCATCATTAGATAATTCTTTTGCTGATTTTAATTCTGCTTTAATTTCACCTCTTTTTTTTGAACATATCTCTATAAAACTTTTAAGAATTCTCTCTAAAAAAAAGAACCGTCTTTTTTGAATTAAAAAATTTAAAAAATTTTTAAATAAAGTTTCAAATTTATAGTTTTCCGAGATTGAAGCTATAATCTTTAGTAAATCATCTTGTTTTGTAGTTGGATCTTTAATAAAATTTTTAAAATCTTCACTTGTATTGATTAATCCTAAGACTGATGAACACTGTTTCTCAATTTGAGTCACCAAATTGCTTTCAATGGATAGCTCATAAAGTGCAAGCGAATATCTTTCTGCAGAAGTTATTGAAAATCCTTTGTCTTTGCTCAACTTTGTTCCTCTATAATGTTGAAGATTAAATTAAAATCAGGCTTTAATTAGCATATGACCTTTATGTCTTCAAGTAACCGATTTGTTAAAAAGGTGTTTTTTTTGGTAATTAATTGAAATTTATGGGGTCAACATCAACTGAAAGTTTTATTCCAGATGCAAACTTATAATTTGGAATAATTTTAGCAATCGATTTCTGTACTTTCATTGATTTAATTCCTCTTATTAACAATCTTACTCTAAATTTTTTCTTCAACCTAAATATGGGTGCATTTACTGGACCCAATACGGTTCCTACAATTTTAGTTTCTATAAAATTTTTAAATCCTAAAGCTTCAGTTTCTAGTTTATGCTCATTTTCGCCTGTGAGAATTAGTGAGATAAATCTTTGAAATGGAGGAAGTTTATTTTTTTTTCTAATTTCTAACTCTCTATCTAGAAAAATATTAGGATTTTTATTAGTTATATCATCAATCATTTTTGTATCATAATTGTATGTTTGAAAATAAACTGTAGCTGGTTTTCCAGTTCTGCCAGCTCTTCCTGAAAGTTGGTGATAAAGATGTAAATTCTTTTCAGCTCCTCTTAAATCATGTCCTTGTGATGAAAGATCGATGTCAACAACTACAATACAATTTAAACTTGGAAAATGAAATCCTTTTGAAATTAATTGAGTTCCAACTAAAATATTAGTCTCATTTTTAATAATTTTATCTAACTTATCCATTGAGTCTTTTTTATTCATTGTATCACTTGAAAAAATTTCAATTTTCTTACCTGGGAATTTTCTTTTAACTTCGTCCGATATCCTTTCAACTCCAGGACCACTAAAAATAAATTCACAATTTCCCTCTTTTGAACAATCTCTTTTTAAATGAGATTTATATCCACAGTAATGACAAAGCAAACTACCTTTATTTTTATGATAAACTAAATTGATACTACAGTTTGGACATGAAAAACTTGTGTAACATTTATTACATAATACATTTGGTGAAAACCCACGTCTGTTTAAAAAAAATAAAACTTGATCCTTTTTTTCTAAATGAGAATTTACCTTTGTAATAATTTCATTCGATAACCAGGACTGCTTTTCTATCTTAGAATTATTTAAATTTATAATTTCATAATTAGGAAGTGATGCATTTTTATATCTCTGATTTAATCTTGATAAACCATACTTTCCTTTTTTTATATTTTCATATGTTTCAACAGATGGAACTGCAGTTATAAGATTTATTGGAATATTTTCAAATGACGCTCTAGCTATTGCCATATCTCTTGCATTATAAGTTATCCCCTCATCTTGCTTAAATGACTGATCGTGTTCTTCATCAACAATAATCATTCCAAGTTTTTTAAATGGTAAAAATAAAGACGATCTTGCTCCAATTATAACCTGAATTTTTCCATTAGAAATTCCATTCCAAATTATTTCTTTTTTCTTTTTAGAAATTCCTGAATGCCAGACAGCTGGATTAAAACCAAAATATTCAACAAATTTTTGCTCAAACTGGCCTGTTAATCCTATTTCAGGTAATAATATTAAACCTTGAAAACCTTTCTTTATTATTGATTTTAATGCCTCAAAATAAACAAAAGTTTTTCCTGAACCTGTAGTTCCTTGTAAAACATGAACTCTAAATTTGTTATTAAATTTATTCATCGTCTTTAATGATTTCAGTTGTTCAACAGACAATTCAAATGACTGTTTTTTAATTTTAGTTTTATAATCATCGTATTTTTCGCTTTTAATTTTTTCAATTCCATTATTACTTAATAAAACAAGTTTTAATGCCAATCCTTTGGGAATTAAGTTATATTGTGAAAACCAATTTAAAAATTTTATTGTATCTTTTTTTAAGGCAGAAATTTTAAGTTTCTTTAAAATTTTCTTTGTTTTAAAGCTCTTTTTATTATTTTGTTCAAACTCATCCCAGACAACACCTAAAATTTTTGATTTACCAAACGGAACTATAACATAATCACCTATTTTTAATTTAAGATCACTCTCATAGGTAAAAGGGTAATTAAATATATTTGGTAATAAAATAGGAAATTTCATTTATAAAATTAAACAATTATTTTAAACAATAACAATAATTCTAGTAATATTAAATTTTTAGTTTATAAGCTATTTAAATTAACTAATTTAACAATCTGTTTACCAAATGAAAGTTCCTCTCTGCAAACCATCTATAGATAAAAATGAGATAAATTTAGTTACAAAAACATTAAAATCTAACTGGCTTACACATGGTCCTTATAATACAAAATTTGAAGAATTATTTAATACAAAATTCAAAACTAAATATGCTATAGCTATGAACTCGTGCACAAGTGCTTTGGAGTGTGCAATTAAATCTCTCGGAATTAAAGGAGAAATTATTATACCAAGTTTCACATGGGTTTCTACAGCAAATGCAGTTATAAACTGTGGTTCAAAACCGGTTTTTGCTGACATAAATTTTAATACTAGAAATATTGATCTTAAAAGCGTATCTAAATGTGTCACAAAAAAAACTATAGCACTGATAGTAGTTCATTTTGCAGGTTTGCCATGTGATATGACTAAAATTTCAAAATTTTGTAAAAAAAATAATATAAAGATCATAGAGGATAGTGCTGAAACATTGGGTGCTAAAATTAATAATAAGTTTACAGGTACCTTTGGAATAGGTTGTTTTTCCTTTTTTCCTACTAAAAATATTACGACAACAGAGGGTGGAATGTTAACAACTAATAATAAAAACACCTATAATTTTGTAAAAAAACTTATTGCTCATGGTATAGATAAAAATATTAAATCAAACTTTTGGCACAGAGAAGCTGTACTAGCTGGACATAACTTTAGGATGCCAAACCATTTAGCTGCAATGGGATACACTCAGCTTAGAAAGATTTCAAAATTGAATAAGGCAAGAAATGATATTGCAAATTTATATAATTCAGAACTAAGTAAAATATCAAAAAAAATTAAAATACCTTTTATACCAAAAGGATTTACTCATTCGTTCCAAATGTACACAATAACTGTTGAGTCTAAAATCAGAAATAAATTATTGAATTTTCTTAAAAAAAATAATATTGAGGCTTCTGCACATTTTGATCCGCCATTGCACTTACAAAAATATTTAAAGAAATTTAATAAAAAAAAATTATCTGTAACCGAGAAATTATCAAGGGAAATATTAACTCTTCCAATATTTCCAGATATGAGTAGAAAAGAAGTTTTTTATGTCATTAAAAATATTAATAATTTTTATAAGATAAATAATAAATGAAAACCACATTAATAACTGGAGGTTTGGGCTTTATAGGCTCAAGCATATGTGATGCTTTATTACAAAAAAAATATACACATAAATGTATTCTTCTTGATAATTTTGGAAGCTACATGAATCCGATCAAAGAAAGCTTCGTAGATTTTAGAAAACAAAGGTTTCCCTCTTTAAAAAATATTATTATCGAAAGATGTGACACTAATAATTACAAGGCTCTTTCTTCAATAATAAATAAATATAAACCTAATTACATATATCATACAGCTGCCTTGCCTTTGGCAAAGGTTTCGAATTTAACCAATGAGGAAGCTAAGATTAGCTCAGTAGATTCAACTATAAATATAATTGACTCAATTAATTTACTTAAAAATTCAAATCGAAAATATCAATTCGACAGGTTTATTTATTTTTCATCTAGTATGGTTTATGGTGATTTTAAAACATCTTCAGTAAATGAAGCCTCAGAAAAAAATCCAAAAGATGCTTATGGTATAATGAAGTTAGCTGGTGAAGTTGTAACAGAGGGATTGTGTAAGTTACATAAAATTCCATTCACGATAATTAGACCGTCTGCTGTCTATGGACCTAAAGATATGAATAGGAGAGTCTCACAAATTTTTATAGAAAATGCATTTAAGAAGGAAAAAATAAAGATACAAGGAAAAAATGAAAAACTTGATTTTACCTTCATCAAAGATTTAGCCAATGGATCCATTTTAGCAGCAAGAAGTAAAAAAGGTATAAACGAAATTTTTAATATTACTTGTGGTAAAGGTCAAACTCTTTTTAGATATGTATCTTACTTGAAATCTGAATTTCCAAAACTTAAGTACGTAATTAAAGAAAGAGATAAAAGCAAACCATCAAGAGGAACATTATCAATCAAGAAAGCAAAAAAACTTTTAGGTTACGAACCAAATTATAGCTTAAAAGACGGAATTAAAGAATATATTAAGTTTTTGAAAAAAAACTCTAAATATTAGTATTTGTGTTAAAAAAAATTTATCTATTTTGTCCTTCTATTCATGATGGTGGTTTAGAAAAAACACTATCAGTTTATGCAAATTTTCTTAGTACTAATTTTCAAGTTAATTTGATTACCAATACATTTAATCACAAAAGGCTCAAAACTTTTCATAAAAATATAAAGATAATAAATTTTAAAAACAAATTTTTTTTAAATAACAGAATAATTAATAATCTTTTTTGTATATTTAAGACATTAATGATTAAAGAAGATAAGTTGGTAATATTCTCATTACACGATCATTTTTTTTGGTGTTTACTTAAATTCCTTAAGATCAATTTTAAGTTAATAATCAGAACACAAACTGCAATTATAAATGAAAAAAATAAAATTGAGGAAAAAAGTATAAAAAAAAATTTCTTTTTTAGAAAATTTATAACCTTATTTTATAAATATTCAGATTTAATAATCACATTTTCTGAAAAAAATAAATCATTCTTAAAAAATAAAATTAAAGCGAAGAATGTAAAAGTTATTTATAATCATTTTCCTAAGTGTAAATTATTAAAAAGAAATAGAAAAATTTACAACGTTTTTTTTATTGGAAGACTAGTTCCAGATAAGGATCCTATCTTTTTTTTAAAAAATTGTATTTCTTTATCCAAAAAAATAAGATTTAATATTGGAATTGTTGGAAAAGGTAGTTGCTATGACATGGTTAAATCAATGTCAACAAATCAGAAAAATATAAAAATATACGGATTTATAGAAAATGGACTAAAAAAATTAAGTAGAAAAATAGATGTAATATGTATTACATCGAAATATGATGGCACGCCTAATGTATTGGGCGAAGCAGTTTCATATAATATCCCATGTTTAGCCCCTAAAAATGTAGGTTTATCTAATTTAATATTATTGAATGGTAAAGGTGGATATTTGTATAAGCCCAATTCAGATTTTGATTTTAAAAAAAAATTAAGTTCAATATTAATAAATTATAAAAAAGCCGTTAAAAAATCAGAACAAGCATATAAGGAACTAGACAGATTTGATTATAATAACACACTTAAAAAACTAGAACACAGTATAAATGAGATTCTATAAAAAACCCACGTTTAAACTAAAAAAAGAAGAAATTAAACAAATAGCAGAAATAAAAGACACTTTTTGGAAATTTGGTTATTCATCCCAATTACGTTGGTTTGAGAATCTTAAAAATGTATTTAAAGATGATTTACATTTTTTTTTAAAAAAAAATAAAAAAATTATTGGCTATGTTCAAATTGGTAAAAGAAAATATAAACTAAACTCGAATTTTAAAAACTATTATTTGTTTAGAACTTTAATTATCTCAAAAAAAGAGAGAAATAAAAAAATGGCAGATAAAATTATGATTGAAGTCTCAAAATTTATAAATAAAAAGAAAAAACCATGTTTTCTACTATGTAAGAAAAATTTGGTAAAATTCTACTTGCATTACGATTGGTCAAAAATTAGCAAAAAAAAGTTTAAAATTGAGGACCACAAATCATCATTAATTGCTATGATTTATAATCAAAAAAAGAATGAATTCACGAAAATAAAAAAATTTTTTTACAACAAATAACAATTATATTACTAAGAATGTATTGCTCTCTTATCAACTGAGAGTGCTGCTTCTTTAACCGCCTCGGAAAAAGTTGGATGAGCATGACAAGTTCTTGCTATATCTTCTGAACTTGCACCAAATTCCATCGCTACCCCAATTTCAGCAATTAGTTCTCCTGCGTGAGGTCCTATCAAATGAGCTCCTAATACTTTATCTGTTTTAGCATCTGCAAGAATTTTAACAAAACCCTCCGTATCATCAATCGCCTTAGCTCTAGAGTTAGCAAAAAAAGAAAATTTGCCAATTTTGTATTCAATATTCATTTTTTTTAACTCTTCTTCAGTTTTTCCAATTGAAGCTACTTCGGGGGTTGTATAAATCACCCCTGGTATTGTATCGTAATTAACATGACCAGATTGTCCTGCAATATTCTCTGCTACAGCAATACCCTCATCCTCTGCTTTATGAGCTAACATTGGACCATCAATTACATCACCGATTGCATAAATATTTTTTTGATTTGTTTTAAATTTTTTATCTGTCTTTATTCTATTTCTTTCATCAAGTTTAATGCCGACTAATTCTAAATTTAATCCTTCAGTATTTGGTTTTCTTCCAACTGAAATTAAGACTACATCACATTCTAAATCATTTGTTTTTCCCTCTTTATCAACGGTTGATACAATTGCTCCAGACTTGCTTTTTTTAATTTTTTCAACCTTATGCTCCATGTGAAATACAATACCTTGTTTTTTTAAAATCTTCATAAATTCTTGTGAAATTTCTTTATCCAGCCCAGGAGTTATATTTTCTAAAAATTCAACCACATGGACCTCGGCACCAAGTCTAGACCAAACTGAACCCATTTCTAATCCTATGTATCCCCCACCAACTATAATCATTTTTTTTGGAACATCTTTAATCTCTAACGCACCTGTTGAAGACAAAATTATTTTTTCATCAAACTCAATCCCAGGAAGAGATACTGGCACTGATCCAGTAGCAATTATTACATTATCTGTTTTGATAATTTTTTCTTGATTGTTAGTATCTTTGATTAAAATTTCATTTTTTGACTTGAAACTTCCGAGACCTTTAAAGTATGAAACCTTATTTTTCTTAAGTAAAAACTCTACACCTTTAGTCAAAACGTCTACAGCTTTATCTTTATTTTTCATCATTTTTTCAAGATTGAGTTTAACCTCACCAACCTCTATTCCTTTATTAGACAAGTTCTTAACTTTGTGAAATTCCTCTGACAAATTTAATAAACTTTTTGACGGTATACACCCAACATTTAAACAAGTTCCACCCAAAGAACCTCTGGACTCAATACACGCTGTTTTTAATCCTAATTGTGATAGCCTTATAGCACACACATATCCTCCGGGCCCTCCACCAATCACTACTGCTTGAAATTTTTCTGACATCTAAATGTTTAAAAACAATCTTCTAGGATCTTCTAAGTTTTCTTTAATCATTTTCAAAAATGAAACAGACTCCTTTCCATCGATAATTCTATGATCATAAGATAAAGCTAAATACATTATTGGTCTTATCTTTATCTCACCCTCTATTACAACTGGTCTTTCAATTATATTGTGCATACCTAAAACTCCAGATTGAGGTAAATTTAAAATAGGCGTAGATAACATAGATCCGTAAATTCCACCATTACTTATAGTAAATGTTCCTCCTTGAAGATCTTCAATTGTTAACTTTCCGGTTTTAGCCTTCTCTGAAATTTCTATGATTTTTTTTTCAATTTCAGCAAAAGACATTTCATCTGCATTTTTTAAAACTGGGACTACTAATCCTTTTTCTGTTCCTACTGCAAAACTTATATTGTAGAAATTCTTATAGATTATATCCTCACCTTCTATCTCAGCATTAATTGCGGGAAAAGATTTAAGGGCCACTACACATGCTTTAACAAAAAAAGACATTAGACCTAACTTAACTCCATATCTTTTCTTAAAATCTTCTTGATTTTCTTTTCTCATTTCCATTATCCCAGACATATCAACTTCATTAAAAGTAGTTAATAAAGCTGCATTTTCTTGTGCTTGTTTTAGCCTTTTAGCAATTGTTTGTCTCAATCTCGTCATCCTGATTCTTTCCTCTGGACCATATTCTACTTTTCTTTCAGAGGGCTGTGGTTGTAAACCCATAAGACTTATTAAATCTCCTTTTAAAATTCTACCGTCTTTTCCCGACCCTTTGATGGACTCAATATTTATATTTTTTTCTGTAACAATTTTCCTAACTGCTGGCGATAAAGTATAATTTTCTTTTTTTGTGTTAAAACTCTCTTCATCTTTGATTTCATTATTTAAAATTAAAGGTTCTTCAACGTCATTGGTTAAAATTAAAGGTTTTTTATTTTCTTCACTTATATTTTTATCGAAAATTTTAGAGTCATTTTGATTAATTTCAAAATTAACAACATTATTTTCTTCAATTGTAGGTTCAATCTTCTTAATCTTTTCTTTTTTAATATCTCCAATCCCTTTATCTGAAACAGAGCCGAGCATTGCTCCCACCTCTACAATAGTTCCATCCTTAGACTTAATTTCTGATAAAATACCACTAATAGGAGACGGCACCTCTAAATTTACTTTATCGGTCTCTAATTCAACTATTGGTTCATCAATCTCTACTTTATCTCCTTCATTTTTTAACCACTTTGATACGGTTGCTTCAGTGATACTTTCACCAAGCATTGGAACTATAATTTTTTCACTCATTGTAATTATTTAAAAACCTCATCAATTATTTCTTTTTGTTGGGAAATATGCCTTTTCGCATATCCTGTTGCAGGAGTAGCATCTGGGCTTCTTCCTATATAAGAAATTTTATTATTATTAGCCTTTAAAGTATCTAATGTCCATTGTATATAATCTCTAACTGAAAACCATGCGCCCATGTTTTTTGGTTCTTCTTGACACCAAAAAAATTTAGCATTTTTTGCATATGGTCTTAACTCTTTGACCAAAGCCTTTACGGGAAATGGATATAATTGCTCAATTCTAAACATTACAACATCATCAACTTTTAATTTTTCTCGGGCCTCTAATAAATCAAAATATATCTTTCCAGAACAAAGAATTACTTTTTTAATTTTTGAACTTTCTTTAAGTTTTATGAATCCTTTAACTTTAGGATCAATAGAATGATCCCACAAAACTCTATGAAAAGTATTTTCTTTATTAAAGTCCTCTAAATTTGATACACAACGTTTATTCCTTAATAAAGATTTGGGTGTCATCATAATCAATGGCTTTCTAAAACTTCTATGCATCTGCCTTCTTAAGGCGTGAAAATAATTCGCAGGGGTAGTACAATTCATCACTTGCATATTGTCATTTGAACATAATTGTAAAAATCTTTCTAACCTAGCAGATGAATGTTCTGGACCTTGACCTTCATAACCATGAGGCAATAATAAAACTATCCCTGAGGCTCGATTCCATTTTCTTTCTCCAGAGGCAATAAATTGATCTATTACTACTTGTGCACCATTTGCAAAGTCTCCAAATTGAGCCTCCCAAATAGTAAGAGTGTTTGGTTCTACAAGACTATATCCATACTCAAATCCTAAAACAGCCAATTCTGATAAAAAACTATCAACTACTTCAAATTGTTTTTGTTTTTTGGAAATATTGTTTAATGGCACATATCTAGAATTATCTGTTTGGTTTCTCAAAACAGAATGTCTTTGGCTAAAAGTTCCTCGACCAGTGTCTTGGCCTACAAGCCTTACGGGATACCCCTCCTCAAGCAATGATCCGAACGCTAGAGACTCTGCGGTTGACCAATCAATACCAACTCCTTTTTCGACAGACACTTTTCTTAAATTAAATATCTTTGAAATAGTTTTATGAATATCTTTTTCATGAGGAATTATATTTATTTTGTTGGAAATATTTTTTAAAGTTTTCTCCTCAAACCCTGTTATACCCCTTTTATCTTTACCTTTCTCTGGTTTATACCTGGACCATGTTCCTTCAAACCATTCTATTTTTGGCTTATAATCTTTAGCACTTTTATATTGATCATTTAGTAGGTCTTTAAAAGATTTCACATATTTATTCAATATTTCATCTGTGATAGAATTTTCTTTTATAAGTTTATTTCCATAAATTTTATAAACACTAGGGTGAGACCGAATTTTTTTATACATTAAAGGCTGGGTAAATGCTGGTTCGTCTCCTTCATTATGACCAAATCTCCTATAACAAATTAAATCTACTACTACATCTCTATTAAATTTTAATCTAAATTCAGTTGCTATTCTAGTCGCGTAAACAACAGCCTCTGGATCATCTCCATTTACGTGAAGTATTGGTGCTTCTACCATTTTTGCTACATCGGAGGGATAAGGTGAAGATCTTGCAAATCTTGGGCTAGTGGTAAATCCAATTTGATTATTAACAATAATATGAATTGTTCCACCAGTATTATGTCCTGGTAATCCTGACATTGCAAAACATTCTGCCACAACTCCTTGACCAGCAAATGCTGCATCTCCATGAATCAAGATTGGTATTACTTTATTTCTTTCTTTGTCCTTGTGAAAAAATTGTTTAGCTCTTGTTTGCCCTAGTACAACTGGATTAACTGCCTCTAAATGTGAGGGGTTGTCAGTTAAACTTACATGTACAGAATTTCCATCAAACTCTCTGTCTGAAGACGCTCCAAGGTGATACTTTACATCCCCAGCATTTTCTTCTGAGTCTGAACTAACTTCTCCGGCAAACTCATTAAATATTCTTTTATATGATTTTTGTAATACGTTCGCTAAAACATTAAGCCTACCTCTGTGAGACATTCCTATTTTAACTTCTTTAATTTTATTCTGCCCACCTATTTTAATAATTTGTTCTAAGGCTGGTATCAAGCTTTCTCCACCATCTAAACCAAATCTTTTTGTTCCAACGTATTTAGTAGCTAAAAACTTTTCAAAACCTTCAGCTTGTACTAATTTATTTAATATTGCCTCTTTTCCATTTTTTGTAAATTGAAGTGCTTTTTCATCTTGTTCTATCCTATCTCGGAACCACTTTCTCTCAATAGGATTTGAAATATGCATAAACTCATAACCTATTTTACCACAATAGGTTTTTTTCATAAATTTTAGTATTTCCCTTATATTTGCATATTTACGATTGATTACACCATTAAGAAATATTTTTTTATCATAATTTGATTTTTTAAAACCATAAAAGTCTGGATGAAGCTCGTCTAAGTACTCTGAGTCTCTTATCTCTAAAGGATCAAGATCTGCTAATAGATGTCCTCTTAGTCTATAAGCTCTAATCAATGCTACTGCACTTATCGAGTCTTTATTTGAGTCAGCAAGCAATTCGAAATTAAATTTTCCAGAATTGTTAACTTTGTCATTATCTAAATTATTTTTATCTTCTTCTTCAATTTTTTTTTGGAACTGATCTATATTAATTTTATTTTTTACTGGTCCCCAAGATGGCCCATTAATTTCATTAACTATTACATCTAATTCTTCTCCAATCTCCTCAAAGTAATTTACCCAACTTTCTGGTAGGTCTTTATCTTTGTTTAAAAACTTTAAGTACATTTGATCTATAAATGCACTATTAGACTTATTTAAAAATGAAGTTTGTTCAAATTTAAGGTTTTTTGATGAAGACATTTTTTTAATATAACTACCAAATATTATTTTTCAATTAGACAGTTTATCGAGTAATGTTTTGCCAATTATTGATGGAGATTTAGCCATTGTAATTCCAGAGTCTTCCATTTTTTTTATCTTATCTTTGGCACCACCTTTTCCACCTGAAATAATTGCTCCAGCATGTCCCATTCTCCTTCCTGGCGGGGCTGTGAGACCAGCGATAAATCCAACAATTGGTTTTTTAATTTCATGATTTTTTATAAATTCTGCAGCTTCTTCCTCTGCTGTTCCACCAATTTCACCTATCATCAAAATAGACTCCGTTTCACTGTCTTTTAAAAATAAGTCTAAACAATCAATAAAATTTGTTCCATTTATTGGATCTCCTCCAATACCAATGCATGTTGATTGTCCTAAGCCGTTTTCTGTTGTCTGTGCGACTGCTTCATAAGTTAGGGTACCAGATCTAGATACGATTCCAACAGAACCTCGTTTGTGTATATTTCCTGGCATAATCCCAATTTTACATTCTTCTGGAGTTATTATTCCCGGACAATTAGGTCCTATTAATCTACTCTTGGATCCATTCAATTTTTGTTTAACTTTAAGCATATCCTGAATGGGTATACCTTCTGTGATACATACAATCAATTCTATAGAGGAGTCTATTGCTTCTATAATTGCTGCTGCTGCAAATTTAGCTGGAACATAGATCATTGTTGCATCTGCTCCAACTTCATCTTTTGCCTCTAATACACTGTTAAAAACAGGTCTTTCTAGATGTTTTTGTCCACCTTTTTTTGGAGTAACTCCACCAACTAAGTTGGTTCCATATTTAATAGCTTGCTCTGAATGAAAAGTTCCATGGGATCCAGTAAAACCCTGACAAATCACTTTTGAATTTTTATTTATTAAAATTGACATCTTATTTTATTGCTCCAACAATCTTTGTGGCTGCATCATCTAAATTTTCTGCAGAAATCAATTTTAAGCCAGAATTATTAAGAATTTTTTTTCCTTCTTTATAATTAGTTCCTGCTAATCTTACAACTAATGGAACATTAATATTGATTTCTTTTGCTGCATCTACTACTCCTTGAGCAAGAACATCACATCTCATTATTCCTCCAAAAATATTTATTAAAATACCTTTAACATTTTTATCTGAAAGAATAATTTTAAGTGCTGCTGATACTTTTTCTTTAGAGGCACCACCTCCAACATCTAAAAAATTTGCTGGTTCTTCTCCATATAACTTTATTATGTCCATTGTTGCCATGGCTAATCCTGCACCATTTACCATACAACCAATACTTCCATCTAGTTTAATATACGCAAGATCATGTTTGCTTGCCTCAATTTCAGTAGGGTCCTCTTCATTTAAATCTCTCAATTCCATAATCTCTGGATGTCTAAACAAAGCGTTAGAGTCAAAATTTACTTTTGCATCTAAACAAACTATTCTATCATTTTTTGTTAAAATTAAAGGATTGACCTCAACCATATTAGCATCAGTGCTAATAAACATCTTATATATTGATTTAATTAATGAAATTGCATACTTTTTTGCGTTAGTATTTAAATTATAAGTCTCAATTATTTTTTCACAGTCTAAATTGGAAATTTCATTCTTCATATCAACTTTAATTGTTATAATTTTCTCTGGTGTTTTAAGTGCAACTTCCTCAATATCTATTCCTCCTTGATCACTAGATATGAATGCAATTTTAGAGCTGGTTCTATCTACTAAGCATGATAAGTAAAATTCTTTATCAATATTCGATGATTCCTCTACATACAATCTTTTAACTTTTCTTCCTTCTGCGCCTGTTTGATGGGTTACTAATGTCTTACCAAGCAGTTCTTTCGCAGCAGTTCTAAGCTCATCTAAAGAATTTACTATTTTTATTCCTCCCGCTTTACCTCTGCCACCTGCATGAATTTGTGCCTTAAGAACATACTTTTCTGTTTTAAGAGATTTTGCTTTTTCTATCAGGTCATTTACATTTAGGGCGAATACTCCTTCAGGAACCACAGCACCATATTTTTTTAAGATTTGTTTAGCTTGATGCTCGTGTATATTCATTATTTAGAGAGATCTGGATCTATCTTAGATGCTGCTAACCAAAGAGCTTTTACTGCATCTATAGAGTGTATAAATTCTTTATTTTCTTTTTCATCTAAATCAATCTCTTCAATTTTTTCAACCCCATTTTTTCCTATTGTTACTGGAACACCCGCATAAATATTTTTTATTCCATATTCTCCATTTAATTGGGCTGCACAAGGTAACAATTTTTTTTCATCATTTAAGTACGCTTCGGCCATTTGAACTCCAGCAGCAGCTGGAGCATAAAATGCAGATCCTTTTTCTAGATATCTAACTATTTCAGCTCCTCCATCTCGAGTTCTTTGATTAATCTCTTCTAATTTTTCTTCCGAAATTTTTCCATCTTTAACTAAATCTAATAACGGTTTTCCAGAAACTTTAGTAAATCTTGGCATCGGTACCATAGTATCTCCATGGCCTCCCATAACTATTGCGTCAACATCTTTAACAGCAACATTTAACTCTAAAGATAAAAATAATTTAAATCTCGAACTATCTAGTATACCTGCCATACCAATGACCTTATTAGCTGGTAATCCTGAGAATTTCTGAAATGCCATTACCATTACATCTAGCGGATTTGTAATACATATTATAAATGCATTTGGAGCATTATCTTTAATCCCTTGTGCTACTTGTTTAATAATCTTTAAATTAATTCCCAATAAATCATCTCTGCTCATGCCAGGTTTTCTTGGAACACCTGCGGTGATTATAATTACGTCTGAATCTTTAATATCTTTATAATCATCTGTACCAGAAAATTTCACATTAAAGCCATCGACAGATGAAGATTGAGCTATATCTAATGCTTTTCCTTTAGCAATTCCACTTGCTACGTCAAATAAGACTACTTCATCTACTAATTCTTTTGTTCCGATTAAATGTGCAAGCGTTCCACCTATTTGTCCTGCTCCAATTAAAGAAATTTTTTTAGTCATGATTGAAATTATCTTTTATTGATAACTAACAATTATTCAATAAAAATTTGGGATTTTATTTTAGTTATCTTCAGTCAACTTAGAACATATCGCCATATCTTCTGCTATATAGGACCCTTTGAAATGAGATTGATTTTTTTCCCAATTTTTTTTGCCATCAGCTATGTAATTACTGAATAAATCTTTTCTATTATTTTCAGCTTTTTTTTGAGCTTCCTCAAGTTTTTTATTTTCTTCAATTACCATTAATTCTACAGATTTAAATAATAAATTGTTTGAAATCTCTATAAAATTTTTTGAGGAGACTGCATCAGATTTAAGAACTATACCAGATGCGTAAGCATAAACTGCACTACATCTTTTCAAAAGATATATCTGTGTAGATCCTTTTTCTAAATCTTTTCCATCTAAATATTTTTTTAAAGAATCATTTAAATCAGCTTTAGCAAAATTTGAGAAACTTAATATAAATATAGTTATGATAATTAATTTAATTTTTTTCATTTTTATTAGTTTTTATTTTATGGACCGTAAGCTACTTTAGGTAGCCACGTAACTATTTCAGGAAAATTAAATACTATTGCAACTGCAATCACTTGAAGAATAACAAAAGGGATTATTCCTTTGTATATATTCGTGATTGTAATTCCTTGAGGAGCAACACCTTTCATATAAAATAAAGCAAACCCCACGGGTGGAGTTATAAACGAAGTTTGTAATACCACTGCAAACATTACAATAAACCAAACCATATCAACCCCTAAATCCATCATTACAGGTGCTAAAAAAGGTAAAATTATTAATGTAATTTCAATCCAATCTAAAAAGAAACCTAATAAAAATGCAACAAACAAAACAACTATTACAACTCCACTTGTTCCAAAAGGTAATGCCTCAAGAGCTCCTTCTATTAATTCATCACCACCTAAACCTCTTAAGATTAACGCAAACATTGTTGCACCAACAAAAAGTGCAAATATATAAGCTGTGGTATGTGTCGTTTTTCTCATCACAATTTTCAAATCTGAAAATGACAACCTTCCTCTAATCAATGCCAATAATGATGCGCCTAAGGCTCCAACTCCAGACGCCTCTGTTGGAGTAGCAATTCCCATAAATATACTTCCTAAAACTGCAAAAATTAGTAAAGCTGGTGGTATGATAGATTTTAAAACTCTTAGAATAATTTTTAAGTCTACTGGTTCAGCATCTTTCGGTAGTGGTGCTGCTTTCGGATTCATATAAGCATAAACAACAATAAAAATTGTATATAGCAAACCAAGTAAGAGACCAGGAAATACAGCTCCCATAAATAAATCACCAACTGATATTCTCACTTGGTCTCCCATGATAACAAGCATAATGCTTGGTGGAATTAAAATACCCAAAGTTCCAGTGGCACAAACTACTCCGCATGCTAAATTTGGATTATATTTATTCTTTAACATTAATGGCACGCCTAAAATTGTTAATAGTACTACTGCTGCACCAATAATTCCTGTAGAAGCGGCAAGTAATACACCTATGAATACAATCGAGATTGCGAGTCCGCCTCTTGTCTTACCAAACAATTTAGATAAATCTGTCATTAAGTCTTCAGCAATACCTGATTTATCCATCATGATTCCCATAAAAATAAACATTGGTAATGCAACTAAAACCCAGTTAGCCATGACTCCATAAAGTCTATATACAACCATGGAGGCAAATCCAAAATCAACACCATAAAAGGTATCGAACAAGTTATCAGAAAGCATTGAAATAAATATAAATAGGACCCCTAAACCACCCATTGTCCAAGCCACAGGAAATCCGTAAAATATTAATGTTATAAAACTGAAAAATAGAGCGATTGCTAAAAAGTATTCTGCAACTAATGAAATCATCTTTTGTCCACTAATCCAAACCGAAGTGTTTCAATTATTCTCATAATTCTAGAGAAACCAGAAATTAATAGTAAGAAAAAACTTATTACTAAAAAACCTTTTACAAACCATCTAGCTGGCAAGCCATTTGCTGATGTTGATCTTTCACTTGAAGTCCATGATAATTCGAAGAAAGGAACAGCATAGTAAAGTACAAGGATTACAAATGGTAAAAATAAAATTAAAATGCCAAATAATTCAAACCATAATTTTTTTCTGTAACTTAATCTTTCGCTTAAAACATCAACTCTTACATGAGAGTCTACTATATATGTTGAGGATAAACCAATTAACCAACCAATACAATAAAGATGCCATTGTAACTCTTCCAATTCAATCATACCATTTTTAAATACATATCTAAGGACAACATTTAAAATGATTACTGCAATTAGTATTACCCAAAACCAATTAAAAATTTCTCCAACCTGCAAAACAAAATTATCAATTTTCATTGTGATGGGTGTGTGCTTAAGCTGTAATTTTTTATCGAGAGAACTTTTTACAGATGTAAAATCTTTAGACATAATTTTTTTCCTCAAAAACAAAAGCAGCCGGTGGAACCGGCCGCTTCTATCATTATAATCAACTTTTTAAGTATTAAATACTAAAAGTTTCGAGGTAAATATCCCCATTTTTGCCAAACATCGTACTCTTTCATAAATGCCTGTTGAGAAGCCCATACTTTAGCAAAGTCAGCGTCTTTAGCAGATTCTTCTTTCATTACTCTAGCACTAACTTTTTGTAGTTCTCTCAATACACTATCTGGCAATCTAGCAGCTGTTACACCTTTAGAAGGAAAAGTTCCGATCTGTTTTCCTTGTAAAAATTCACCAGTTGTAATTGCTCTCATAGCTGCTGCAGTACAAGCCATTTCAAATAAAGCTTGGTCAGCTGCACCCATTTTTTTCCATAAATCTAAATTGATCATGAAATGAGTTGAAGTTGATACTTGATGCCAACCTGGAAATAGGTTGAATTTAGTGATTTTATGAAAACCTAACACCTCATCAATAGCAGGCATAGAATATTCAGTAGCATCTAGAGTTCCTTTTTCTAGCGCTGCAAAAATTTCTCCACCAGCCATTAAAGTAGCTGAAGCTCCTATTTCATTTAAAACCATTCCCCCTAAACCTGAGAAACGAATTTTTAAACCTTTAAGATCTGCTAAGCTAGTTATAGGATTTCTATACCAACCAGCTGTTTCAGGCCCAATTGTACTACATAACAAAACTTGAATATTTTGTTTGTTGTATATTTCATTAGCTAACTTAGCGCCTTCGCCTTCGAACCACCACGCTGCGTATTCCCATGGCTCCATACCAAATGGTACAGCTGCGAATAATACTGCTGCTGGTATTCTTCCTTGGTCGTATGCCATGTAGTTGTAAGCTGCTGGCAAGTCACCTTTACTAATTGAAGGCGATATTTCTAATGGTGGAAGTATTTTTCCAGGCTCATAAACCTTTAGTTTAATTCTACCATCAGTCGCTCTGTCTAATGTGTCTGATAAACGCGCAACAGGATCTCCTAATGCAGGCCAACCAGTATTAAAAGTAGATTGTACTTTCCATCTAATTTTTTCTGCTGCAGTAACTTGCTGTAATGAAAAAGTAACCATTAAAGCAAATACAGCAAAAAAACTAATAGATGTTTTTATTAGTTTTTTCATATTCCCCTCTTTCTTTTGAGCTGTTTTAGAATTTAAAGAACGTTCCCAACTCATTTTAGAACGCTCTCCATGCTTGTCCATAAAGATCAATCATTTCCTTTACGGAAGGCACTCTTGGATTGAGGTTTGGCGCTCCTGATACTTCAGCATCTGTGGCCATGTTTTCAAGTTTTTCCTCAAAATTTTTTTCATCAATCCCAAATTTTTCCATAGATGGTACATCAAAATCTTTATTCATTTTATAAAGACCTTTAATCAACTTTTCACAAGCAGTATCATCATCATCATTTGGTGAAGCAAAATTTCCAGCTTTACTACAATCTGCATATCTACTTTTTGCATGATCGATTGAAAATTCAGTAATAGTTGGTAATAACATTGCATTGCTTAATCCATGAGGAACCTTAAAGTTGCTGCCTAATGGTCTACTCATCCCATGAACTAAGCATATTGATGCATTTGAAAATGCCAAACCTCCCAAAGTTGCAGCAAGCATTAATCCCTCTCTTGCTTTTAAATCTTTTGGATCTTTATCAACTGCATAGATATTTTGTGTTACAAGCCTGATCGTGTCTAAGGCCATTCTGTCCGAAAACAATGTAGCTTTTTTACTTATAAATGCTTCAATTCCATGGGTTAAGGTATCTATAGCACTATCAATAGTTAATCTTCTTGGTTTTGATAAAGTCAAGTCATAATCAACAATTGCACATGTTGGAACAAATCCTTCACCTCTACATGAGATTTTTTCATTATTTTTTGAATCTATTATAACAGCATGATGAGTAACTTCTGAGCCTGTTCCGGCAGTTGTAGGTATAGCAATAATTGGCAAACCTTGTCTATCAAAGGTTGATGGTGGTTTATAATCTTGAATATTCTTGCTATATTTAGCCATTGCCGCGATAGCTTTAGCAGTATCTATCGGACTACCGCCTCCAAAACCTATTACAGCCTCATTTTTAAATTTTTCCAAAAAATTAATTCCATTCAAAACAACAGTATCTGTTGGATCAGGAACAGTGTTATCAAAAACATTGGATTTTAAACCTGCTTTATCAAGAATATCTTGTAGTTTTTTTACATAACCAAATTCAACCATTTGTTTATCTGTTACAATTAAGAAAGATTTTATTGGATCCAAGGTTTTGATTATTTCAGGAAGTTGATTTAAGCTACCCTTGCCAATTTGCATGTACCTTGGCACACATATTCGGACATTGTCTCTTTTAATCAAGCCATCTCCTCTTTTTTTAAGTCTAATCTAAGCTTATGTAAATTTAGGAGTCAACAGTATATAAGCTTTAATTGATAATATTTTTCTCATTTAAGGAATACATATTGCAATCGAAAAAAACCTGTTATACTTTTATTTATAAAATAAAATTTAATGAAAATTATAAGCCATTTTATTAACGGAAAGATCTATAGTGATAGTAAATCTAGAAAAGGTCCAATATTTAACCCAGCAATTGGTGAACAAATTGCAGAAGTTGAATTAGGAACTAAAGCTACTGTAGAAAAAGCTATAGAAAGTTCATCTAAAGCATTTATAACGTGGTCAAAAACCACTCCAATAAATAGAGCTAGAATTTTATCAAAATATAAAGATCTTCTTATAAAAAATATGGAAGAACTAGCTGTAATGGTTTCTGAACAACATGGTAAAACTATTGCAGATGCAAAAGGTTCTATCCAGAGAGGAATAGAAGTTGTCGAATATGCAACTGGTATTACTGATTCTTTAAAGGGTGATCATTCAACTAGTGTTGGAACAAATGTTGATTCTCATACACTAAGACAACCTCTTGGGGTTTGTGCTGGAATTACACCATTTAATTTTCCAGCTATGGTTCCTATGTGGATGTATCCAGTTTCAATAGCTTGTGGAAATACATTTGTTTTAAAACCATCTGAAAAAGATCCAAGCTGTCCAATGAGACTAGCTGAAATAGCAATAGAAGCGGGTTTGCCTGCAGGAGTTTTAAATGTTGTAAATGGTGATAAAGAAGCTGTAGATACGTTACTTGAAAATAAAACAGTTCAAGCAATTAGTTTCGTTGGTTCTACCCCAATTGCTGAATATGTTTATCATACAGGTACAAAAAATAATAAAAGAGTTCAAGCACTAGGTGGAGCAAAAAATCATATGGTTATAATGCCTGATGCAGATGTAAATAAAACTACTGACGCTATAATAGGATCTGCTTTTGGATCGGCAGGAGAAAGATGTATGGCTATTTCAGTAGCAGTCTGTGTAGGTAAACAAACAAAAGAAAAGATAAAAACAAAACTTTTAGAGGAAACTGCTAAACTAAATGTTGGGCCTTATACAGATGAAAAAAGTGATTTTGGTCCATTAAATAACAAAGCCCACTATGAAAAAGTTTTAGGGTACATAGATACTGGAGAGAAAGAAGGTGCAAAATTATTGAGTGATGGAAGAAATTTTAAGAAACAAGGATATGAAAATGGTTATTTTGTAGGACCAACAATTTTTGATGATGTGAAACCTGAGATGAAAATTTACAAAGAGGAAATTTTTGGGCCTGTATTAAGCATGATGACTACTGAAACTTATGAAGAAGCTCTAAACCTAGTAAATGACCATGAGCTTGGGAATGGAGCTGCAGTTTTTACAAAAAGTGGGAATATTGCAAAGCATTTTACTGAAAATGCTAAAATTGGAATGATAGGAGTAAATGTACCTATCCCAGTACCTGTTGCATATCATAGTTTTGGTGGGTGGAAACGATCTTTATTCGGAGACCACTCAATGCATGGACCTGAAGGTGTAAGATTTTACACTAAACTTAAAACTGCGACTGTAACTTGGGTTGAGGATAATGCTGGCCCTGAGTTTACAATTCCAGTTTTATCTTAATTTTTTTAAGATTTAACTTTAAATGAAAGATACAAATAGCAGAACCTCTCCAAGAAGAATATTAAATATTCTAGAAGAGATAATAATTGATCCAGATAATTTTACTGCAAAAAAAATTTCTCATAAATTAAAGATACCCCTGCCTACAATTTATCGACATATTGAAACTTTATGTGAAGAAAAGTATTTAGTTTCTAGTAATTCAAAGAGTTATCTTCCTGGCCCAAAAATGAGAAATTTAATTTTAAAAAGTTTACCCTATGAACCAAATTTTACTCTTAGAAGATCTTACTTAAGAAAATTAACTAATGACATTGAAGAAACAGTTAGTTTATCAATACCCATTGGAACCAAACTTGTATATTTCGATAGAATTGAATTCCATTGGCCTATGCAATTAAATCTAGAGGCGGGAGATCACCTTCCCTTACATGCCTCAGCATCTGGAAAATTGTATCTTTCCTCAATCGAAGAGGAAAAAGTTATTCAAATATTTAAAAATATCAAAACACCTAAAACTGCAAGAAATACAATTACAGATATTTCTGAATTCAAAAAAGAGATAAAGAAAATAAGAAATCAAGGATATGCTTTTGATGATGAAGAATGGTTTGACGGGATGGTTGGTCTATCTGTTCCAATATTCAATTCTAATAAAGAATTATGTTTTTGTGTATCTACTCACACTGCGAAAAGTAGAAAAGATATTAATGATTTAAAAAAAATATTATCAATCATGTTGTCTTCTGCAAATAATCTTAAAAAAGTACTTTTTAAAGATTCGAAGTAGCAAGCATTTTTTTTATTTCAGCTATTGCTTTAGCCGGATTAAGTCCTTTTGGACAAGCGCTAGTACAATTTAAAATAGTATGACATCTGTAAAGTTTAAGTTCGTCCGCCACTTTTTTTAATCTCTTTTCTCTCTCCTCATCTCTACTGTCAATAATCCATCTATAAGCTTGTAAAAGTACTGCTGGGCCCAAATATTTATCTCCATTCCACCAATAACTAGGACAAGATGTTGAGCAACATGCACACATGATACATTCATAGGCACCATCTAATTTTTTTCTATCTTCTTTAGATTGAATAATTTCAGAAGTTTCAGAATTAGAGCTAGATTTTAACCAAGGTTCAATCGATTGATACTGTTTATACAATCCATCTAAATCACAAATTAAATCTTTTTTAACTTTTAAATGAGGTAACGGATAAATATCTAAATCTCCATCGATTTCGGCATGAGGTTGCGTACATGCTAAACCATTTTTTCCACCCATATTCATCGCACATGATCCACAAACACCATGTGCACAAGATCTCCGGTAAGCTATAGTTGAGTCGATTTCATTTTTTATTTTATTTAAAATATCAAGAACCTTAGAAGGGCAATCACCTAAATCTACTTCATAGGTATCTATCCTGGGGTTTTCTCCTGATGACGGGTCCCACCTATAAATATTGACCTTTTTTATGTTCTTTGAACCAGTTTTGTCACTAAAATACTTCCCTTTTTTTATTTTAGAATTTTTAGGTAAGTTCAATTGAACCATTAATATACTCTTTCCTGGGGTGGAAAATATTGTACATCATTAGAAAGTGTAGAATTATGCACAGGTCTATATGTAATCTTAGTATTTTTTCCATCACACCATGACAAAGTATGTTGCATAAATTTTTTGTCGTCACGTTTAGGGAAATCTTCTCTTGCATGAGCTCCTCTGCTCTCTTTTCTGTTATAAGCAGAGTCAACTGTCGCAACCGCTTGTCTAATTAGATTATCAAATTCTAATGTTTCAACTAAATCTGTATTAAATATCATAGATTTATCTTTAACTGACAAAGAATTCATGCCATCATAAGTTTTCTTAATTTCTTCTACGCCCTCTTTCAAAGTTTTTTCAGTTCTAAACACTGCACATTTTGATTGCATAGTCTTCTGCATTGATAGTCTCAAGTCTGCAGTGCTATTTTCACCGTTAGCATTTCTTAATTTATCAAATCTATCTAAACATTTTTGTGTTTCGGACTCTCCAATATTTTCATGAGGAGTACCTGGTTTAACTAACTCGGCAACTCTTTTAGCTGCTGCCCGTCCAAATACAACTAAGTCTATTAATGAATTTGATCCAAGTCTATTAGCTCCATGTACTGATACACACGCTGCTTCACCAATTGCCATTAAGCCTGGAACAGTTTTTTCAGAACCGTTTACCGTCAAAACTTCAGCCTTATAATTGGTTGGAATTCCTCCCATATTATAATGAACTGTAGGTACAACTGGTATAGGCTCTTTTGTAATATCCACATCAGCAAATAGTCGAGCAGCATCAGTTATTCCTGGTAATCTGCTCTCTATAATTTCCTTGTCTAGGTGGCTTAAATTTAAATGTACATGATCCCCATCTTTTCCAACACCTCTACCTTCATTAATTTCCATCGACATTGATCGACTGACTACATCTCTTGATGCTAAGTCTTTAGCCTTAGGAGCATATCTTTCCATAAATCTCTCACCTTTAGAATTGGTTAAATATCCTCCTTCACCTCTTGCTCCTTCAGTTATTAAAGTCCCATGTCCGTAAATGCCAGTCGGATGAAACTGTACAAATTCCATATCTTGTAAAGGTAAACCTGCCCTTAAAACCATTGCGTTACCGTCTCCGGTACAAGTATGTGCTGAAGTTGCAGAATAATAAACTTTACCATAACCACCAGTAGCAATAATTACCGAGTGAGCTCTAAATCTGTGAATAGTTCCATCATTTAAATTCCAAGCGATTAAACCTTTACACTCACCATCTTTCATTAATAAATCCAAAGCAAAGTATTCAATAAAAAATTCGGTTTTGTGTTTTAAAGCTTGCCCATATAAGGTATGCAAAATAGCATGGCCAGTTCTATCAGCAGCTGCACATGTTCTTTGAACTATTCCATTTCCATAATTCTTTGTCATACCACCAAATGGTCTTTGATAAATTTTTCCATCATCTGTTCTACTAAAAGGAACACCATATTTTTCTAATTCTATAACTGCTTTGGGTGCTTCTTTACAAAGATATTCAATACTGTCTTGATCACCTAACCAATCTGCTCCTTTAACAGTGTCATACATATGCCATCGCCAGTCATCTTCACCCATATTACCAAGTGCAGCAGAGATGCCACCTTGAGCAGCAGAAGTGTGGCTTCTTGTAGGAAACACCTTTGAAATACATGCTGTTTTTAATCCAGCTTCACTTAGACCAACAGCTGCTCTAAGTCCTGAGCCCCCCGCTCCAAGAACCACAACATCATATTCATGATTAATTATTTTATAAGAACTCATAATTTATTAAGTAATATAATTGTAATTAATGGAATTACCACAGCTGAAATTGATAAAAGCTTGTTTGCGACATTTTTGATTTGATCATTTTTAATATAATCCTCAAAAACCTCGCTTATGCTTAAAGCTGAAAAAAAATAGGAGTTAATAATAAATATGCCAAATAAGAATTTGGAAATTGTATTTATAAAAAAGTTTCTTACACTCATAAAATCCTGATCATAAATTGCGATTAAATTTAGTAAAAACCATATCATTAATGGAACTAATAAGGCTCCACTAATTTTTAAGAAAATCCATTTCCTCGTAGCATTAATCATCAGATAAAATTTTTTCCAATAATATAAAAAATAATAGTAAAAATTAGTGAGCCAAAAATAACTAGGAAGCCAGTTATTTTAGTAGTTTGAACCTTAAATCCATAACCAAGACTCATAATAATATGTCTAATTTCACTTAACATTTGAAATGAAAACGACCAAGTAATAGCCAAAATAATAAATTTACCTAAAAAAGATTTAAGAAAAAAATTAATCATTAAATAGTTATTTTCACCTAGTAAAAGTAATGAGACCCAAAAACAAATAAAAGTTATTACAATAATATTTATTATTCCTGTTATTCTATGAGAAATTGAAACCAAAGATGAAACATGCCATCTGTAAATTTGAATATGAGGAGATAATGGTTCTTTATTTTCCATAAAAGTTATTTCTCACTAATGATTCTGCAATTTCTACTGCATTCAAAGCAGCTCCCCTTAAAAGATTATCAGATACAATCCACAAATTTAATCCATTTTTTAAAGTTTTATCTTCTCTTATTCTTGAAATAAAAGTTTCATTTTTTCCCTCAGCTTCTATAGGTGTAGAATAACCTCCATCTAATCTCTCATCAATTACTTTACAGCCTTCGAAATTTTCTAAAGCCTTTCTAATTTCATTTAAATTAAAAGATTTTTCAAATTCTATATTTACAGACTCAGAGTGAGAAATTGATACAGGAATTCTTACACACGTTGCCGTTAAATCTATTTTGCTATCTAAAATTTTTTTAATTTCATTTGTCATTTTCAACTCTTCTTTTGTATAACCATCATTTGAAAATTCATCAATGTGGGGTATAACATTAAATGCAATTTGTTTTGTAAAGTTTTTAGACTCAATATTTTTACCTTCTAAAACTAATTTAGTTTGTTCCATCAATTCATCCATTGATGCTTTACCTGCACCCGAGACAGATTGATATGTGGAAACAACTATCCTTTTTATACTAAATAAATCGTGTAATGGTTTAAGAACAATTGCTAACTGAGCTGTTGAACAATTTGGATTAGCAATGATATTTTTTTTTATATTCTTTAAATCTATAGCATTTACTTGTGGAACAATTAGAGGGACTTCAGGGTCCATTCTAAAAAAACTAGAATTATCTATGACTATACAATCTTTTGCAGCAATTTCTGCAAATTTTTCAGAAATTTTCCCTCCAGCTGTAAAAAAAGCAATTTTAACTTTTGAAAAGTCAAAATTTTTCAAGTCAAGAACTTCTAATTGTTTTTTTTTAAAAGCAATTTTTTTACCTACACTTTTTGATGATGCAACTAAGAATAAATTATCAATAACAATTTCTTTCTTTTCCAAGACTTCTAATGTTTTTCTGCCTACATTTCCGGTAGCTCCTACAATTACTATATTCATGATGTATTTCTTATACTAAATGAAAGGTAAATCGCAAACTGTTCCTACAAATATTTTTTCATTTATATCTATTTTAAATTGATCTTTTTTATCCCAGTAAGGTTTATTTATCATTGCAATACCTATAACTTTTTTGAAAGTTGGTGAGTATGCTGCAGATCTCACATAACCTACGATATTATTTTTATCATCCCACAAAGTCTTTTCACAATACATGTCAATTTTATCATGATCTATCTTAACCCCCATTAATTTTCTTTTTATTCCATCTTCTTTTATCTTCTTAAGTTTTTCTTTACCTAAAAAATCAACATCAGAATCTAAATGCACATATTTATCAAAATTTGCTTCGAAGGGGTTGTCTCTATTGTCAAAATCGTTTCCATAAGAAAGCAATGCAGACTCTATTCTTTCTATTTGATTAGGACATCCTGGCCTAACTTTAAATTCTGCACCATATTCAAACAAGTAATCATATAAATCCTGACCAGCTATATTATCTTCAACATATATTTCAAAACCTCCTTGTTTAGACCATCCTGATCTTGCAACAAAATATTTTTTTTCTTTAAATTCAAAATATTTAAAATTAAAAAATCTTAATTCTCTAATCTCTTCACCAAACAATTTTACCATTAAATTATCAGATAGTGGCCCTTGTACTGCTAAAATATTTACATTTGGTTCTGTAATCTCTACATCAAAATTTTTCCCAGCAGCAATACCTTTTGCGAAAAAAATTACATCTGAGTCAGCTATAGAAAGCCACCATTTATCGTCGGCCAATTTATTTATTATAGGATCATTTACTAAATAACCTTCGTGATCTATTAATGGAGCGTAATAACATCGACCTATCTTTGATTTAGATAAATCTCTACAAGTCATTAATTGAACAAGCTTTGCCGAATCTATACCTGTTATTTGAACTTGTCTCTCTGCTGCTACATCCCATACCTGAACAAATTGCTTTAAATGTTGATAATCTGCCTCCAAATTTTTAAAAGTAGCAGGTAATAACATGTGATTATAAACTGTGTAGCTACTTACACCCTG
This sequence comes from uncultured Pelagibacteraceae bacterium, assembly GCA_902521805.1. Classification (GTDB taxonomy): domain Bacteria; phylum Pseudomonadota; class Alphaproteobacteria; order Pelagibacterales; family Pelagibacteraceae; genus Pelagibacter. Next base: position 118,830 of record CABYTL010000002.1, read on the forward strand.
AGACTCAATCCTATCAGTATAGGGAGTGCTTCTTAATCTTCTAGATTTAACAATTGGAAATTTTTTCATCTTTTAAATTCAATGACCTTTTCTCTTATTTCAAATGATTTTTCAATCATAATTATGTGCCCAGCTCAATAATTTATAAAAGATATAGAATTTGAAATATCAATTTTTTACTTAAAATTTTTTCTCAACTCAAATTTTTGAATTTTTCCTGTAGAAGTTTTTGGCAATTCACAAAAAACGACTTGTTTGGGTACTTTAAACCCTGCCAAGGTTTCTTTACAAAAATCAATTAATTCCTTTTCACTTGTAGTCTTGTCTTTAACCATTTCAATAAATGCACACGGAACTTCTCCCCATTTTTCATCTGGCTTTGCTACAACTGCTGCAATAGAAACAGAAGGATGTTTAGATAAGGTATTTTCAATTTCTATTGAGGATATATTTTCTCCTCCAGAAATAATTATATCTTTTGATCTGTCTTGAATTTTTACATATCCATCAGGATGTATCACAGCCAAATCTCCCGAGTGGAACCAGCCCCCTGCCATAGCTTTATCTGTTGCCTCCTTATCCTTAAAATATCCCTTCATTACCACATTTCCTCTAAGCATAATTTCCCCAATAGTTTTTCCATCTTTTGGAACTTCTTTCATGGTCTCTGGATCCATAATTGTTGCACCCTCAAGGTTAGGATATCTTACTCCTTGTCTAGCTTTGATTTCATTTTGTTTTTCTTCATCAAGATTATTCCAATCATCATTCCAAGCACATTGGGTAACATGACCGTAAGTTTCAGTAAGGCCATAAACATGCATCACTTCAAAACCAAGTTCTTTCATTTTCTTAAATATTATACTTGGGGGTGGAGCACCAGCAGTTAAAACATGAACTTTATGTTTTAACTTTTTTCGATCACTCTCAGGAGCACCTGTTATCATGTTTAAAACTATAGGGGCACCACCAAAATGTGTAATATTATGTTTATCAATTAATTCAAAAATTTTTTTTACATTAATATTTCTTAGACATATTGTTCTTCCATTGAGCATTGGAACTGTCCAAGGATAACACCAGCCATTACAATGAAACATAGGTACAATTGTTAAAAAATTTAATCTATTTGGCATATTCCAAGCTACTGCACTTCCAGTTGACATCAAATAGGATCCTCTATGATGATAAACAACTCCTTTTGGATTTCCTGTCGTGCCTGATGTGTAACTGAGTGATATAGCTTGCCATTCATCTTCAGGCATTTTCCAATTGTAATTATCATCACCTGTATTTAAAAAATTTTCATATTCAAGATCACCAATTTTTTCTAGTTTTGACTGATCAGCAAACTTGTCATGAATATCAATTATAATTATTTCTTTATCTAATTTACTTAATGCTTTTTTTACCTCTAAATGAAGTTGTCTATCTACAACTAGTACTTTTGCATCACTATGGTTTAAAATATATGAAATTGTATTTGCATCTAGTCTTATATTAATAGTATTTAGTACTGCACCAGTCATAGGAACAGAATAGTGTGCTTCAAAAATTTCAGGAGTGTTAAAAGCTAAAAATGAGACAGTGTCTCCTTTGCGAACTCCAATTTTTTCAAGTGCACTAGCAAATTTACTTGCTCTTTTAAAAACATTGCTCCAGGTATATTTTCTATCTTCATAAACTATAGCCTCATAATTAGGGTAAATATCTTTTGCTCTCTCTAAAAAAGATAAAGGGGTTAAAGGTACGTAATTTGCCTTATTCTTATCTAAGTTAAATTCATAGTGGTTCATGTTAATTGAATTTAAAATTCATTATATTTGAACTACCTGAAATAGCTGATTTATAATGCTGTTCTGCCCTGGGTAAAACTTTATCAAAATAAAATTTGGCAGTATTTATCTTGTCCTCATAAAATTTTTTATTTTCCTGATAATCTTTAAAACTTACATTTAAAACCTTTATCCACGAAAAAGCTAATGATACATATCCAAGTGTTTTTAAATAATCATTCGCAGCTGCACTCACATCATCTTTTTTATTTTCTATTCTCTCGATGGTCCATTCACTAAACTTTTTGAGTATATTTAGATAATGATTAAAATCATCTATAAAAGGCTTAACTTTTTCATTATTTGAGTTAGTTTCAGACCTCACAGTATCTAAAAATTTATTAATTATATTTCCATTTTTATTTGATAATTTTCTAAAAACTAAATCAGCTGCTTGAACAGAATTTGTTCCTTCATAAATAGGAGTTATTCTATTGTCTCTATAAAATTGCTCTATACCTTGATCTTTTGTATAACCATATCCACCAAATATTTGCATTGCATCACTTGTGATTTCCATTCCTAAATCTGAAAACAATGACTTAACAACTGGTGTCATTAATGAAACCATATCCGAAGCTTCTTGTTTAATCTTTTGATCATTGTGATTTAAGCTTACTTCGGTTTGTTGTGATAACCAAAAACATAATGCTCTTTCTCCTTCAATTATAGATTTCATATTCAATAAAGTTTTTCTTATATCAGCATGTTCAATAATTAAGTCAGCATTCCCATTTTGTGAGTTATTATTACTTTTTCCTTGCTTTCTCTCCTTCGCATAGCTTAATGAATTTTGATAAGCAATTTCTGAAATTCCTAACCCTTGAATTCCTACAACTATTCTCTCTAAATTCATCATCGTAAACATCTGACTAAGTCCTTTATTTTTAGGACCAATCATAATACCAGCTGCTTCATCGAAATTTAAAACACAAGTAGCAGAACCTTTAATACCCATTTTTGTTTCTATTGATCCTGTGGATATTCCATTTCTTGATCCAATAGTTCCGTCATCTTTAACTATAAATTTTGGAACTAGAAATAAACTTATTCCCTTTGTGCCTTTGGGAGCGTCTGTTGTTCTTGCTATTACTAAATGAATAATATTTTCAGTTAAATCATGGTCACCTGATGTAATAAATATTTTTTGACCTGTAATTTTATAAGTACCATTTGGTTGTTCTACCGCTTTTGTTTTTAATAAACCTAAATCTGTACCACAAACTGGCTCAGTCAAACACATAGTGCCACTCCACCTTCCCTCAACCATTTTTGGGAGGTATTTGTCTTTAATTTCATCTGTTGCATGATGGTGAATACAATTATAAGCACCAAGTGTTAATTCACTGTAGAGTTTAAACGCTAAACTAGCAGACGATATCATTTCATCAAAAAATGCGCTTACAGTTCTAGGCATACCTTGTCCACCATATTTTGGGTCACAAGATAATGAGGTCCAACCATCCTCAATATATTTCTGATAAGCTTCTTTATATCCTGGAGGTGTTCTTACAACACCATTTTCTAAAATCGCTGGATTTTCATCTCCTGCTTTCGCAAGAGGTAAAATTAAATTTTGATTAATCTTAGCAGCTTGGTCTAAGATGTCTTTAACAAGGTCTGGACTTACCTCTTTATATTTTTCTAACTCATTATAATTTTTATTATCTCTTAATTTTTCAAAAAGAAACATCATATCTTCAACTGGTGCTGTATAGCTTGGCATAAAAATAGTTTAGGATAATTAGCGAATTATTGCAATTTTGAAATTATCGCATCACCCATTTGAGAAGTTGAAACCTCTTTGGTTCCATTAGATAAAATATCCTTTGTTCTTAAGCCATCATTTAATACATCTTGGACTGCTTTTTCTAAGGATCCAGCCTCTTTATCGAGGTCTAATGAGTATCTCAATGCCATGGCAAAACTTAATATTGTGGCAATAGGATTGGCTATTCCTTTTCCGGCTATATCAGGCGCAGAACCATGTATAGGTTCATACATCGCCCTCATTTCACCGTCTTTATTTTTAGCACCTAAAGATGCAGAAGGTAAAAGACCCAAAGATCCTGTCAGCATCGAAGCTTGATCAGACAACATATCTCCAAATAAATTATCGGTAACTATTACATCAAATTGTTTGGGATTTTTTAATAATTGCATCGCGCAGTTATCAGCTAACATATGACTTAACTCTATTTCTTTATATTCTTTATCTCGAAGACTCTGCACTTCTTCTCGCCATAGAAGTCCCGCTTCCATAACATTTGACTTTTCACATGAAGTAACTCTATTCGATCTTTTCTTTGCGAGTTCAAAAGCCACTCTTGCAACTCTGGTAATTTCTGAACTAGTATATGAATGAGTATTAATTCCTTTTCTCTCTCCATTTTCAATTGGTTTAATTCCTCTTGGTTCACCAAAGTAAATTCCACCCGTAAGTTCTCTCACGATCATTATATCTAATCCAGATACGACCTCCGGTTTTAAAGTCGAAGCATCTACTAATTGTTGAAAACAAATTGCTGGTCTTAAATTTGCAAAAAGTTTTAGTTCTTTTCTTAATTTTAGTAAAGCTCTCTCTGGTTTTTTTGCAAACTCAACATTATCCCATTTAGGACCTCCAACAGCACCTAACATTATAACCTCACTTTCAAGCGCTTTATAAAAAACTTCATCAGTAATAGGAGTATCATTTTTATCGTAAGAACAACCTCCAACCAAATCTTCATCTATTTGAAAATCTAAAGACTTTTTTTTATTAAACCATTCAATTATCTTTCTTACCTCAGAGATAACTTCTGGTCCAATACCATCGCCCGACAACAATAGAATTTTTCTTTTTCTTACTTTAATCATTAAATATCCAAGGTCTTTTTTCTTTTAAATTTTTTTCAAAATTTTGAATTTTATCAGATTTGTTTAAAGAGAGAGATATATCGTCTAATCCCTCTAACAAACATTTTTTCTTAAATGTATCTACTTTAAAGTTTATTTCACTGTTTCCATAACCAATTTTCTCTTCATTGAGGTCTATAGAAATTTCCTCTTCTCTTTTTGCATATTCTGATAACTCTTTTATTTTACTTTCTTCGAGGATGATTGGTAAAATTCCATTTTTAAAACAATTATTATAAAAGATATCTGCAAAACTTGAGCTAATCACACAAGTGATCCCAAAGTCCAAAAGTGCCCATGGCGCATGTTCTCTTGACGATCCACAGCCAAAATTTTTACCAGCTATCAAAATTTTTGATTTATCAAATGGATCTTTATTAAGAATAAAATTGTTGATTTTTTTCCCTTGATCATCATATCTCATCTCAAAAAATAAATTTTTACCTAAACCGGTTCTTTTAATAGTCTTTAAAAATTGTTTTGGAATAATCATATCTGTATCAATATTAGCTATTGGTAAATATGCCGGTATACTTTTTAATGAATTGAATTTTTTCATATTAGTTCTGGTACTTTCTAACATCATCAAGGCTTCCAGAGATTGCTGCAGCAGCAGCCATGCCCGGACTTACTAAATGAGTTCTTCCACCTCTGCCTTGTCTACCTTCAAAATTTCTATTTGATGTAGACGCACATCTTTCCTCTGGTTTTAATTTATCTGCATTCATGGCTAAACACATTGAACAACCTGGCTCTCTCCATTCAAACCCTGAATTAAGAAAAATTTTATCTAAACCCTCTTGTTCTGCCTGTTCTTTAACTAATCCTGATCCTGGAACAACCATTGCTTGAACATGTGAAGCAATTTTTTTATCTTTTAAAATTTTTGCTGCCTCTCTCAAATCCTCTATTCTACCATTTGTACAGCTACCAATAAAAACTTTATCAATCTTAATATCTTTAGCAGCAGTATTTGGTTTTAACCCCATGTAATTTAATGCTCTTTCTAAAGAGTTTTTTTTATCTTCATCAGTCTCGGTTTGTGGATTTGGTACTTTTCCATCAATTGTAATCACATCCTGAGGAGAAGTCCCCCAAGTTACCATGGGCAAAATCTCGCTAGCTTTTAAATTTATTTCCTTGTCAAATTTAGCTTCCTCATCAGTAATTAAAGACATCCAATATTCTAAAGCTTTATCCCAATTTTGTCCTTTAGGAGACATTGGTTTGCCTTTCAAGTATTCAAATATTTTTTCATCAGGAGCGATTAATCCTGCTCTTGCTCCACCCTCAATACTCATGTTGCAAATTGTCATTCTTTGTTCAACACTTAATGAACTAATAAGGTCTCCAGAATATTCAATCACACAACCAGTACCACCTGCGGTCCCAATTTTACCAATTATTTGAAGAATAACATCTTTTGAAGTAACTCCTAATGGCAGGTTTCCATTAATATTTATTCTAAAGTTTTTTGCTTTTTTTTGAACCAAGGTTTGAGTTGCTAAAACATGTTCTACTTCTGAGGTTCCAATCCCAAATGCTAAAGCACCAAATGCTCCATGAGTTGCTGTGTGACTATCTCCACATACAATTACAGTGCCTGGTTGAGTAAAACCTTGTTCAGGACCCGTAACATGAACAATCCCTTGTCTCTTATCATTCATTCCAAAAATTTTTATACCAAACTGTTTACAATTAGCCTCTAAAGTTTCTACTTGTATTTTTGACTCCTCATCAGTTATTCCCTTTGACCTCTCAGTAGTAGGGACATTATGATCAGCAACAGCAAGAGTTAAATTGGGATGTCTAACTATTCGATTAGAATTTCTAAGCGCTTCAAAAGCTTGGGGACTTGTTACTTCATGCACTAAATGTCTATCAACAAAAAGTAAAGCAGTTCCATCTTCTTGTTGATCTACTAAGTGGTTTTCCCAGATTTTATCGTATAAAGTATTAGGCATTGAAAAAAAAATTATTTTTTTTCTGAAATATTTTTAAGTTTTTTTTCTGTCTCCATTTCAGACTCGGTCACTTCATTTTTTTGATTTTTGACCTCAGTTGCCTGCTTTTTTGTCTCTGCAACTGATTTATTTTCTATTTTTGCACTAATTTCTTCCTCTTTACTTGAAGGAGCTATATTTTCCTCATTAACAGTTTCAGGTTTTACATCAATATCTACACCAATCTTTTTTCTAATTTTTTCTGTTATTCTTGCTGATTTACCTGTTCTATCCCTTAAGTAATAGAGTTTAGCTCTTCTTACTTTTCCTGATCTAATAACTTTAATTGAGTCAATAACTGGTCCATATAGGGGGAAAGTTCTTTCAACACCCTCTCCAAAAGAGATCTTTCTTACTGTGAATGAAGAGTTTAAATCTCTACTTTTTTTAGCAATACAAACTCCTTCAAAATATTGAATTCTATCTTTTTTTCCTTCAGTAATTCTAACGCCAACTTTTATTACATCTCCTGGAAAAAAATCTGGTATTTTTTTTTCAGATAGGATCTTTTTGACACTTTGTTGATTTATATCTTCTATTGTTTTCATTTTTAAATTTATCAAACTAATTTTTTTTATATTTTTCCCACAAATCAGGTCTTCGGTCGCGTGTTATAGCCTCTGATTGAGATAAACGCCAGTCTTTAATTTTAGCATGATCTCCAGATAAAAGTACATCGGGCACTGATTTTTTCTCCCAAATTTGTGGTTTAGTATATTGTGGGTATTCTAAAAGTCCATTTTCAAAAGTTTCATCAAATACTGATTTATTGTTTCCTAAAACTCCAGGCAAAAGTCTTAATATACTATCTAAAACTACAAAAGCAGCAGTTTCTCCACCAGATAGAATGTAATCTCCAACACTTATCTCCTCAATATTTCTTGTAGTAAGAACTCTTTCATCCACCCCCTCAAAATGCCCACATATTAAAGAAATATATTTTTCTTTTGATAACTCTTGAGCAAGTTTCTGATCGAATTTTTTTCCTCTTGGAGAAAGATAGAAAATTCTTTCTCCTTTTTTAGAATTTTGATCAATAGAATTGGCCAAAACATCTGCTTTAAGTAACATGCCTGAACCACCACCATATGGCGTGTCATCTACGGTCTTGTGTTTGTCTGATGCTGCGTTTCTGATATCAATCACATCTAAACTCCACAATTTTTTATTCATTGCTTTGCCATAAATACCTTTAGCGAGAGGACCTGGAAAAATTTCTGGATAGAGGGTGAATACTTGAGTTTGTAACATAAATAAATTTTAGATTATTTTTTTTCTTCTTTTGGAGCTTCTGCCTTTTTAGTTTCTTCTTTTGGAGCTTCTGCCTTTTTGGCTTCTTCTTTTGGAGCTTCTGCCTTTTTAGTTTCTTCTTTTGGAGCATCTGCTTTTTTTCTATCTTTCTTAGGTATTGCTTTTTGAGGATTATTACCTTTACTGGGCATAGGTATTAATTCATTTTCACCCAAGATCCTTGCAACTCTTGTTGTAGGCTGTGCACCTTGACTCAACCAATATTTAATTCTCTCAGATTCTAATCCAATTCTCTCTTTTTTTTCTTTTGGTAATAATGGGTTAAAAAAACCAACTTTCTCAATAAATCTTCCATCTCTCGCAAATCGACTGTCAGCAACAACAACTTTATAAACGGGCCTTTTTTTTGTGCCACCTCTAGATAATCTTAGTTTTAACATCTCTCTCCTTTTTTATTTTAATTGATTAAATAATTCTGGGGGTATTCCTTTATCGGACATACCTTTCAGATTTCCTTTTGACATCTTTTTCATCATTTCAGACATCATTTTAAATTGTTTTAACAATTTATTGATAGTGGCTGGATCAGTTCCTGAACCATTAGCAATTCTTTTTTTTCTAGAACCATCAATTATTTTTGGGTTCTCTCTTTCTTTTTTTGTCATTGATAAAATTATAGCCTCGTTTTTAGTAATAACATTTTCATCGACTCCTGCTGCATCCATTTGAGATTTTACTTTTGAAACACCTGGCATGAAAGACATGATGCCCTCAATACCACCCATTTTTTTCATTTGTCTCAGTTGGGTTAAATAGTCTTGCATTGAGAATTGTCCTTTTTTTAAATTTTCCTCTGTTTTTTTAATATTTTCCTCTCCAAGATCTTGGGTTGCTTTTTCAACAAGAGAAACGATATCTCCCATTCCAAGAATTCTATTTGCAATTCTATCTGGATGGAAAACTTCAAGATTTTCAATTTTTTCACCAATACCTAAAAATTTTATTGGGACCTGTGAAACAAATTTCATACTTACAGCAGCTCCACCTCTAGCATCACCATCGGCCCTTGTTAAAATAATTCCTGATAAATTTACTGTATTGTTAAACTCTTTTGCTACTGATGCAGCTACTTGTCCAGTGAGTGAGTCTGCAACTAAAAAGGTCTCTGCAGGTTTAATAATATTTTCTATTTGTTTAATTTCACTCATCATCTGCAAATCTATTTGTGTTCTACCGGCAGTATCAAACAAGATAATATCAGTACCATTCAAATTTGCTGCACTAATTGCTCTTTGACAAATATCACCAGGTTGCTGATCTTCAATTATTGGGAGAGTCAAAATATTATTTTGTTTACCTAAAGATTCTAATTGCTCTTGAGCAGCTGGTCTATAAATGTCTAAGCTGACCATCATTACTTTCTTTTTTTTTGTATTCTCTAAATATCTTGCAAGTTTAGCAGTTGTGGTAGTTTTACCAGAACCTTGTAACCCAACTAGCATCATTGGTACTGGTGGAACAGCATTTAAATTTACATCATTATTTTTTTCGCCCAAAAGATTAACTAGTTCATCATAAACAATTTTTACTACCATATCCCCAGGAGATGTTGATCTAATAATTTCTTGGCCCAAGGCTTTTGGTTTAACTTTTTCAATAAAGTCTTTAGCAACTTCAAGAGACACATCGGCCTCCAGTAAAGCTTGTCTTATACCTCTTAATCCTTCATCAACCTGATTTTCATCAAGTGATGGAGCTTTTTTTAAAGAGGAAAAAACTTCCTCGAATTTATTTGTTAAATTTTCAAACATATTTATTACACACAGCAGTGATCTCACTAGTGGGCGAACCCTCGCTGACTAGTGTCGATCTCTTTGTTTCCAAAGACACCACAAATTTAATGTATTTGCGGAAACTGCCACAAACTATAATAGAGGTTCAAAAAGTCAATAAATAAGTTAAATAACTATATATGGACTTCAAAGCTTTTAAAATGGATGGATTAGGTAATGACTTTGTAATTATTGATAATAGACAAAAAATTACAAATTTAACAAAGGATCAGATAGTTAAAATTTGTGATAGAAATTTTATTGGCTGTGATCAACTAATATTTATTGAATCAGATAGTTCTGCAGATGCAAGTTTAAGATTTTTTAATTCAGATGGTGGAGAGTCTGGAGCGTGTGGGAATGGAACAAGATGTGTTGCAGATTTTATTTCAAAAGAAATAAATAATAAATCTATAATTCTAAATACCCTATCTGGAAAATTAAAATCTAGAATATTAGAAAAAAAAATTGTTACAACTGAAATTGGTAAAGCAAGATTAAAATGGAATGAAATACCTTTATTAAAAGAGATGGATACAAAAAATTTAAATATCAAAATTATTGATACAAATAACAATGAGCATTTAGGTGGCACAGCAATAAATGTTGGTAATCCCCATATTGTTTTTTTTGTAAAAAAGCTTGAGGATTTTAATATAGAAACTGTTGGCCCTGAGATTGAAAATCATGAGTTATTCCCTAAAAAATGTAATGTAACAATTGCGCAAATTATCAATAAAAATTTGATCAAAGTAAAAGTTTGGGAAAGAGGAGCTGGTCTCACTAAAGCATGTGGAACAGCAGCATGTGCTACTGCATATGCTGGTAAATTAAATAATCTTACAGAAAATAAAACTGATATAGAGTTTTCAACTGGAAAATTATCAATTTTTATAGATGAGAATAATTCTATTCACATGAAAGGACCTGTTTCGGATATTAAAGAAATAAAGATAAAATTATAATGGGTATCTTTGATAAATTTAAAATTGGATTTCAAAAGAGTGCGTCAGCTTTCACGTCTGGACTTAAAGAAATAATTATCAAAAAAGAAATTAATGATGAAAATTTAAATAAAATTGAAGAATTTTTAATTCGGTCAGATGTGGGAGTTGAGGCCGCCTCTGAGATTAAAGAAATAATTTCAAGAAAGAAAATTGATCCAAATAAAGACTTAAATAAAGAAATAAATTCTATTTTAAAAGATTATATAATTTCCTTGATGAAACCTATAGAACACAATTCTTTTTTTGAAAAAAAAGAAAAACTTAGCGCGACTTTAGTTTCTGGAGTGAATGGGGTAGGTAAAACAACAACTATTGGTAAAATAGGAAAAATATTGAAGGCTAACGGCAATAAAGTTATGTTTGCAGCTTCAGATACTTTTCGAGCTGCTGCAATTGAACAATTAGAAAATTGGGCAAATAAAGTAGATGTTAAAATAATAAAGTCATCCCAAGGCGCCGATCCAGCCTCTGTTGCTTTTAAGGCAGTAGATGATGCTATTAAAAACAATTTTAATCACGTTTTAATAGATACAGCAGGAAGACTCCAAAACAAAAAAAATTTAATGGAAGAATATAAAAAGATAGCTAATGTCACAAAAAAAATAGATTCCAACGCACCTCACGATGTTATTTTAGTTTTAGATGCAACTTCAGGACAAAACGTTTTAAATCAAGTAGAAGAATTTAATAAGATTATACCAATAACAGGTATCGTCATGACGAAATTAGATGGCACAGCTAAAGGAGGAATTTTGTTAGCATTAGCGAAGAAATATGAAATTCCGATTATTGCATTAGGCTTAGGTGAAAAAGAAGATGACTTACAGTTATTTGAGGCAGAAAAATTTGCTGAGGCTTTTACTCAAATTAATTAATTAAATTGCTAGAGATCAAAGGTTTATAGATATTACATTTGTAATTATCATTAAATTTATAATGTCCACAATCTTTTGAAAACGAAGAGATTATAAAATCAAATTTACCAGTGGTAGGATAAAGTTGTAGTTTTTTACTACTGATGTCATATGTAAAGTTAGCATTTAAACTTTTTACTGCACTAATCATCACTAATGTTTTGTCATCTTTTAATAAATAATATGCAAAATCATCCGGAAATACTGGAAAATCATATTCTTGTAAAAAATATTTAGCTTGTGAAGGAAACCACTCATAAGAAATCAAAGGTGATGAGGACTTTGTTAGATGATTAAAAATATAAAGATCTTTAGGATAATCATTTATATAGTTCTCATTTTCACCTCTAGCTAAAATAGATTTTTCTCTACCTTTAAAATATAAGCTAAACTCTTTATTGTGTGAGTCCATATGATCTATATGAAATAAATCATCTGGTTGAAAAAATTTATCCTGGGAATAAGCATTAGTAATAATAAAGACCGCAATAAATAAAAAAGATAATTTTTTCATTATCTTTTAATGAATTATAATTCTGAAGTATATTTGTTAAGATTGTGGCTTAATTTAAACTTTTTAAAAATGATTTAAGAGCTTTAACGAGGTTTTCGTCGTACTCCATCATATGATTGTCATGTTTAGTGAAATAAGAATATTTTGGTTCATTAGCTTTTTCATAAATTTTTTTTCCCATAAAAAATGGAACTATTTGATCAGCCTCACCATGCATTATTAAAATTGGAATTTCTATATTCTTAATTTTACTTTTATTATCAAATTTGTCTTTTAACAATAAACTTACAGGAATATATGGATAAAATGTTTTAGCTGCATCAATCATAGAAGTAAAAGGTGTTTCCAACACAACGCCAGCAAAGTTTTTATTTTGTGACAAATGAGTTGCTACACCAGTTCCTAATGACTCACCATAAATAACGATGTTTTCTTCTATGACACCTTTTCTAACTAGCCAATTTATTCCACTTCTCCCATCTTCATAAAGGCCTTTCTCAGATGGTTTCCCTTTATTACCACTGAAACCTCTCCAGGCAATTATTAGAAAATTAACATCCATTTTATTGAAATGGTTTAATTTATGAATTCTATTTTCAAGAGAACCAGCATTTCCATGAAAAAATAAAATCGTTTTATATTTTTGTAAGTCTTTTTCGTGAAACCAGCCCAATAATTCAATATTATCCTTTGTATTAATTTTTACTTTTTCAATTGGAACTGACATTTGATCGCCAGAATAATTATTTTCATTCGGGTGATATAATAAATTTCTCTGATAAAAATATAAAAAAACTAAAACTAAAAAATAAACAAAAATAACTATTTGAAAAAATAACAACAAATTATTCCTAAACTTTTTTAACATTTTTTTTCTTTGCTAAGTATATGCCAAAAAACACCAAGATCGTTCCAATGAAATGATAATTTTCAAATTGTTCATCAAATAAAAAATATCCGTAAATTGCTCCATAAACTGTAAAAACATAAAGAGTGAATCCTGTTAAAGACGCACCTAATTTTTTTTGAGCAACAGTATAAAGTGTAAAAGCTATTATTCCTGGTGAAATAGCAGCAAAAATTACCCAGAAGTAAAATTCAGGTATAAAAACAGTTTGTTTATAAAATATTTCTTCACCAACATAGAATGGTAATAAACTTAAAGCTCCAAAAAATGATATTAAAGTAAATCTTTCAAAAATTTTAAGTTCTGAATTCCAGTAAAATAAATAAATAGAATATAATGCCCATCCGATTGCGGCAGCCAACATCCATAAATCACCAATAGTAAATTGTAAATTAATTAGTAAATTTAAATCTCCTTTTATAATAATTATAAAAACACCTATCAAACATGCAATTAATCCTATTATTTTTGTAAAATTTATTTTTTCATGAAAGAAAAAGTATGAAATCAAAATTATAAATACAGGTGAAGATGTATAAATAATTCCCATATTCGTTACAGTTGTAGTTTCGCCTGCCAAAAATGGAAAGGCTCCGCATACACCACATCCCATTAAGCCTAAAAAAAATAATTTTTTATATTCTTTTTTAATGATCTTAAAATTTTTTTTTAATGTTATGTATGTAAAAGGTAATAATATTAAAAAAACTAGTGTCCATCTCCAAAATGCTAAAGAAATTGGAGGAACAAATTCAACACCACCTCTAGCTACAACTAGATTTGATGCCATAAAAATAGGCTGAATAAATAAAAGTGAAAATGCAAAAAGATTATTAGCTTTCATGCGCAATGATTTTCTTTTAGATTATTTATTTATTATCAAAGAAGGCTTCATACAACATCATAAAGATTGCAATACCCATTAAAATATAGACTGGCAATACGTCAAAGAAACCTATCATTGAAGATCTAGTTAATGTGAATGCAAGGCCAACTAAAAAGACTATTGCAAGTAAAGATCCTAAAAACGTCGTAAACTTTTGCATTTTAATTATTACATTCCTTTTCTAACCAATTAGCAACCCCTAAAAATCTATGATCATCATAACGATCTCCTATTAGCTGCACTCCTAATGGTAAATTATCTTCACCTTCAAGTAGTGGAAGAGAAATACAGGGTGTTCCTAAATAAGACCAAACTTTATTAAATTCTGCTGTTCCAGTACTTTTCAACCCTTTAGGTGCTACACCAGGACTAGAAGGCGATAATACACCATGGTAATCTTCAAATACTTCTTGATAAGACTCGTAACTTCTTTTTTTAAAATCAATTGCCTCAGCATATTCTTTTGCTGAATACTTATTGCCTTTAGTTATAGCAGTTTGCATATATTTTGATAATTTCGCTTTATATTTTTTAAAGTACATTGCAAAATTATTGGCCAAATCTGTTTCGTGAATAATTTGATGATATTTATGAATATCTTTAAAATATAAGGGAGTGTCAAATACCTCAATATTTTTAAATGACTTAATAAAATATTCAAAGGACTCCCTAGACTTTTTATCAATTATCTTCCAATAATCTGACTTATAAAAAATGAACTTAGGTTCATATGCTGGGCCTTTTTTTGTTTCTTCTAAAATATTTTCAGCTGAATAGTAAATAGTTGCTGGATCATGATGATCTTTTTTAATTAAAACCTTTGCTAGTAATGCTACATCTTCAACAGTTCTTCCAAATATACCCATATGATCTAAAGAATATGAAGTTCTCAAAACACCATTTCTTGAAATTAAACCATAAGTTGGTTTATATCCGACAACGCCACAGTAAGAAGCGGGTCTTATAACTGATCCACCTGTTTGTGATCCAATAGAAAGAGGTGCCATAAGAGAGGCAACACATGCAGCTGAACCACTAGATGAACCTCCTGGCGTCCTTGAATAATCATTAGGATTGGTTGTTTTTGGTGGTCCAAGATAAGCCAATTCTGAGGTAGCTGTTTTGCCCATTACAATAGCGCCAGCAGAATATAAAAGTTCAACTATCTCGGCATTTTGAGAATAAGATTTACCTTTTCTTATTGGCGTGCCACACTCCGTTGGCATATCAACAGTTCCAATTATATCCTTTAAAGCTATCGGAACTCCGTGCAATAAGCCCACCGGTTTTCCTGATTTTCTATGTTCATCTGCATCTGCAGCTTTCTCCAATAAAACTTTTTTATCAAAGTGAGCCCATGCTTTAATATCTTTTTCAAATTTACTTATTCTTTCGATATATTTTTCACAAATTTCAACAGAGCTTAAATGACCTTCTTTAATTTTTAAGGCCATCTCTTCCACACTTAACGATAATATATCAATCATTTTTTAGTCTGCAAATAATACATCTGGCAGCCACAAAGCAATTCCAGGGAACATGTACATCAAAAACATTCCAAATATAACTATACCCAAAAATGGCATGATTCCTTTAAATATTTCTAATAATTCAACATTAGTTTTTTGAACTCCTTTTAAATAATAAGCTGACATAGCCATTGGGGGAGTTAAAAATGAAGTTTGTAAATTTAATGCAATTAACATTGCAAAAAAATATGGATTAACATTAAATATTTCTAACAATGGTAAAAATATTGGTACAAATATGATTAGAATTTCTGTCCATTCCAAAGGCCATCCTAAAAGAAAAATTATTATTTGAGTTATTATTAAAAATTGCCATGTAGTTATATTTATTGATGTAAAGAAATGTTCAAATACCTCATGACCACCTAA
This sequence comes from uncultured Pelagibacteraceae bacterium, assembly GCA_902521805.1. Taxonomy (GTDB): domain Bacteria; phylum Pseudomonadota; class Alphaproteobacteria; order Pelagibacterales; family Pelagibacteraceae; genus Pelagibacter. Next base: position 134,775 of record CABYTL010000002.1, read on the forward strand.
ATAAGAAAAGACCGAAGAAAAAGTCCAAGATCCAATAAATAACCACATAATCATTGCAGTAGTTTTTGCTGTTAAAAAAACAGATTCTTTAAAATTTTGCCATTTAAGTGTTTTATAAAACCAAGATAAAATTATAGCACCAAAAGCTCCTGCAGCTGCAGCCTCTGCTGGAGTGGCAATCCCTGCCAAAATCGTACCAAGCACCAGCATTATCAAACCAAATAGAGGTACAAAAGAAACTAAAACTTCTTTTAAAATTTCTGCTCTCGGTGGAATATCTTCAGCTGGTGGTCGTGGAGCTATTGAAGGATTAAGCCATGCTCTAAAAACTGCATATCCAATATATAGTCCTGCTAACATTAATCCTGGAAAAATTGCAGCAGCAAATAATCTTAATGGTGATAATTGTGCAATGACAGAATAAACAATTAACATAATACTGGGTGGAATTAAAATTCCTAAGCAACCACCACTACAAATTATTCCTGATGCAAATTTTTTGTCATATCCTGCTTTTACCATCGCAGGCCAAGCTAATAAGCCCATCAAAGTTACGACAGCTCCAATAATTCCTGTCGCCGTAGAAAATAAAGTACATGTTATAAGAGCAGCTACAGCCATTGATGCTGGCAATTTGTGTGCAGCTAATCTTATTGCAAAAAATAGTTTTGCTACAATTCCTGCTCTTTCAACCAAATATCCCATGAATAAAAAAAGTGGTACTGCGGTGAGAACATTATTATCCATGACAGTATAAGTATTTTTTACAAATAAAGAAAATATTCTATTATCAAAAAGATGATCCATTAACACTGGATCGTAATATGCATAATACCCAAAACCTATCCCCATTGCCATTAAAGTAAAAGCTATTGGAAACCCCAATAGAACTGCAAATAGAAATACTCCCATCATTAAAATGGCAACTTCAGGATTTGTAAGACTAAATAACATTATTCTTATCCTCCTCTTGTGAAGTTCTCATTAAAATTTTATCTGTCTCTTCAGCAACAACCATTCGTGAAGGCCAAATACCAGTTTTTATACAAATTATTGATCTGAATACTTCACTTAATCCCTGAATAATTAACATAACACCAGCAGCAGGGATCATAGATTTTACCATATAAATTTGAATTTGGGCCGGACTACTCCAGCTAGTTTCTTTAATTTTCCAAGCTTGTGCTGCGTACTCATAACCATAAAATGCTAGAGCTATAACCCCTGGAAAAAAGAAAATAAAATAAAGTACTAAATCTATCCATGCCTGAGTTTTTTGGCTAAACAATCTATAAATTACATCTCCTCTTACATGAGCTTCAGTTGCAAGACAGTAAGCGCCTGACATCATTAATATAGCTCCATACATCTGCATACTAAAATCAAAATTCCATAACGTTGGCTTATTGAAAGCATAAGCCATTACCACTTCGTAAACTGTCCCTCCCATTAAAATAACAATACACCAACTAAAAGCTTTACCCATTGAGGTGCTTAATGTATCTGCAAATCTTATATAGGATTCCATTATAATTTATAAGTATAGTAATTCTCGATAAAAAAAAAGGGGGTTTTAAACCCCCTTTTGTTTAAATAAATTTAAAGTTAATTAAATTTTAACTTTTCCAATTGGACCAAACTCATTTTCATAAGCCAATTTGTAGTTCGGTTGATTCATCAACAGATACTTCATTGTTCTTTTAGCGTATGCTTTCTGAGATGCGATAATTTTCTTAAAGAAAGGATCTTTCCCTGAAAATTCACCTACTATTTTGTCCCAACCTTTTAATTGTTCGGCTAAAATAGAATCAGATGTTTGGTAAACGTTTACTTTATGCTCGTTCATCAACTTAGCTAAGTCAGCTGAATATCTAACTAAAGCTTTGAAGTAGTTATCTGAGTTTGCAGCATAAGCAGCATTTTTCAAGATAGCTTGATGAGCAGGTGAAAGGCTATTGTATCTTTTTTTGTTCACCGGTATCTCAAACATTTCTTGAGACTGGTGGAAACTACCTAAGTGATAGTGTTTAGATACGTCTTGCATTCCAAACTGTGAGTCTGATGTTGGGTTGTTAAATTCAGCAGCATCAATCAAACCAGTTTTCATAGCTGGTTGAATTTCACCACCTGGTAATTGTCTTACGACCATTCCCATAGCAGTTAAAACGTTAGTCGCTAGACCAACTGTTCTATACTTCATTCCTTTAACATCAGATACTTTTGTTACGTTCTTTTTGAACCAACCAAAAGGCTGTGCCGGCATAGGCATGTGAAAAAAACCGATATAATCAAATCCCACTTTAGCAAGAGTTTCATCATATAATTTTCTTCCTCCACCATATTCCATCCATCCCATTACTTCTTGAGATGACATTCCGTATGATGGACCAGTTCCAAAAAGTGAAGCGGCAGGGTTTTTACCATACCAGTATGCTGTTACCCAGTGACCCATATCAAGGTTACCGTCACTAACAGCTGCTCCTATTTCTGAAGTTTTTACAACTGCTCCAACTGGTTGAAGATCAATCTTAAGTGAACCTCCAGACATTTCTTTAACCATGTTACAGTAGTCACCAGCCATTTCAAAAAAGATGTTAGCGCCTGAAGGCCAAGCAGCCTGCATCTTTAATGTTACATGACCATCTGCTCTTGCAATGTTAGGCATTGCAACTGTAGCTGCTGCAACAGCTCCAGCTTTAGCAGCGGTTTTAAAGAACTTACGTCTTGAAGATGTTTTGATCTTCAAGGATTTGTTTTCTTTTGTCATTATTTCTCCTCTACTAGTTAATTAACTAGAATAATTTAAACATAGAATTTGATTAGAGTCTTTCTAAAAAAAGGCAGAGATGTCGCAAAAGTTGAATTTTATACAATCCAGAGTAGAATTAGTTTACTTTATTCCTAGAATTTCCCGTTTTAAAGAACTCGTCAATATTATCGATAGCTAAGTTTGCCATCGCAATTCTGGTGTCTTTAGTTGCGCTTCCTAGATGAGGTAAAATAAAAGCTGATTTTATTTTGTGATAACCCGGATTTAAATTTGGCTCATTTTTATAAACATCTAAACCAACTGCATAAATTTTCCTTCGATTTAATGCATCGATCAATGCCTCATCCTCAATTATATCTCCTCTAGCAACATTAGTTATCACTGCTCCTTTTGGAAAATATTCAACTGTCTCTTTATTGATCATATTTTCAGTTTCTTTAGTAGCTGGACAACAGATAGATAGAACATCAGATACAGAGAATAAACTTTTTATATTATCATGATAAATAGCTCCCTGTTCCTTATCTTCACTTAACTTTGAGCGATTGTGATAATGAATTATCATTCCTAATGATTTTGCTATCTTAGCTATTTTTTGACCAATTCTTCCCATGCCTAGAATACCTAATCTTGTTCCAGTCAATTGTTTTCCTATCAAATAATCAGCAGACCATTTCCACCCACCTTCTCTAGCTGACTCTATTCCCTCGGCAACTCTCCTACAGGCGCCTAGTATTAAAAGCATTCCAATTTCTGCAGTGGCATCAGATAATACCTCTGGCGTATTTGTAACTGTGATGCCTCTTTTTTTTGCTGCTTCTAAATCAATATTACCAAAACCTACTGCAAAATTTGAGATGATCTTTATTGTATCAGGTAACTTGTCAATTATATCTTTGTCTAATTTTTCAGTCAAAGATGATAGAATTCCATCACAACCCTTACTCATCTCAATTATTCTTGATTGGGAATATAATTCATCATTAGAATTAAATATTGCTTCAAAAGTTTTTGAAGCTTTATCCTCACTTTCCTTAATTAATTTTCGGGTTATCAAAATTTTTTTCATGAGTTAATAGACTGTCAATCAAGATCAAATATTTTGCCTGGATTCATTATATTATTTCTATCGATACCTCTTTTAATAGTTCTCATTAGTGCAATACAATCACCATGCTCTTTAAGTAAATATGCTTTTTTATGAAGTCCAACACCATGTTCTCCTGTAATAGTTCCATTAAGTTCTAAAGTTTTATTAATCAACAAATCACTAAATTCCCTTATTTTATTATATATTCCCTCTTCTTTAGGATCATAAGGCAAAATTACATGAAAATTTCCGTCTCCTAAGTGACCAACCATAGGAGCTCTTAAACCAAGTTTTTTTGTTTCCACTTCAGCAAAATTTACACACTCTGTAATTTTTGAAATTGGAAGGCATACGTCTGTTGAATAAACTCTTCCATTATTAATTAAAGCTTTAACAGAGTAGTAAACATCCCATCTTGCTTTCCAAAGTTTATTTCTTTCCTCCAAATCTTTAGCCCATTTAAACGAACTTCCATTATTATCGTTTGAAATTTCCTCAACAATTTTTATATTTTCTTTATTTGAAAGTTCTGAGCCATGAAACTCAAAAAAAAGCGTAGGCACTGCCTCAATATCTTTTAATTTTGAATAATTTATACTAATTTCCATTTGCTCTTGATTAAGCATCTCAATTCTTGCTATGGGAACTCCATATTGAATTACTTGTTGAGCTGTTTGAACTGCCATTTCTAAAGATGGAAAATGACATACAGCGCTCATAATACTTTCCGGTATTGGAGATAATCTTAACTGGATCTCGGTAATTATTCCTAAAGTGCCTTCAGAACCAATAAAAAGATTTGTTAAATTATAACCAGCTGATGTTTTTTTTGTTCTGCCACCAGTTTTTATAATTTCACCATCTGGAAGTACAACTGTAAGACCAGTTATTGCAGTTTTCATAGTACCATATTTTACAGCCATTGTGCCTGAGGCTGATGTTGAGGCCATACCACCAATTGCTGCATTTGCACCCGGATCGATTGGAAAAAAAACTCCATCCTCCCTTAAATACTCATTTAATTGTTCTTTGGTTACACAAGCTTGAACTCTACAGTCAAAATCCTCAGCATTAACATCTAAAATTTTATTCATTTTCTCTAAAGAAATCGTAATACCTTTTTTATTACCAACAACGTTTCCTTCTAAAGAAGTGCCTGTCCCAAAAGGAACTACAGGTATTTTATGTTGATTACATAAGCTTAATATCTTTGAAACTTCTTCATTCGTCTCAGGAAAAACTACTGCCTTAGATAAAATTGGATCATAAGTATCCTCACCTCTAGCATAATTAGCCCTAGTAGATTCAGAAGTTGAAAATCTACCATTAAATATCTTTTTTAATTCTGCTTGAACTTGTTCATTCATATAAAAGAATATTAATAAAGATTAAAGGAAAAATACAGCTTATTTAGTTAGCATTTTCTTTATGTTTTCTAATGCTTGTGAAATATTATCTCTAGAAGCAGCAAAACTAAATCTTACATAATTTTGGCAAGTTTCACCAAAAGCAGATCCGGGTACTATCGCTACTCCAGCTTCATGCATTGCTTTCCTAGCAAACTCTGCCCCATTCATTCCAGTTCCAATAACTTTTGGAAATGCATAGAAAGCTCCTCCGGGGAGACTGCATTCTACTCCTTCTAAGTCATTTAGACCTTTGTAGATTAAATCTCTTCTTTGTGTGAACTTTTCCATCATTTCATGGATTGAGTCATCTGGTCCATCTAATGCAGCAATTCCAGCAAATTGAGCTGCAGCATTAACACAAGAGACACTATTAATTAATTGTTTATTGACATGTTCAACCAAATATTGTGGCCAAAAACTCCAGCCAAGTCTCCATCCTGTCATTGAATAGGCTTTACTCCATCCCTCTAATACTATTAATCTTTCTCTTAACTCAGGATAATTAAAAAATGTAGGCATTTCTTTTCCATCAAAAATTTGTCTACTATAAATTTCGTCACTTAATATTGTTACATGAGGGTGTTTCTTCAAACCATCAGCCAAAACGTCAATATCTGCTTTTTCAACAAAGCTACCAGTAGGATTATTTGGATTTATCAAAATTAATAATCGAGTTTTGTCTGTGATAAGAGATAATATTTTATCAGGATTAAATTTTAAATCCTTATCCTCAGTTAAGTCATATGGAACTGAAGTTGAACCAGTGTAATTTATCATTGACTCATAAATCGGGAATGCTGGTGTAGGATGTATAATTTCTGCTCCTGGTTCACCAAAACATTGAATAGCATAATGCATTGTTGGTTTTCCACCTGGCATAATTAGAATTCTTTCGAAATCGATATCTACATTGTAACGTTTTTTTATCCATCTAGTTACAGATTGACGACATTCAGGAATACCATTTGACATAACATATCCATGATGACCATCATCAAGAGCCTTCTTTGCTGCTTCTACGACATGTTTAGGAGTTTTAAAATCAGGTTGTCCTAATCCTAAATGAATCATTGGTTTTCCTTGGGCCTCTAATTTTTTTGCCTCGGCAAGAACAGTAAATGCCGATTCAGTTCCTAATCTTTCTAAACTTTTAGCTAATTTCATTTATACTACCCTCTATTTTCTATAGATTAATTTTGAACTATTCAACTCTTTTAAATTTTTACATCCCATCAAAACCATATTTCTATTTATCTCATCGTGCATGTTTTGAAGTAAATGTTCAACACCTTGTTGACCCCCTGCGGCCAAAGAGAACAAAAACATTTTTCCAAAACTACATGCTTTTGCACCAGCTGCAATAGCTTTTAACACATGTGTTCCTCTTCTAACCCCTCCGTCTAAAATTATTTCTATCTTGTCTCCTACAGCATCCGAAATTGCTTTTATTTGGTCAAAGGGAGATCGAGAACCATCTAATTGTCTTCCCCCATGATTTGATATCATAATAGCTGTGCATCCAATATCTACGGCTCTTTTAGCATCTTCAACTGACATAACCCCTTTTAAAGCAAAAGGTCCATTCCACTTTTTTGCACAATACTCAGCATCTTTCCAGCCCATTGCAGGATCATACTGTTCATTAATATATTCAATTACTGACTTAGCAATATTTGTTCCTTTGTCTGTCTTTTTTTTAACATTTGATAATTCAAATCTTTTACCGGTTAAATAGTTAAAAACCCATCCAGGACGCATTGCAAAACTCATTAAACTTTGAAGTGTGAGTTTTGGTGGAGTAGTAAATCCTGTTCTATGATCTTTTTCTCTATTGCCAGCAACCAAAGTATCTACAGTTAAACACATAGCATCAAAACCAGATCTTCTGGATCTATCTATCAAGTCATCTGAAATAGATCTATCCTTATGAACATAAAGCTGAAATAATTTTGGACCACTTGAAATATTTGACACTTCTTCAATCGTATTATTTCCCATTGAGGACATACTGTAAAAAGTATTAAATTTTTCTGCAGCTCTAGCTGAAGCTCTATCTCCTTCTGGATGATACAATCTCTGCATAGCTGCTGGGGAAAGAAAAATAGGCATATCAATTTTTCGTCCAAACAAAGTGGTTGATAAATCAGGCTTACCTACGCTTGCTAAAATATTAGGGACCAAATCACATTCTTCAAATGAGTCAGTATTTCTTTTTAAAGTACTCTCATCATCGGCTCCACCATCAATATAGTGAAAAATAGGTGATGGTAATTTTTTTTTTGCTAATTTTCTAAAGTCCTCAAAATTGTAACAATTTTTCAAGCTCATTATCTTCTAAATCGTAAGTTTTCTCGATTTAGATCACTTATTTTTGTACACCCCATTAATTTCATATCTCTTACTAACTCAGACTTATATTTTTCTATAGCTCTTTCGACACCTGCTTGACCTCCAGCTGCTAAAGCATAAAGATATAATCTTCCCCCTGAACAAGCTTTGGCACCTAATGATAATGCTTTAAGCATATGTGTGCCTCTATGAATTCCACCTTCACATATCACGTCTAATTTATCACCAACTGCATCAACAATTTCTGCAAGTTGATCAAAAGGTGCTCTAGATCCATCTAATTGTCTTCCACCATGATTTGATACCATTATACCCGTGCATCCTATGTCTACTGCTCTTTTTGCATCTTCTACACTCATAATTCCTTTGAGTGCAAAGTGACCTCCCCATTTAGAGCAAAGATTTTCAGCGTCTTTCCAATTCATAGATTGATCCAACATGGTTGAAAAATAATTTCCAATTGATGAGTTAACATCAGTACCTTCTTTCACAAAGTCTTGTAAATGAGGTAATTCAAACTTACCTTTTGTTAAATAATTAATTCCCCACATCGGTTTAGTAGCAAAACTATATAAACTTGCTAAAGTTAACTTTGGTGGAGAGGTAAATCCTGTTCTTAAGTCTCTCTCTCTATTTCCTCCAGTAATAGTGTCGACCGTTAACGCCATCACATCAAAATTTGCTGCTTTAGCTCTTTCTAAGCATGAATCGTTTAAACCTCTATCTTTATGAAAATAAAACTGAAACATTTTTGGAGTATCAATCATTGATGATATTTCTTCTACGCTAACTGTTGCAAGAGCTGAAACACCAAACATCGTATTAAATTTTTTTGCTGCTTTACCAACTGCTCTCTCACCATCATAATGAAAAAGCCTTTGAAGTGCTGTTGGTGATAAGTAAAAAGGTAAATCTAGTTTTTTTCCAAATATTGTAGTAGAAAGATCTACATTTTCTACTCCTCTTAAAACATTAGGAACCAAGTCCACGTCATCGAATGCGCTAGTATTTCTAGCATATGTTACCTCATCATCTGCTGCTCCATCAATATAATGAAAGATTGGTGATGGTAGTTTTTTTTGAGCTAATTTTCTAAAGTCACTAAAATTATGGCAATCTTTTAAATTCATAATCCTATATTAGAAATCTTTAATGAAATTGAACATGTAACTATTTGCACCAGGGTTTTTATCTCCTAAACTTGCATTAGATACATGATTATATGAAATACCAAAACTTGTAGTATCAGAGGTTGAATATGATAATTGAACTTCTGATTTAAATTCAATTATATGACCAAGATCTTTACCATTTCCCTCGTGATATAATCCTGGAGCAAAACTAGGGGTGAATAATAGACCACCCATATCTACGTTCCACTCAATTCCAGTGTAGAAATAAGCGGCTGAATTTTCAGTAACAAAACCTCCTGTAATTGGAGAAACATTTCCTAAAAAAGTATCTCTGTTTAAATTTATATTTTGATGCTGAAATCCAATTAGAATAGCTTTCTGTTTGTCATCACTAAAATCAAAATTTCCTGTGAAAAAATTTAACTGATTTTCATTAGTGCTTATTTCTTGAGCTGTCACTACTCTTGTAATTACAAACAGCACTATAAAAAATATAATTAATTTTTTTAAAAATAACATTTTATAAGCAGATTATTTTAATCTTATTAGTTTTTTAAATATTATTGTACCACCAAATAAAAAGATCAATAGAGGTAAAAACCATAATAAATATGTATATTTATTAAATTGAGGATCATACAAAATCCAATCCCCATATTTTTCTATTAAAAAATTATAAATTTGATCCTCAGATAAACCTTCTTTTATCTTATTGCTTACTACAAGTTTTAAACTTATAGCAAATTCAGAGTCTGAATCATAAACAGACTGACCTTGACAAACTAAACATCTCAAATTTTTGGTTATTTTGTTTTCTAATTCATAATCATTAGCATTTGAAGGAGTAAAATAAAATACAATAATAATTATCAAAAAAAATTTAAGTATTTTCATTTTATAATTTTTTCTATTTTATCAAATGATTTTTCGTTTAAAGGACCAATAAACTTCAATACAATCTTATTTTGATAAATCAAAAATGTTTCAGGAACACCAAATGCTCCCCACTCAATAGCTTTAGTTCCATCTTCATCAAGCAATATTTTTTCATAAGGATTTCCTAGTTTATTAAGAAATTTTTTTGCACTCTCGAAATTATCTTTATAATTAAGTCCTATAAGTTTTAATTTGTCATTATCACGTAATCTTAATAACAAAGGATGTTCTTCTCTGCAAGGTAAGCACCATGAGGCCCAAATATTTATTAAGTAATACTCATTTTGTTCAAAAAAATTTTCTGAATTTATTTTTTTCTTTTCAAAAAAAGTTAGGGCTGAAAATTTTGGAATATTTTTTATTTCATTCTTAGGCTCATATAAGCTTGATTTATTTAAGCCTTTATAAAAAATAAAAAAAATAAAAACTAGTGAAATAACAAACAAAAAAGAAAATGTTTTATTTATCATACTGATTTTCCTCTTAATAAACTCAAAGCTCCCCCTAAAGAAATTAATAAAACAGAAATCCATATCCAAACCATGAAAGGTTTAACCTGATATCTAATATTAAAATATTCCTCATTTTGAACAGTGTTCATAGTTATAAATTTATCAGATAACATAGAAGTTTTTATATCTGCCTCACTAGTTATTATATTTGGTTGGTTATAAACTCTTAATTCTGGTTCTAAATTATCTTCAAGCTTTCTTTCTTTTATTAAAAAATATCCTTTGAATGACACATAATTTTTTTCCTCAAATTTTTTTAAATTGGTAAATGTAATTTGGACTTTATCATTATCAAATTTTTCACCAACTTTTAAGTTTGTTATTATTTCAGTTGAAAAAATATTATTAAATAAAATACTCAATATTAATAAGCTAAATCCAAAATGAGATAAGTTTTGTGAAAAATTTTTATTCCTCTTAAAAATAAAATCTCTAATAGTAACAAAAAACAGATAAAAAGCACTTCCAACCAATATTGTATTAATCAGAAGAATTGCATTAAAGATTTTTAAAATTAAGAATGAAATTAAGATAGATAATGCAAATAGTATTAATAAGTAAAATTTACTGTGTAATCCTGACTTCATCCACTTTAGCTGGGGACCAATTGCCATAAAAATTAAAAACGGGATCAAAAATGGAATTATCAATTTGTGATAAAAGGGTGGGCCAACAGAAATTTGCTCTGAAGATATAACATCCAAAAAAATTGGATATACAGTGCCAATTAAAACAACTGATAAAAAATACATCATAAACCAGTTATTAATTAATATAGATGTTTCTTTGCTTAGTAATGAAAATGAAACTAGACTATCTCGATTAGTTTTATGGAAAGTAAAAAAAATAACTAATGAGATAAGGATTAATATAAATAAAAAGATTAATATAAATAAACCTCTTTCTGGATCGTTTGCAAAAGTATGCACTGAGTTTAAAATCCCAGAACGAACTAAAAAAGTTCCACACATGCTTAGTGTAAAAGTAGTAATTGATAGAATTATCACCCATGAACTAAGTAAAGATCTTTTTTCTAAAATTAATACACAATGCAATAAAGTTGTGAGTGCTAACCAAGGCATTAACGAAACATTTTCAACTGGATCCCAAAACCAAAAACCACCCCAACCTAATTCATAGTAAGCCCAAATAGATCCTAACAGAATTCCTAAAGTCAAAAAAATCCATGACACTAGTACCCATTTTTTAATATGCGTAGCCCAAGTTTTCGAAATGTAGTTCAAAGAAGTTGCGGAAAGAACACTAGAGAAAATTATTGATGAGCCAACATAGCCTAAATATAAAATTGGCGGATGAATTGCTAAAGCAGGGTCTTGTAAAATTGGATTAAGGCCCAATCCTTCTTTTGGAGCAGGTGATATATAGTTAAAAGGATTTGAAGATTTTATCAAAAATACAAAAAAACCAATTATTATTATTTGTTGAAATAATAAAGTTAAAATTCTGTATTCCTTTAATAAATTTTTTGATTTGATCAAAAATATAAAAATAAATAATGTTAAAACAAGTAGCCAAAGTAATAAACTACCTTCATGATTTCCCCAGGTGCCAGTAATTTTATAAAATAAAGGTTTTGTTGTGTGAGAGTTATTAAAAACTGTTTCATTACTAAAATCTGAATAAATAAAAGAAAAAATCAATCCTATAAAACTTACAATCACTAAAAATAATTGAATGAATGTAAAATTAATGATTTTATTATCTAGTATTTCTCTATTTTTGAAATTCCTGATTGAAAAAAAAAATATAGGAAATGAAATGGTTAAACCTAAAATTAAAGCATAATAACCAATTAAGCTAGATAGCATTTATTTATCCTCTAAGGCTTTTTTAACTTCTGGAGGCATATAATTTTCATCATGTTTTGCCAAAATTTTTGATGCTTCAAAAAAACTTCTATCTTTTAAAAATCCCTCTGCAACTACCCCTTTTTGTTCTGAAAAAAGATTTGGTATAACTCCCGAATATGTAACATTAATTTCATTTTTAAAATCTGTTATTACAAAATTTACATCTTGATTTGAAATTTTTATTGAATCCTTTTTAACCATACCACCTATTCTAATCTTTTTATTGTCTAATTCTTCTAATAATTTTACATCCGAAGGGGATTTGAAATAAACTACATTTTCGTCTAAAGATTTTAATAATAAAAAAACAGAAAAAACCAATGACAATAAAATCAAGACTACAAATAAAAATCTTAATTTAACTTTTCGACCATACATGGTTGTAGTTAAATACTCTGGCCGCTAGATAAAATTTCTTTGTTAATTTTTTGAGATCTTGCTGTTTCTGCTTTTTTAGAGTCTAGGGCTCCATATTTAGAGATAAATCTATTTCTCTCTTTAGTATATTGAACTTTTATAATTACATACAAAGTTATAAAGCTTAAAAGAGTAAAAAAAAATGATGTCCAAACATAAATACCATATCCATTCATATAAAATATTTCAGTTATCATAATCTATCTAAGCCTTTATTTTTAATTTTTATCAGCTCTGTATTATATTTCATTAAAAAAATTAGCAAAGAAAATAGGGTAAATGCCGCAGTCATAATAAATAATGGAAATAACATTGATGTATGTATTGAAGATTTAGACAATAAATTTATTGAAGCTGGTTGATGCAAGGTATTCCACCAGTCAACTGAATATTTAATAATTGGAACGTTAACAATTCCAAATATTGTAATTATTGTAGTAACTCTTAAAACTTGATCTTTATTTTCATACATTCTCCACGCAACCAAATACATTAAATAGAAGATAGCTAAAATTAGCATTGAAGTAATTCTTGCGTCCCAAGCCCACCAACTTCCCCACGTAGGTTTTCCCCAAATGGAACCTGTAACTAAAGCAATAATATTAAATAATAATCCTGAGGGAGCAAAACTTTTTGCAATTAAAAAAAAATTTTTATTTTTAAAAATATAACCACTTACTGATAGTAAAGTAATTGATGAAAAAATTCCCAATGAAATCCATGCAGCTGGCACATGAACATACATTATCCTTACTGAATGTCCTTGTTTATAATCTTCTGGAGATAAAAACAAGGCTTCAACTAGACCTATAGAAATTACCATAATAAATAAAATTAAAACATACTTTGGTGCTCTAGAGGTGATTATAAATATTTTATTTGGTTCAAAAATTTTAAACATAATTATTAGAAGCTTTTAATATGAAAGATTTATCTGATCAAGAATGTAGAGGGAGATAATAATGAGGGATAATTTCACACTCTTGATCAGTAATAATATTAATATCATAAATTTCTGTGACTAAGTTTTGAGCTAATTGTGTTTAAATAATGAAAATTAGCTCAATTTGAGGGCTTGAAATAACTGGAGCCTTTTTTTCCAGAGAAAATCTCCTCAATCAAAGGATGTTTTATTGGTTCATCCGAGTCATCAGTTAAAAGATTTTGCTCTGAGACATAAGCCTCATAAGTAATCTCATCATTTTCAGCTAACAAATGATAAAAAGGTTGATCTTTTCTTGGTCTTACATTTTTTGGTATTGATTGATACCACTCTTCAGAGTTATTAAACTCAAAATCAACATCGTAAATTACTCCTCTAAATTCAAAATGTTTATGCTTTACGATATCACCGATTGAAAATTTAGCTTTTTGAATTGCCATTTGATTTAATATGGAGATTTAAAAATAAAAATCAATAAGAAAATTTAAAGTTTTTATGGAGTAATTAATTATGTTAATATCTTTAAGTGAATAAAACTTTTTTAAAATTTCTTACAGATTTTGGGCCTTTAGCGATATTTTTTTTCTACTATTACAATAATAACAAAGATATTTCTATTGCAATTCCACCTTTAATAATTGCGACATTAATTGCACTAATAATTGTTTGGATCTTTGAGAAAAAAATACCCCCGATGCCTTTAGTAAGTGGAATTTTAATCACTTTTTTTGGAGGACTAACTATTTATTTTAATGATCCAATATTTATTTACATTAAACCAACTATAATAAATATAATGTTTGCTTTAGCCCTATATTTTGGCAAATATTTTACTAAAGAACCAGTACTTAAAAAAATTCTCGGAAAATCAATATTATTAACTGATTTGGGATGGGAAATACTTAATAAAAGATGGATGTTATTCTTTTTTGGACTTGCTTTACTAAATGAGTTTATATGGAGAACACAATCTGAAGAATTTTGGGTAAATTTTAAAGTTTGGGGAATGCTACCAATTACTATAATTTTTACAGCGTTTCAAATTGGTTTAATAAACAAACACAAGGTAAATGAGTAGTAATTTAAAACTAGTAATAAATAATTCAAATAAAAAATTTGAGGACAAGTATTTTTTTGAAAAGAAAGAGTTAAAAATAATTTTAGATTTATATGCAAAAATGGTATCCGAAGGTTCGTGGAAAGATTATGGATTAAGTATATCAAGTAAACAAGTAGGTTTTAGTGTTTTTAAAAATGCCACTGAAAATGCTCTTTATAAAATTTGTAAAAATTTTAAACCAAAAAACAAGAATCTTAAATATTTAATTACAGATACAAATGGAAAGATACTTAAAAACTCTGATGAATTGGATCAATTATTAAAAAATACTAATTGGAAAAAATTATAAGTTTCATTACCCAAGACTTAGATAAGATATGTTACAATTTTATTTATTAAATATTAAGATTTTTTTATTTACTATCTTCTTTGACCAAAAAGTCTCAAAAGCATTATAAATAAGTTTATGAAATCTAGATAAAGCGTTAAAGCACCCATGACTGCTTTTTTACCTATTATCTCCCCTGAGTCTGAGGCTGTATACATATTCTTAATTTTTTGAGTATCATATGCAGTCAGACCAACGAATATCAAAACTCCTAAAATTGATATAACAAAGTACATCATTGATGATTTCATGAATAAATTTACTATTGAGGCAATAATTATTCCTATTAAACCCATCATTAAAAAAGAACCTAGCTTTGTAAGATCTCTTTTAGTCGTGTAACCATATATACTCATTGCTCCAAATGTAGCTGAGCAAATAAAGAAAACCCTAGTCACACTCATTCCTGTATAAATTAATAATATTGAGGATAAAGATAAACCCATTAATGCCGCAAAAACCCAAAAAGTTGTTTGAGCTTTTGATGCACTCATTTTATTAATCCCGAAGCTCATATAAAAAACAATTCCTAAAGGTGCCAACATTACAAGCCACTTAAGTCCAGACATATATATTGCATTGCCTAATTGGGTTAAACCAACAATAGATCCAGCGTCATTTGTAACTACTGACATCTTAAAGGTTAAAAGAGCCACTATACCGGTTAATAATATTCCTGTTGCCATATAGTTATAAACTTTAAGCATGTAGGCTCTTAAGCCTTCGTCCATTGCTACTGTTGATTGTTGAGCTGCTTTAGCTCTTTCTAAAATACCTTTTTTATTAAATTCCATATGACCTATATATATAGTCTTTTATAATTATTCAAGATACCTTAAAAGATAAATATAAAACTAATTCTTAAAAAGCCTTAATGAATTACAAAAAATTAGGAAGTACAGATCTTAATGTAAGTACAATTTGTCTCGGTACTATGACATGGGGAGAACAAAATTCTCAAAAAGAGGGTTTTGAGCAAATGGACTTTGCCTTAGATCAAGGAGTAAATTTTTGGGATACTGCTGAAATTTATTCAATTCCAATGAGAGAAGAAACATATGGTGAAACTGAAAGAATTATAGGTAATTGGTTTCAAAACACAAACAAAAGAGATAAAGTTATTATTGCAAGTAAGGTTTGTGGTAATACTTCTAATGAATATATTAGAGGTGGTGGAAATAATTTTGGTAAAAAGAAAATTACTCAAGCTTTAGAAGAAAGTCTTAAAAGGTTAAAAACTGATTATATAGACTTATATCAACTTCATTGGCCTGAAAGAACTACTAATTTTTTTGGTAAACACGGATACGAACATGATGATAGTAACAATAACTGGACACCTTTTGAGGAAATACTTGAGAGTCTTCAAAAATTTATCAATCAAGGTAAAATTAGATATGTTGGTTTGTCTAATGAAAC
This sequence comes from uncultured Pelagibacteraceae bacterium, assembly GCA_902521805.1. GTDB lineage: Bacteria > Pseudomonadota > Alphaproteobacteria > Pelagibacterales > Pelagibacteraceae > Pelagibacter. The sequence goes on from CABYTL010000002.1 coordinate 151,072, forward strand.
GGCATGGGGTTTATCTAAATTCCTTGAATTATCAAAATTAAAAGATCTTCCAAAAATGATGTCTGTTCAAAATCCTTATAACTTACTAAATAGAACTTATGAGGTCGGATTAGCAGAAATTTCAATTAGAGAGAAAAGTGGATTATTAGCTTATTCCCCTTTAGCATTTGGATATTTAACTGGAAAATACAGAAATGATAACTTACCCGAAAAATCTAGGATGAAATTATTTAAAGATTTTACAAGATACAAAAACGAAAATGGTCAAAAAGCTATTGAGGAATATTACAAGTTATCAAAAAAATATAATATAGATTTTGCTCAAATGTCATTAAAATTTTGTGAAATACAGCCTTTCACGACAAGTGTAATTATTGGTGCAACGACAATGGATCAGTTGAAAACAAATATAGAAAGTGTAAATATAAAATTAAACGATGAAATTATTTATAATATTAACAAAATTCAAAAAAATTATCCAAATCCATGTCCATAATTAAAAAAAATTTATTTTTTCTATGTATTTTTATATTATTTTCTATTTCAACAGCTAAAAGTGAAGATTTGAAAGTAATAGGAAAATTCAAAGACTGGCAAACTATGGTATTAATTGAACAGTCTGGAACTATTTGTTTTGCTCAGTCATCTCCTATACTGCAAGCACCAAAATCAAATAAAAGAGATGCAAGATTATTTGTAACATTCAGACCAAATGAAAAAATAAAAGATGAAATCAGCGCAAGTTCTGGATATGAATTTAGTAAAAATAATTCTGTTACTGCTATTTCAGGAAAAAACAAAATCAAATTTGATATAGTTCAGCAAGGTTTTGCTTGGATAGCTGATAATAAGATTGAAAAAAAAATGGTAAAAGTGATGAAAAAAGGTTCTAGAATAATGATTAAAGGGTACAATGAAAAAGGGTCTCAAACAATTGATCATTACTCTCTGCTTGGTTTTACAAAAGCTTATAATGCTGCCAAAACTGCCTGCAGCTAATAAATGAAATATAAAAAAAAAATTGTTCTAGCTTATTCTGGAGGTTTAGATACATCAATAATTTTAAAATGGCTTCAAGAAAACTATAACGCTGAAGTAATTTGTTACACCGCTGATATTGGACAAGACATCAATCGTAAAAAAATATTTCAAAATGCAAAAAAATTTGGTGTTAAACATATTGTTGTGAGAGACCTTAAAGATGAATTTGTAAAAAATTATATATATCCTATGATTAGAGGACATGCGATATACGAAGGAGTTTATTTATTAGGTACTTCGATTGCAAGACCCTTAATTGCAAAAGACCAGATTAAAATAGCAAAAAAATTTAAAGCATATGCTGTTTCTCACGGAGCAACAGGAAAAGGAAATGACCAAGTAAGATTTGAATTGGGTTATCATTATTTTGATCCAAAAATTAAAATAATTGCACCTTGGAGAATTTGGAAATTAAAATCCAGAAAAGATCTTATAAATTATGCTAAAAAACATAAAATTAATATTCCTAAAGATAAAAAAGGAGCTCAACCATTTTCAGTTGATGATAATTTATTGCACACATCGACAGAAGGTAAGTTTTTAGAAAATCCAAAAAATTCTGCACCAGAATTTATATTTCAAAGAACTGTGTCTCCAGAAAAGGCTCCCAATAAACCTCAATATGTAATGATTAATTTTAAAAATAGTAACCCAATAGGTATTAATGGAAAAAAACTATCTCCCTCAAAATTGTTAGAGAAACTTAATCATCTTGCAGGAAAAAATGGTATTGGAAGAGTTGATTTAGTTGAAAATAGATTTATTGGAATTAAATCAAGAGGTATCTATGAGACACCTGGTGGAACATTGCTTATGACGGCACATAGAGCAATTGAATCTATTACTCTCGATAAAGAAACAATGCATAAAAAAGAACAAATCATGCCAAGATATGCAGAGCTTATATATAATGGTTATTGGTATTCAAGAGAAAGACTGAATCTTCAAAAAATTGTTGATCTTAAAAAAAATAAAGTAAACGGATCAGTAAAACTTAAACTATATAAAGGTAATATAATAATTGTATCGAGACAGACTAAAAGTTCTGCGTATTCAATTAAAAAAGTTTCTTTCGAGGAAAATAAATCTTTTAATAAATCATATGTTGAAAGATTTATTAATTATCATAAAAAAAAACTTCGATCTTAAATAATTATGAAATTTGAAAGTACACGGGCCAAAGCCCTTGAAAAGTTAGAAAATTTTGTAGAAAAAAATCTTTCAGAGTATTCTAGATTGAGAAATTTTGATTTTGGTATAGAGAATAGATCCAATGTCTCTTGCTTGTCACCATATATAACTCACGGGGTTCTTAACGAATTAGAGATAATCAAAAAATCACTGAATAAATTTTCTTTTTCCAAAAATGAAAAATTTATTCAAGAAGTTTTATGGAGAACTTATTGGAAAGGTTGGTTAGAATTAAGACCTGTAGTTTGGACTGATTATTTAAACGAACTAAAAGAAATACGAAAAGAGTTTAAAGACAACGCTAACTATAAAAATGCTGTTGAAGGCGTCACTAGTATCCAATGTTTTAATGAGTGGGTTAAGGAATTAAAAGAAACTAATTATTTGCATAATCACACAAGAATGTGGTTTGCAAGTATTTGGGTTTTTACTTTGGATTTACCTTGGCAACTAGGCGCAGAGTTTTTTATGAAACATCTTTACGATGGAGATGCAGCATCCAATACTTTAGGATGGAGATGGGTTGCTGGAATTCAAACACAAGGAAAAAATTATCTAGCTAGTGAATGGAACATTAAAAAATTTACTAACAGCAGATTTAGTAATATCAAACTAAATGAAAATGCTCCTCCGAAAACAAGCAATAAAACTTATGCTGCATCAAAATTGGAGTTTAATAATCCACAAAATTTTGAAGAAAAAAATCTTCTTATTTTTGAGAATAATTTGTCTTTTGAAATGGGTGATTTTAAAGATCAAAAATTTAAAAAGATTTTTTTAGTTTCTAACAAAAATGAAAACCGCACCATAGAGCTCAGTGAAAAATTAGTAAAATTCAAGTCTCAATTAATTGAAGATCAAAAAAAGAGATTAGAAGAAAAATCAATCAATGCTGAAATTATAGATTTAAGTGAGATACAGAATATTAATGAAACTTCTTATGGTTTATATCCTACGGTTGGTGAAAACCTGGATTTTATAAATTCAAATAATTTAAAAATAGAATTTCTGTATAGAAAATTAGACCAATTTTCTTGGCAATATTGTAATAAAGGTTTTTTTAATTTTAAAAATTATATTCCAAAAATAATTACAACTTTTAATTAAAACCACCTAAACATTCCGATAATCCCAACAGTTGCTTGAAAAAATTGTAAAAATAATACTCCTTTATGACCTCCTCTATAGGCCCAAGTTCCAATTAAAACTGCTGACAATAATAATAAACAAAAACCAAAAAATTCTATTCCTATATTTAATGCAACAAATAAAGAGTACAGTATAGATGTAACAACCCCCGCCCATTCAAAAAGTTTATTGTTCATAATATTTTTTTAAAATTTTCATAAAGAATCTTAGAATAATTATTCATATCAGTCATATTATCTTTTGCAGCATTATCAAATTTTTTTAATGCTCCATCTCCTAATTGATCTTCAAGAGCCTTTTTATACTCTGGCACACATCCCCATTCGTTGACTGTTGTGTCTTTAATTTCGATATGAAACTGAATACCATAAGCATGATTTTGATATTTAAAAATTTGATACTTAGTTACTGGTGATGAAGCTAATAAAGTTACATCTTTATTATTCTCAATACCCTGCACTTCATAAGAATGCCATTGTAAACTTTTTATTTTATTTGGAAATTTAGAGAATAAATTGTCATTATCTTTTTCTTTAGAAAAATTAATATCCATAATCCCTATTTCTGCTGGTTGAGATTTAACTACTTTGCCACCAACAACTTCACCTAACAACTGGCACCCTAAACAAAAACCCAAATAAGGTTTTTTTAAATCAATAACAAACTCTTTGATTGCTTTTTTTTCCTCAACTAACCAAGGATAATCTTTTTCCATAAACGTATCCATTGGCCCACCCATACAAAACATCCCTTCAAATTTAGTTAAATCGTCTGGAATTTTTCCGCCTTCATCTAGCTCAATTGTAGTAAGATTAAATCCATCAGCTAACATAAGATCTTTTATGTAACCAGGATCTTCAATTTTAATATGTTGTAAAATTATTATGTTCAATAATCTTAACTTAGCTTAGAACACTTCTTAGAACAATATTTTACTCTCTCCCAGTTTAATCTCCATTTCTTACGCCAAACAAAAGGTCTTTTACAAACAGGACAAATTTTTGAAGGAAGATTTTCTTTTTTCACTAGATTGTATTTTGTTTAATAAATTTATCTGCAGCTGACAAAATTATTTTTTTTCTTTCAGATTTCATCTTATCAAAAATTCTTACCATCATAGAAAGCCTTGGATTTTTTAAAAAAAATTTTCTATTTCGATCAATAAATCTCCAGTACAGTCCGTCCATGATGTTGCACCAATCACCTTTTTTAAAATCCATCATTTTCATAAAGTAACTTGATCCACATATATAAGGTTTAGTTGCAAATATTCCTCCATCACTAAACAATCCCATTCCATAAACATTAGGCACCATTACCCAATCTGAAGAGTCTACAAACATTTCCATGAACCATTTGTAAACAATGGTAGGTTTAATTTCACAAAGATTCATAATGTTAGATAAAATCATTAACCTTTCGATATGATGAGACCATCCATAATTTAATGCATTTTTAATTGCGTAATCCAGTGGAGGTAAACCAGTCGTTCCGTCATACCATGACTTTTTCATTTTACGATTTTGTTTAAAAAAGTTTCCGGTTTCCATTTCATTTGAGTAACTTTGATAAATTCCTCTCATAAATTCTCTCCATCCTATAACCTGACGAACATAGCCTTCTAAAGAATTTAATCTAATTTTTTTATTCTTATGGAAATCTAAAACTTTTTTAATAATAAATTCAGGTGTGATTAAACCTAAGTTGATATAAGGACTCAAAGCGCTGTGAAATAAGATATTATCTTTTTGATCCACTGCGTCTTCATAATCACCAAATAAATTAGATTTTTCTTTAATAAAAAAATTCAATAATTTGACCACGTCATTATACTCTGTAGCAAACCAAAAATTTTTGGTTGTTCCTGGATGATCTTTGAATAATTTCTCAATAATTGGTTTTAATTTTTTAGTATGATTTGTTTCATTAATTTTTGGGAACTTTGGAATAGAAATATTTTTTGGTAACTTATTTCTATTATCTTCATCAAAACTCCATTTGCCTCCAATAGGATTTCCATTAGAACCCATTAATATTCCAGATTTCTTTCTCACTTCCTTGTAAAAAGTTGCCATGAAAGGTTTTTTTGATTTGGATAGATATTGTTTAAATTCCTCTCTTGAATTTAGAAACATTGGAGTTGGAATAATATTCCATTTTATTTTTTTCTTTTTAAGAAATTGATTTATTTTTTTTTCAAAAAATTTATCTTCAATTTCAAAACTTGAAATCTCTTTTATTTTTTTTGAGCTAATTACTTTTTTTAATTTTTTACAATAATCATCCTTAAATTCTTTATCCTCAATCTTAATATACTCTAATTTAAATTTTTCTCTTTTAAGACTATCTGCATGTGAGCGCATTGATGATAAAAAAAGGAGTATCTTTTGTTTATGATGTTTTTCATAAGTACATAGTTGATAATCTTCAGCCATAAAAAATAGGTGGTCTTTTTTGAAGCGGTCTAAGTATTTTGATGGAAATAATTGATTACCCAGTATAAAAAATAACTTCATATTTAAATATAACGAATAAAATTTTTTATGTCAGAAAAATATCTTATTTTTGGTGCGACAGGTTCAATCGGATCTAGCTTAGCTGAACAAATGGTAAACTCAGGAAATTCTGTTCATTTAGTTGGAAGAAATGAAAATGAAACGAAAAGTATTTCTGAAAAACTTGGTTGTACTTTTACCATTACCGATGTTTTAGAAGATGGATTTATTGAAAAGGTTAAAAATGACATTTTAGATATAAAAGGTGTTGCTTATTGTGTTGGTTCAATAGATTTAAAACCTTTGAGAATGGTTAATGAAAACGATTTTAATAAATGTATGAAATTAAATCTCTATTCGGCAGTTGAAGTTATTAAAGGTTATCAAGAAAGCTTAAAAAAAAATAAAGGTTCGGTAGTTTTATTCTCTACAGTAGCAGCACAAAGAGGATTTACTAACCACGCAATAATTGCCTCCACAAAAGCTGCTGTCGAAGGTTTAACTGTTTCCCTTGCTGCAGAATTTGCACCAAATATTAGGGTGAACTGTATTGCACCTAGTTTGACTTACTCGAAAATTGCCGAGCCAATGTTAAAAAATAAGGCATTGGCAGATGGTATAGCTAAAGCCCATCCTTTAAAAAGATTAGGTGAAGGTAAGGACTCTGCCTCTCTTGCAAAATTTCTCATTACCGACGACAGTTCTTGGGTTACAGGTCAAATCATTGCTGTTGATGGTGGTAGATCAAAACTTTCTTAAAGTGAAAAGAACGCTTGTTACAATTTTTTTATTTACACTTTTTATAAATTATTCATTCGCTGATAATTTAAGATTTAAGAAGATTGTAAATTTAAAAGGTCCATGGGGATCTACTTTTATTAATGATACAGAATTATTAATTACTGAAAAAAGTGGAGAAATTAAATTAATAGACCTTAATACTAATAAAATTTCTTCATTAAATCACAATCTTAACTATTTAGAGCATGGACAGGGTGGTTTATTAGATATTCTTTATAAAGATGATTTTGTCTATATTTCTTATACCGAAAATAGAGGAAATTGGAAAACTAGTACTTCAATAGCAAAATCGAAATTTAATGAAAAAGATTTAATATTTAAAAATATTTTTCAAGCTAATCCACCTATAGACTCAGGATATCACTTTGGATCAAGGTTGGCGATCAAAGATGGTTATCTTTTCGCGTCTGCTGGTGAGAGAGGTCAAGGTATGATTGCACAAGATCCTACAAAACATCCTGGTAGTATCATTAGAATAAATATTGATGGTAGTATCCCAAAAGATAATCCAAAATTTCAGGGTAAATCAGATTGGTTACCTGAAATTTATCAAATAGGTATTAGGAATCCTCAAGGTCTAACTTTATCACCATTTGATGAAAAAATTTATATGAGTAATCATGGAGCAAGAGGTGGGGATTGGTTTGGCGAAGCAAAAAAAGGTGAAAATTATGGATGGAAAATTTTAGGTTGGGGAGGGACAAACTATTCAGGCATTCCTATCGGTCCAAAATGGAAACCAGGTTTTACAAAAGCGATACAATATTGGGTGCCATCCATAGCAACAAGTGCAATCACAATTTACAAAGGAAAAGAGTTTAGTAAATGGAATGGACATGCTTTAATTACTTCACTTAAAGACAAATCTTTAAGAAAATTAATATTTGACGACTTATCTAATGTAAAAGAGGAAATCATATTTAAAAATAAAATTGGCAGAATAAGAGATATACAAGTACATCCTAATAACGGAAAGGTTTACTTTTTAGGAGAAGACGCTCTATGGCTAATGGAGAAAATCTAATTTTTTAGATATAAGTAACCACTTAATTCGATTAAAAGATTATATCTAAATAAATTTATGAATTGGGTAGTTTTTACAATTTTAGCAGCTTTTTTTCAAAATCTAAGAACTTCATTACAGAAAAAATTAAATAAGGATTTATCATTGGTTGCTTCTGCATATGTAAGATTTGCCTTTGCATTACCATTTGCTTTTGTATTATTTTTTTTTTTTCACGATTTTGATATCATTTCAGATATTCTAGATCAAACTAACTTCATTTTTTTTACTTTTTTAGGATCTATTTTACAAGTTACTTTTACAATAACGCTATTATACCTTTTTAGATTTTCGAATTTTGTTGTCGGTACTTCACTAAGTAAAACAGAAGTTATTCAAATTGCGATTTTTGAATATATCATATTAAAAGATAAACTGAATTTGCTTGGTGTTTTTGGAATAATAATTGCAACACTTGGGGTTATTATTATTTCGATCAAAGATTATAAATTGTTTTTTAAAAACTTTTTTTCAAAGGTAACACTTATTGGATTGGGAGCAGGACTTTTACTGGGTCTCAGTGTTGTCTATTTTAGGGCAGCAGCACTAACACTTGAAAATTTTTCCTCTAATTTTGATAGAGCACTTACTACAGTTTTTTTTGCTTTAGTAATTCAAACTATAATCATTAGTGCATATCTGATAATTTTTGAAAAATCGGAATTCAAAAAATTTTTTGATAATAAATTTGAAATATGCTTGACTGGATTAGCTGGTTTTTTAGCAACACTATCCTGGTTTTTTGCTTTCACTTTAATTCAAGCATCTTTTGTAAGAGCTGTTGGTCAAATTGAAATATTTTTTAGTTACATCTCATCAAAATATCTTTTTAAAGAAAAAATAACTTTTATTGAAATTTTAGGTATTTTGATATTTATAGCTGGTGCAACTTTATTGCTTTTAACAAGAACAACTTAATCTTTAATTATTTAATAATTTATTTTTTGCCTTTTCAAACTCTTCTTGAGTTAATACACCGCTTTCTCTTAGTTCATTCAATTTTTCTAATTCATTACTCAAAGATTTATCAGTGTTTGACTCCTCATTATTTTCATCTATTTCATTTTCATCTTTGTTAGCTTGTTTCGCACTAACACCACTCATGATAGCTCTCGACCCTAAGTATAAAACAAAGAATAAAATAGGAATTACCAATCCAAAAAAAATTAATTTTTCCATTACCTAATCATCATCCTCTTCTCTCCAATTTTTTTCATACATTAGCCAAGCTGCATATATAACTGAAAATGTTCCGACAATCATACCATAATCAAAACCTGTTTGTTGATCATATAAGTACCAGCCCAATTGGGTTGCTCCAATGGTAGGAACTGTTAAAATTAAGAATAAAATTGCAATTCTATATGGATATTTAGGTTTCTTCACACCTTAAAATATCAAAAAATTTAATAGGTTGTAACTTTAAAGTTGCGATCTTTTGAAACACTCTACAGTATTTTTTAATAAACAAGCGATTGTCATTGGTCCAACTCCACCTGGAACTGGTGTTAAAGCTTTAGCATTTTTTGAAACTTCATCAAATGCAACATCACCAACAATACCTTTGTCGGTTTTATTAATTCCAACGTCAATTACGATTGTGTCTTTTTTAACCCAATCTCCTTTAACAAGTTCAGGGATACCGACAGCAGCAATAATTATATCTGCTTCTAAACACTCGGCCTTGAGATCTTTTGTTTTTGAATGGGTAATTGTTACCGTGCAATTTTCTTTTAAAAGAAGTTGTGTCATCGGTTTTCCATTTAGATTAGATCTTCCAACTACAACTGCTTTTTTTCCACTTAAGTTTGGCTCAATTTTTTTAATTAATAAATAACAGCCTAGTGGAGTACAGGGCACGGAACTCTCGTAACCTGAAGAAAGATTACCAACATTCATAGGATGAAATCCATCAACGTCTTTAGATGGATGAATAGCCTCAATAATTTTTTGTTTATCGATATGTTTTGGCAATGGTAACTGAACTAAAATACCTGAAACGCTCTTATCTTTATTTAGATCATTAATCTTGTCCAAAATAACTTTTTCTTCCACAGAGTCTGGGTATTTAATTACGTCAGACTTTAAACCAACCTCTTTTGCTGATTTCTCTTTGTTCCTAACATATATTTGACTTGGGGTAAGATCTCCAATCAAAATCACCGTTAAACCTGGTAGTTTATTGTACTTATTTTTTAATTCAGCTACTTCCTGTTTAAGTTCTTCTCTTAACTCAGCTGCTGCTTTTTTTCCGTCAATTAAAATCATAAGTTTTAAAAAATTAAAGGTGCGATGTAGAGCTTCATACACATTTCTATAAACCAAATCAATAGAAGTAATATAATGGGTGAGATATCTAAGGATCCTAGATTAGGTAAAAAACGTCTTATTTTATTTAGTATAGGATCTGTTAAACGATAAGTTAACTCTAAAATTGAATAAACAAATCTATTTTGTGTATTTAAAACATTAAAAGCAACCAACCAGCTTATAATTACATTCGCTATTACTACGTAGGAATAAAGCTTTAATATTTGTAAAGCTAAATAAAAAATGGCTATCATTTTTTTTCTATATAAATAGATGAACTTGGGAATGCAAAAGATGCTTTGTTTTTTTCGACAATTTGTTTAATTTCGATTGCTAATTTCTCTTTTACTGATAACCACTCGTTCCAACTATCTGATTTAGTAAAACAACGAACATACATATCAATTGAACTATCAGAAAATTTGTCAACTCTTACTGCAATTCCTATACTAGTATTAAAGTCCTCACTTTTTTGAATGTGATCTTCAATTTCATTTCTTATCGTTTTTAATTGATCAACCGTTGTGTCATATTGAAGAGTAATAATCCAACTTATTAACCAATTTGAAGTTTCACTTACATTTACAACTGCATTTTCGGCAAATTGAAAGTTAGGAATAATTGCTAAGGATTTATCAAATTTTCTAATTGTTGTAGACCTAAAGCCAATTTTTTCAACTATGCCCTCTATTATACCTTCTACTGCAATCCAGTCTCCAATTTTAAATCTTTTTTCAACTAAAACTAAAATGCCTGAAATCAAATTTTTAAATAGGTCTTGCGCACCTAAAGCAACTGCTACACCAAACAATCCTAGTCCAGCGATAATTGGTCCTATCTTTATACCCCATAATTCAAGAACCGCCGCTAGTCCTAATATGAATATTAAAACTTTAAGAGATTTGATTATCCATCCAATCAGCTCTCTTGTTAATAATTTATCCAAACCACTTAGCACATAAGAAATGGGCTCTATAATTTGATGTATTATCCAAAAGATTAAAATTGTAATTAGAGTTCTATTAATAGTATCGACAATTTCTCTACCTTCCAAAGAAAAGGTCATATAATAACTTGATATAAAAAAACCTATAACAATTGGGAAAAATCTAGCTGGACCTACAAGTGAGCTTACGAAAGTATCATCTAGTTTATTTGTAGTTCTTTTAGAGATTAATTCCAATTTTTTGATAATCAATTTACTAATAATTCCTCTAAAAATTAAAAATATTAAAAAAATTCCTATTCCAATTAAAATTTGAAATATATCTACGCCAAGAATCCCTTTATTCCAAACGGACAAAAAAAGATCAGAAAAATTATTTATTAAATCCATATTTAAATTTTATATAACAGATACTCTTCCTCTCCAGTATTAAAAAGAAATATTTTTTTCCACTTTATTTCATTTAATATTGATGAGGTTTTTTCACCTAAACACATTAAATTAGTATTCTTCCAAAAGCTTTCTAAATTCTCATTTTTAATAAAATTTAAAAAACTAAGCGCACTATTTTGGGAATAAATATAAACAACTTCTGGCATATTAATCTTCAATTTTTCAGTAAAATCATTCCCAAAAAAATGATTATGATCTGTCTTATAATTTATTACTCTTCTAATAGAGTAACCATCATTTATTAATTGTTCATCTAGGTCAGAGGATATAATTTCACCACTTACGTAAACTAAATTACCATCCGAGGAACTAAAATTTTTTAAGATAAGTTCTTTGAGATTACTTACATTTCCTTCTGCAGATATAATATTTTGAAAACCCACACTTTTTGCTTTTTTTTCAGTAATAGAGCCAACACAAAAACATTTAATTTCTTTATTTATCTTTTTTACATCTAAAAATTTAATAGCATTAGCACTTGTAAAAATAATTCCTTTACAATTTATGATTTCTCTTAAATCATAAGAAATTTTTTTAATATTTAACAAAGGTAAATGTGATACCAAGTGACCAAGTTGTTTAAAACGAAAAATTAAATCAGAACAATCTTCAATGGGTCTTGTTAACAATATATGCATTCTACTTTTTATAACTTCCTTTTGATTTTTTTTTTAAAATTTTACCAATCTCTAAGCCTATTTTATCAAAGTTTTTTTCATTTTTAGTTATTTTTTTAAAAAATCTATTTTTTCCATCTAAAGAAAAAAGTTCAGCATTAAGAGTTATTTTATTATCTTTCAAGAAAGCATGTGCCCCTACTGCAGTTTCACAATCTCCATCTAAAATTTTTAACACATCTCTTTCTGCAGTAACGCATTTGTAAGTATCTGAGTCACTTACACTATTTAATAATTTCAAAATTCTTGTATCGTCTTCTCTACATTGCATCAAAATAACACCCTGACCAACACTTGGAATTATCTCATTTACAGGAAATACTTGAGTAATTTCTTTTTCCAATTTAAGAGATTTTAGACCTGCAGATGCAAGTATTATTGCATCATATGATTTATCTTTAAGTTTTTTTATTCGAGTATCAATATTTCCTCTGATTAATTTACAAGAAATATCATTTCTAATTTTTTTTATTTGGTATTCTCTTCTTAGAGACGAAGTTCCAATTATTGATCTAGGTTTTAAATCTCTTAATTTTTTTTTTTTGGTACTTATCAAAATTTCTCTAGGGTCGTTTCGTTTTAAAAAAAAACCAGCAAATAATCCCTTAGTCTCAATTGCTGGCATATCTTTAAGTGCATGCACTGCAATATCAATATTGCTATCTATGAGTTCCTTTTCAATATTTTTTGAAAATAATCCTTTCCCTCCTATTTCAGAGAGTCTCGTGTCTTTTGCTTGATCACCTTTAGTTACAATTTTTTTGATTATTATTTGATTTTCTCTATATTCGGAATGTTTTATAATTTGATTTTTTACATTTTGAGCATAATTTAATGCCAATTTACTCCCTCTTGATCCAATTATAATTTTTTCTTTTTTCATACTTGTAAAGCGATTGTACTATTAATAAAAACTATTTGAATGAACAAAAAGCCGATAATTCTTGGTATAGAAACTAGTTGCGATGAGACAGCTGCATCTATCGTGACAGAAACTGAACAAGGAATACCAATAGTTTTATCCAATATAATATCCAGCCAAGTGGACGTCCATAAAAAATTTGGAGGAGTAGTCCCAGAGCTAGCTGCAAGATCTCACATAGAGAAAATAGACTGGATTGTACAAAAAGCTATAGATGATAGTAAAATTCAAATAGAAGAAATTGACGCTGTTGCTTCTACTGCTGGTCCAGGGTTAGTAGTATGTCTATCGGTGGGTTTAAGTTTTGGGAAATCTTTTGCTTCAATAATGAATATTCCATTTATTTCAGTTAACCACCTAGAAGGTCATGCGCTAAGCCCAAGGCTAAATTCAAAATTAGATTATCCTTATTTGTTATTATTAATATCGGGTGGTCATTCACAATACCTGTCGGTTCAAGAAATTGGTAATTATAGAAGATTGGGAACTACAATTGACGACGCTTTAGGAGAGGCTTTTGATAAAACAGCAAAATTATTAGGAGTAGAATTTCCTGGAGGCCCACAAATAGAAATAATGGCTGATAAAGGAGATCCAAATAAATTTGCTTTGCCTAAACCAATATTTAATAAAGGAGGATGCAACTTATCTTTTGCAGGACTAAAAACCTCAATATTAAAAATATCTAAAAATATTAAAGAAGAAAAAGATAAATTTGATATTGCTGCTTCTTTTCAAAAAACTATTGAGGATATTCTTTATAAAAAAACAAAAATAGCTTTTAATGAGTTTGAAAAAGTTAATAGAACACAAAAAAAGGTATTTGTTATAGCGGGAGGTGTAGCAGCAAATAAAAAAATCCGCTCTATGCTTGTTAAACTTTGTAAAGAGCATAAATATAAAGACATATTTGCTCCTGTAAATTTTTGCGGAGATAATGCAGCAATGATAGCCTTGGTAGGATTAGAAAAATTTAAAATGAAACAATTTAATAATCTAGATTTTCCAGCAAAACCAAGATGGCAACTAGATAATGAAGCTGCATATCTTAAAGGGGCGGGTGTAAAATTTTAATTTGTTAATATCTTTTCAATTTCTAAATAGTATCTAAACTGTGTAAAATTTTTTACCTCTTTTTTTGCATTAATTAATTTTTTTTTAACATCTAATTTCTTATCCTCAAAAAATAATTCAAAAGCATTTAAAGCAGAGTTCATATCATTGGTTTTAAATATATATCCTCTTTTGTTATTCTCAATAAACTCTTTTCTTCCATTCTTGCAGTCACTACAAATTATTGGGGTATTTAAAAAGGCTGCATCAAGCATTGCAAGATCTGGACCTTCCCATAATGAAGTAGAAAAATAACAAAGCGAGTTATCCAGATATTTATAAATATTTTTTTGGAAACCTTCCAGACTCACATAATCATTAATAGATAATTCTTTAATTTTTTTTTTAATTAAGTCCTTATCCTCGCCGTCTCCAATGATCTTTAATCTTAAATCATTATTAATTTCTAAAATTTTTTTAAAAGTCTCTAATAAAAAAAAATAATTTTTTTGTTTTGTTAAACGACCAATTGAAATAATGTTATTTTTTGAATTTAAAATATTTTTTTCACTTAAATTTTTTTTGATTATAATATGACTAGGATTTATATGAGGGTCTTTAATTACTGTAAGTATTTTTTTATTGAAAATTTTCTTTTCTATTAGAAGATCTTTTGTTTCATTTGAAGGACAAATAATTCTATAAATTTTATTTTGAAAATTCTTCCAGAAGAGCGTACGAATTAATGTTAATTTTGGAAAACCTGCAATACTTAATATTAATTTAGTCTCGTTTTTTAAAAATTTAGTTAAAAAAATTGGTAAGGAGGTAATTAAATGTATGAAAAAAAAATTATAATTTTTTTTTTTTAATATTCTTAATAATGGAATTATAGACAAAATAATAATTAAAATTGTATAAAATCTGCTACTTATAAATCCTCCTTTTTTCTCTTTTCTCAAAAATTCATAATTTAACAAAGAAATCTTATTTACATTAATATCATCAAAATTATAATCGTCCCATTCACCAAAAACATTTATTAAATCGATTTTATATTTTTTTTTAGAATATTTTGTAAGTGAATTTATTATATTACAAACATTAGTTGTTGTGCCAACTTTTTGTAAAAAAGGTGACCAAATAAGAATATTCATTTATGAAACTTATATATATAAATTTTAAATAATTATATTTTAAAAACAGATTTAATTTAAATGAAAATTTTAATCATAGGAAAAAATAGTCGTATAACACAATTTCTGAAAGATTATATTGATAAAAATTTTCAAATAACAGTCCAAAATTACATTGATGTGATTAAAAAAGATCAAATTTTTTTTAAAAAATTTAATTTCATAATTAACTGCACTTCAAATAAGAAATATATTAATTCTATTTATAATTCTAAAAATGATTTCGACCTTAAGATTGTTAGGAAAATCATAAAATCAAAAACTTCTTATATTTTTCTTAGTACAAGGAAAATTTATAAACCAAAAAGCAACTGTTCAGAGAAAACCAATCCAAACCCTGGATGTAATTATTCTAGAAATAAGCTCATTACTGAAAATAAACTTAAATCTTTAATAAAAAAAAGATTAATAATTTTAAGAATTTCAAATGTAATTGGTATAAATAAAATTATATCAACAAAAAAACTTCATAATACATTTGTAGATATTTTTTTTAAAAATATTAAAAAAGGAATTATTATAAAAAATAACGACATATACAAAGATTTTATATCTTCAAAAAAACTTTCTCAAATTATATCAAAATTAATAAAAATTAACGCTTATGGAACTTATAATGTTTCGACAGGAAAAAAAATTTACTTAGATGATATTGTAAAGTGGTTAAATTTTTATAACTCTAAACCCTATAAAGTTATCAGTAATAGTAAACTAAATCTTAATAGAGATTCATTTTATTTAAATAATAATAAAATTGTTAAAAAAACTAAAATTAAAATTTCAATATCAAGTTTAGAGAAAGAGTGTAAAAATATAAGTGAAAAATATTTTTTAAATTTTAAATAAAACTTATGAAGAAATGGTTATTAAAATCTGAACCAAATGTTTGGTCTATAGAACAGCAGAGAAAAGCAGGACCTAATGGCGCTCCATGGGACGGTGTAAGAAATTATCAAGCGGCAAAAAATTTGAAATTAATGAAAAAGGGGGATCAATGTTTTTTTTATCATTCAAATATTGGTAAACAGATTGTTGGGATAGTTGAAGTTATTAGAGAAGCATATTTAGATAAAACTGATAAATCAGGTCGATTTGTAGCTGTAACAGTGAGGTTCTTAAAAAAATTAAATAAACCAATAACCCTGATCGATATTAAAAAAAATAAGGATTTATGCCACTTATCCTTAATAAAACAAAGTAGATTATCTGTAATGCCGATTGACTCTAAAAGCTGGAATATTTTGAATAAGATGGGTAAAATTTAGATATAAATTTTAACTTGATGCCTAAAAAAAAAAGAAAAGCTAAAACTAAAAAAAAATCTTCAAAAAGAAAAGTTGTAAAAAGACAGTCAGTGAAGAGAAAAATTAAGCGTGTTAAGAATAATAAAAAAAAAACTAAGAAAAAGAATATTCCAAACGAGTTAATCATAAAAACCAGGCCTGAATGGGTAAAAGCAAGCTTAGCAAACAAATCACAGTATCAAAAAAATTACAATGAATCGATTAAGAATAATGATAGTTTTTGGAAAAAAGAAGCAAAAAGAATAACCTGGATAAAGCCTTTTAAAAAAATCAAAGATGTTAAGTATAGCTCAAAAGATGTAAGGATTAAATGGTTTCAAGATGGTTCTTTAAATGCTGCTGCTAATTGTATTGATAGACATTTAAAAGATAAAAAAGATAAAACTGCAATAATTTGGGTTGGGGATGATCCTAAAGATAATCAAAAAATTTCTTATAAACAATTACATCAAAAAGTTTCGAAAGCAGCAAATGGTTTAAAAAAATTAGGAATTCAGAAAGGTGATCGAGTTACAATATATCTTACAATGATACCTGAACTTGCAATTTTAATGCTTGCATGTGCAAGAATTGGTGCTGTCCATTCAATTATTTTTGGTGGATTTTCTGCAGACTCTATATCAGGAAGAGTAAATGATTGTGAATCTGAGTATATCATTACTGCTGACGAAGGTGTTAGAGGTGGAAAAACAATACCTCTAAAAGCAACAACAGATGAGGCGCTAGAAAGCTGTCCTAATGTAAAAAAATGTATTGTTGTAAAAAGAACAGGAAATGAAATTGGATGGAATGATTATAGAGATATTTGGTATCATGACTTAATTAAAGATATACCGTCTCATTGTGAACCTGAAGAAATGAATGCTGAAGATCCATTGTTTATCCTTTACACTTCTGGATCAACTGGTAAACCAAAAGGGGTACTTCATACTACTGGTGGCTATATGGTATACGCTTCGATGACCCATCAATATATTTTCAACTATAAAACAAAAGATATATATTGGTGCACAGCTGACATTGGTTGGGTAACTGGACATAGCTACATTATTTATGGTCCTCTTGCAAATGGTGCAACAACTATAATGTTTGAAGGTATACCAAATTATCCTGACAGTTCACGTTGGTGGCAAATTGTAGATAAATATAAAGTTAATACTTTTTATACAGCTCCTACAGCAATAAGAGCTTTGATGAGAGAGGGAGATGGTCCAGTTAAAAAAACTTCGAGAAAATCGCTTAAACTATTAGGCACCGTTGGTGAACCAATAAATCCAGAGGCCTGGATGTGGTACTACAAAACAGTTGGGAATTCTAAATGCCCTATAGTTGATACTTGGTGGCAAACTGAAACAGGTGGGATAATGATAGCTCCACAAACAGGAGCAATTCCATTAAAACCAGGTTCTGCAACAAAACCTTTCTACGGAATAAAACCCGCCCTTTTAGATAAAAATGGGAAAGAAATAAAAGGAGCAGGCGAAGGAAGACTTTGTATCTCTCAATCTTGGCCAGGACAAATGAGAACTGTGTATGGGGATCATCAAAGATTTATTGACACATATTTTTCACAATTTAATGGAAAGTACTTTACTGGAGATGGTTGTAGAAGAGATAAAGATGGATATTATTGGATTACTGGAAGAGTAGATGATGTTATAATTGTTTCAGGCCATAATCTTGGAACCGCAGAAATTGAAAGTGCATTCGTAGCTCATCCTAAAGTCGCGGAAGCTGCAGTAGTTGGATATCCTCATGATATTAAAGGTAATGGTTTATATTGTTATGTAACATTAAATTCTGGTGAGGTAGAAACTGGAGAGCTAGAAAGAGATCTAAAACTTTGGGTCAGAAAACAAATAGGTCCTCTTGCGACTCCTGATTTAATTCATTTTACACCTGGATTACCAAAAACAAGATCTGGAAAAATTATGAGGAGAATTTTAAGAAAAATTGCTGCAAACGAACATGACCAATTAGGGGATACTACCACATTAGCTGATCCTAGTGTCGTAGATAGCTTGGTTGACAATAGAAAAAATTCTTAAAAATTAATTCTTTCTTTAAATTCTTTTTTAATTATATCCCATTTTAATATCATAGAATTTAAAACAATTTTTCTATCTAAGTTTTTTAATTCATCCGCAATAGGTGCCCATTTATACAGAGAGAGTGCACTCGGGTTAAATGGAAGATCATTATAATAATTTTCCCAATTAATAACTTTTAATCTTTCTTCAAAATTTTTTTTTGCTTCATCAATAATTTTTAATGGCATGTTGTTAGAAGTTTCATCATCTAAAATTTTTATAAAAATTTCTTTAGCTTTATCTACGTCTTGAAAATTGCAATTTTCTTTCAAATAAGAAAAAACATAAAAATTTAGGTCCTGAAGTGCTACAGCATAAATATTCCATTTTGCTTTATTAACTGACTCCATAAATTCATCATTATCAAAATGAAGAACATATCTTGTACCCATTCTAGTTTTAAGATAACCATAAAGCGTCACCTGAGATACCCAGGCTGATTTTGTTTGAATAAAATTTTCTAAATCATCTAAATTTTTAATTTTTTTCTTTGGAATGAATGCTTTAAACAAAGAGAAAAAGTAAATTCTAAAATCATTTAATGTTATGTCCCTCCAAGTAAATTTTTTTTTTGTCATAAAATTCTATTTTTATTGGAAAATAAGGGAAAAACTAACCTAATATGTACCATTTTTACACTTTTAATCTATCTCAGAATGGTTATGGTTTTGCAAGTTATAACTAAAAAGAGAGAGGTATACATGGCAAAAAATGCACAACACTGGGAAAAGACCAAGGGTTTGCTAATTGTGACATTAGCAATTTGGGCTATATTCTCAATGGGTATATTCCTTTTTGGCGCTGAAATGAACTCTGTTAGTGGTCCTTTTGGATATCCATTAACATATTGGTTCACTTGTCAAGGATCTCTTGGAATATTTGTAATCCTAATTTTCTGGTTTGCAGGTAGACAAGAAAAAATTGATGAAGAGTTCGGTTTTGCAGAAAGAGGAGAAGATTAATGATTAAAGGTAATTTTATAGACAACTTGCCTAAGATTTATGGAATTTATACAGGAGGTTTTTTAGGTTTCATAATTCTGATGGCTATAGGTGAGCAGATGGGTATGACATCGAAAGCAATAGGAATTTGTTTCGTTGCTTTCACGGTAGCCATCTACGCAATTATTGGTTGGCTATCTCGTACAGCACAAGCGAGTAACTATTACGTAGCAGGAAGATCAGTACCAACTGTTTTCAACGGAATGGCGACAGCAGCAGACTGGATGTCTGGTGCTTCATTCGTTGCAATGGCAGGTGGTATCTATTTTAAAGGTTACGGATATATGGCATTGCTTGTAGGTTGGACAGGTGGTTATGTGTTAGTCGCAACTTTATTAGCACCATACCTAAGAAAGTTTGGCTGTTATACAGTTCCAGATTTTGTTGGTACAAGATACGGTGGTAATACTGCAAGGTTAATGGCGGTTATAGTTTTGACTGTTGCGTCATTTACTTATGTAACTGCACAAATTAACGCTACTGGTACTATTGCATCTGTTGCTCTAGATATTCCATTTCAATACGCCGTTTATGTTGGGCTAGTAAGTATTTTACTATGTTCAATGTTAGGTGGTATGAGAGGAGTAACCTGGACACAGGTAGCTCAATACATTGTACTAATTATAGCATACTTGCTTCCAGTGTTCTGGATCAGTAATAATATTGGAGCGGGATTCTTCCCTCACTTTATGTTAGCTGATGAAGTAGCTAGAATTGGTGAGTTAGAACAACAGTTTGGTTTTGTTAAAAATGCAGCTGCTGATCTAAAAACAGTGCCTAAAGGGTTAGCTGGTATTACTAAAGCTCACTCAGAAGTTAACGCAACACCTTGGGCTTTTATCTCATTAGCATTAGCAATGATGATGGGAACTGCTTCATTACCACATGTAATGATGAGGTTCTTTACAACTCCAAGCGTAAAAGCAGCAAGAAAATCAGTAGGTTGGTCTGTATTTTTTATATTCCTACTTTACTCTTCTGCACCTATGTTAGCGACACTTTCTAAACTTGCTTTGATTGATCCATCATTGCCGACAGGTATTATTGGTAAGTCAATCGCTGAAGTACAAGCAATAGATTGGTATCAAAACTGGAATTCAGCTAATCTGATGTTCGTCAGCGACTTTAACGGAAATGGAACTGTTGAATTAAACGAGTTCTTCATGGCCGGTAAAGCTGTTGTATTAGCAACTCCAGAAGTAGCGGGATTACCTTATGTAATCTCAGGTCTAGTTGCTGCCGGAGGTATGGCTGCTGCCATGTCGACTGCAGATGGTTTAATTCTAGCAATTGCTAACGCAATCTCTCATGATGTTTATTATAAAATGATAGACCCGAAAGCAGAGACTGCTAAAAGACTAACTGTTGCAAGGGTATTACTTGTAGTAATTGGTTTTGCTGGAGCAACTATTGCAGCAATGGAGATCCAAGGTATCTTGGGTTCAGTAATATGGGCTTTTGACTTTGCGATGTCTGGTTTGTTCTGGCCACTTGTACTAGGTGTATGGTGGAAGAGAGCAAATAAAGAAGGTGCTGTAGCTGGTATGATCCTAGGTTTACTTTCAGGCTTGTTTTACCTAATTTGGGTAAGAAGTGGTGGAAGTGGATTCTTAGGAATTACTCAGTTAACTTTTGGTATCTTTGGTTCGACTGTAAGTTTAGTTGCAATGATAGTTGTTACTTTAATGACTTCAGAGCCATCTAGTGCGATTCAAAAGATGGTTGATGATGCTAGAGTACCTGCGGGTGCACAAGTAATTAGCCAAAAATAAAAAAATCTTTTTAAGGGGCGATTAATTTCGCCCCTTTTAATTCTTTTCTTTATCAAATATAAATTCACTCATGTCAGCTAATTTTCATCCATTAGTTTATATTGTCGATTATATACTTGGAATAATTATGTGGACTTTGGTTGGAAGAGTTGCAATGAATATATTCCAAAAAGAAGATTCCCATTTTTTCTTTATGAGAGTTTTTGTAAAATATACAAATCCGTTACTAACTCTTTTTAAGCCATTAACTCCGAAATTTATAGTTCAACCATTAGTGCCACTTTATGTCGCTTGGTTCTTTTTTATGATAAGATTTTATCTTATGCCATATCTATTGGGTTACTCGGTGATGGGAATGCTTTCTTTTCCACTTGAAAGCGAGATATCAAGACAAATTTATCAATTTTTTAATTCAATAAAATTTTAAAAATTGATACTAATAAATTTGTTACCAAATGAAAAAAATTAAAATTTCACCATCTATTTTATCTGCTGATTTTAGTCGGCTTGGTAATGAAATTAAAAGACTTGAAGAAGGAGGGGCTGATTTAATTCATGTAGACGTGATGGATGGTCACTTTGTTCCTAATTTAACAATTGGCCCACCAGTAATTAAAGCACTTAAAAAAAACTGCTCGATTAAATTTGATGTTCACTTGATGATTTCACCTGTTCACAAATATATAGATGCTTATTCTGAAGCTGGGGCTGATATTATTACTATTCATCCAGAAGCTACTGACGATTTATCTGCATCAATTTCTAAAATTAAAAATTTAAAGAAAAAAGTAGGGGTTTCACTAAATCCAGAATCAAAAGTAAGTTTAATTAAAGATTATCTAGATCGAGTTGATTTAGTATTAATAATGAGTGTAAATCCTGGTTTTGGGGGTCAAAAGTTTATGCCCAAAGTCTTAGATAAAATTAAAGAACTTAAAATAATTCAAGAGAATCAAAAAATAGATTTTGATATTGAAATAGATGGTGGGATCAATTTTGAAAATGCTAAGGAGGCTATTAAAGCTGGGGCAAATATCCTTGTTTCCGGCACCACAATATTCAAAAGTAATAACGGAGATATTAAAAAAAATATTAGTTTACTAAAATCTTTATAATGAGATGATTTTAAGAAATCCCT
>CABYTL010000003.1 GCA_902521805.1 uncultured Pelagibacteraceae bacterium
AAATCTTCGTTCCTAGAAAATTTATTTATCATATGATCCGCGTTTGTAGTCTTGTTATCAATTACTTTTTGTAGGTGATTTAGAAATAAAGTTTCATTTTTTCCACTTTTATTCGTTACATCTCTATTATCTAATCCTATTCTTGATAAGTTAAGTAATTTTGATGCCCAGTAAAGAAGATCTTTACCCATCAGTCGGGTGTTAAATCCTTTCTTTGGAGCTTCTAGATAAGCATTAATTATTTTATTCTTGTCCCATTTAGAAATTAATTCATAAATTTCATTTAGATTACCATATAGAATTCCAACAAGGAAAGCTGGACCAGCACATAAACAATCCCAACCACATGTATCCATTGACCTAAGTTCTATATATTTCTTTAATCTATTTTCAGTGAAAATTGTACTTAGGTGAGTAGATAGATCATCTTTATTAGGCTTTCTATTTCCTATTTCTTTGATTTTACTATTAATAAAATCTTTAAACTTATATTTTTTTCCTGAAATATAATTTTTATTATCTTTTATAAAAAGAATTGGGAAATCTATAACAAAGTCGGCATACTTTTCAAAATTTAATTCTTCAAAAAAAATTTTTGGGAGCCCACCACGTGATGTGTGTTGCCAAACTTTCGATCTATATGATAAATAATTACTATTCTTTTTTTCAACAATTGAAGAGTTAGCAAATAAAGCAATAGTAATTGGTACAATTGAATTTGCAATTTTAAACTTTTTAACAAAATCTTCTTCAGAGTCATAATCAATATTAATTTGTGTTCCACAAGTCCTATACATCATGTCTAAGCTTAATTCACCTCCTCCTGGCATATCTTTTGTCATTAATTTGTATCTTTCTTTTGGATTGTTTGGTATCTCATCAAGTTTTGATATCGGATCAAATCCAGCACTTACAATATTAATACCTATTTTTTTTGAAACTTGTTTTAATTCAAATAAATAGTTTTGAGACTCTGCACAAGCCTCATGAATATTATTTAATTTATCTCCTGATAGTTCAACTTGATTTCCAGGTTCGAGAGTAATATTTTTACCACCTTTATTTAAACCAATTATGTTTCCCTTTTCTAATACTGGATTCCAGCCAAATTCTAGTAAGGCTTTGAACATTTCTTTAATCTTAGAATAATCTATTCTTTTATTTATTTTATTATCAAATAAAAATTTTTCATGTTCTATTCCAATTTTGAAATCTTTGTTTTTTTTAATTCCCGATTCAAAATAATTTATTATATCTGTTTTTGAATTAATCATTAGTTACCTAATAGTACTATATAGCTATATTTAAAGTAAAGAATAAGGTTTTCTAGAAAAAATTCTTTTGACCATTGGTTTAAAGAATTCCAATGTTAGGGATTTATAATTAGGATCAAAGGAATTTTGATCATATTTTTCACAAAAATTAATAGTGTCTTGATAATATTTATGATTTTTATATTTGTCTCTTTTGTTTCTATTTCCTCCCAAATGATGTGCGTAATAATACATTTGAAACTCTCCATGCTTTTCTATAATCCAATGAGTTTTTTCTGACACATATGGTCTTAAAATCGCAGCAGCATATTCTGAGTGGTTCATAGGAGCTAACTCATCACCAATATCATGGAGCAAAGTCGCAACAACCATTTCTTCACTTTCATCATTATTATATGCTCTGGTTGCACTTTGAAGTGAATGTTCTAATCTTGATATTTGATATCCCTCCAAAGTCTCTGTAAGATTAGACATAAAATTTAGTATTCTCTCTGAAGTTTTACTAGCAAAATCTTTTTCATTTTTATCAAGAAAAATATAATCGTCTTTAGTTCCATTTTTCATTTCTATAAAACTTACTTTTTTCATTGATTAATTATTTGATGCTGTACTTAATAATGATAATTGTGTAATTTTACTATCTCCTAACTCGTCAACAGGTTTCACAGGATAGTCACCTGTAAAATAATGGTCAGTCAACTGAGGATAAGTTTGATTTCTTTTTTCAAAACCAATAGCTCTGTAAAGCCCATCTATTGATAAGAATTTTAGAGATTTAGCACCTATATATAATCGTATTTCTTCATTAGATTTATTTGCTGCAAGTAATTCTTTTTTTGTCGGAGTATCAACTCCATAAAAATCGGGATATCTTATTTCTGGACATGCAATTCTTACATGAACCTCTTTGGCACCTGCATCATATAACATTTTTACAATTTTATGTGAGGTAGTTCCTCTCACTAAAGAGTCATCTATAAGAATTATTTTCTTATTTTTTATAGTAGTTTCGTTTGCGTTTAATTTAAGTTTAACTCCCAAACTCCTTATTTTTTGACTTGGTTCGATAAAAGTTCGACCAACATAATGATTTCTTATTAAACCATGTTCATAATTAATTTTCAAATTTTGAGAAAATCCAAGAGCCGCAGCATTTCCAGAATCTGGCACTGGAACGACTATATCAGCATCAATATTATTTTCTTTTGCAAGTTCTTTTCCTAAATTTTTCCTGTGCTCATAGGCAGTTTTTTTATCAATTAAACTGTCAGGTCTCGCAAAATAAATATATTCAAACACACACGGTCTTATTTTTTTAGGAGGGAAAGGTTTAATACTAGTTAATTTATCATTTTCTATTAAAATAATTTCTCCATTATCAACTTCTCTCAAAAATTTAGCTCCAATAATATCTAGAGCACATGTTTCAGATGACAATACATAGCTTTTTCCTAATTTACCAATTACTAAAGGTCTAATACCATAAGGATCTCTCACCCCTATTAAAGAGTTCTGAGTTAACATTACTAATGCATAACCACCTTGTATTTGAAATATAGCATCAACAACTTTATCGATTGTTTTAGATCTTTTAGATTTAGCAATTAGTTGAACAATTGTTTCAGTATCTGAAGTAGTATAAAATATAGCACCATCCTCAACCAATTTTTTTCTTAATGAGATTGAATTTGTTAAGTTTCCATTGTGGGCCACACCAATGCCACCTGCGTTAGTATCAGCAAAGAAAGGCTGAATATTTCTAAGTGTATTGTTACCAGTAGTACTATAACGGTTGTGACCTATCGCATAACAACCTTTAAGATTATTTAGAACTTTTTCTTTATTAAAATTGTCACCTACCAATCCAAATCTTTTTTCTGAAAAATATTTTTTTCCATCAAATGAAACTATTCCACACCCTTCTTGGCCACGATGTTGAAGCGCATGAAGACCAAGAGCAGTTAAAGCAGAAGCATCTTTTGCGTTACTTATGCCAAAAACCCCACACTCCTCTTTTAATTTGGGATCAAAGATCTTCAATTTTTTCCTTAGAGTCTTGATATTTTTTTTCATCTGGGAATTCTTTCAATAAATAATTACTACCTTTCTCTAAGTATGGAAAGACATAAGATTGTTCCATATTTATTGGCCATTTATCATAATTATATACAATATGGACACCAGAAAATAAACATACAGAAATTATATAGGCTCTAATAAACCCAAAAAAGAATCCAAATATTGTATCTAAACTTCCTATCCCAGTATAGCGAACTGCCTTGCTTATACCTTTATTTACTAACAATACTAAAAAAATAACTATAACAAATATTGTAATTCCCAAGACCAAATCCAATATATATTCATTATCTATAATATCTTCCAAATATGGTTTTACCCTCGGAAATATTATTAATGTTATTATATAAGCTAGTAACCATTTTGTTATTGAAAGAATACTTAAAACAAAACCTTTTTTATAACATTTTATTAAAGATAAAATAGTAATTAAGACATAGACTAAATCAATTATAGAGGCTGCATTATAAAATTCACCAAGAACTTCCAACATTTACTATTTTCCAAAAGGTTTAATAGTTAATATTAACAGAGGTAGAAGAGTTAACACAGAAATCATCGCAAGCAACATTGCAAGACCAGTGAAAATCCCAAAATATATTGTAGGAATAAATTTAGATAACACTAATATTGAAAAACCGAATACTATAGTAATTGAGGTGTTTAATATCGCAACACCAACAGTGGAATGACAGGTCTTAATAGTCTCTTTATAGTTATTGAGCTTAACAAACTCTTCTTTAAATCGATAAATATAATGAATACTATTATCTACGGCAATTCCAATTGTAATAGCAGCGATAGTAATTGTCATCATATCAAGAGGTATATTTAGAATCCCAATAATTCCTAAAATAAAAAAAGCTGCAATAAAATTTGGCACAACCCCAATTAAAGATAGTTTAATATTTCTAAATAATATTAAAAACATTGCAAAAATTCCTATTATAACAAGGCCTAAAGTTAAAATTTGAGATTTGAACAAACTTTGTAAAAGGTTATTAAATAAAATTAAAACACCTGCTAATTTGTAACGATCTTCTTCTATTCCAAGTTCATTTTGAAGGTCATAATTAATTTTGTTAATTAAATCATTTCTTCTCAAGTTTTCCTGAGAGTCAATTATTCTTAAGCTTATTCGTGCCTCATTATCTTTTATGGATATATAAGGGTCAATAATTTCAGTTTTAATATTTCCTGGAATTTTTGTATATAAAACACCCATTTCTAAAGTACCCAAGGGTTTGTTATTATTTAATTTTGTAGCTACATCAATAATAGATGAGAATGATAGAACTTTTCCTACCTGTGGAAGGCTGTCTAAATAGTTGTGTACATTTGCAATTAAATCAATTTTATCTCTAGTAAACCAATATTTTTCAGTATCCTGTTCATTTTCATCTTCCCAATCATCGAAGTCGTCATCATTTTCAGTTTTATCTTTTTCTACCTTTGGAAACTTTAAAATAACCTCTAGGGGCGTTGTTCCTCCTAGTTCTTCATCAATTAATTTCATTCCTTTATAAATTTCTGTTTTTTTACTGAAATAGTTAATAAAACTATTTTCTACCTCTAACTTAGTAATTCCAAAAACACTTAGACCTATTACTAAAAATGTTATTATAAAAATAGGAGTTTGATAATTAAGAGATAAGTGTCCTAGCAATCTTGTTATTTTTGATGATTCTTCTTTTCTTGTAGAAATATTTTTGTAGGGAGCAAAATTAAGTAATGTTGGTAGAAGTGTGAAAGTAATAATAAAAGATGTAATTAGTCCAAGTGTCATCATTAAACCAAAATCTATAATCGGTTTTATTTCACTAAATATTAAAGATAAAAATGCTATAATGGTTGTTAGAACTGTATAAAGAATTGGCCAAAACATTTTACTAGTTGTCAAAGTCAATATTTCAAAATTAGTTTTAGAAGAATGAAAGTTTCGAAGCTGTAAATATCTAGTACATATATGGATATTCATTGCCATAGTTAAAATTAACATCAATGCAATAAAATTTGATGAAATAACTGTTACTTTCCAGTCAAGCAACCCTAGTAAACCCATCATAATAATAACAGAAAAGAAACAGCTACTTATAGGTATTATGATCCAAACAATTTTTCTAAACACAAACCAAAGAGTTACAATTATAAATATCAAAACTCCTAAACCAAAGACAACAATATCACTTTTGATAAATGTCATCATATCATCAGCAATCATTGGAATTCCTCCTAAATAGATTTTCCCAATATCTTCATAGCTTTCAATTACATTTCGGATCTCTAAAATATTTTCATGATTTTGTTTTTTGATCTGATCTTTATAAAACTTAATTTCTTTTTTTGATTTATTTTCGATATTCTCTAAGGATATATTTTGTTTAATATTAACTATTATACCACTTGTTTTTCCATCTTCACTAATTACAAAATTTTTAAAAACTGGACTTTCTAATATTTCTTTAAATCCTCTTTCTTTATCAACATCTTCATCTTTAAGTGTTTTAAAAGCCTCCAATCTTTCTTGAAGAGGTTTATCTGAGTTATTTAAAAGAGGAACATCTAAAAGAGTAATAACACTTTGAACCCAATCTAAACTTTGAATTTTATATTTTAAACTCAATAAATTATTAATAGAGGAGTCAGTAGCCATTCCATCATTTGGGGTGTAAGTTAAAATTAAAAACTCTCTAGTGCCATATCTGTTTGAAATTTCTTTTAAATACTCAAGATCAGGATCACCCTCAATTAACAATGTTTCAGAGGAGGCGTCCAATCTAAAATGTTTTGAATTATATCCAAAACTTAAAAGTGCTATCATTAGTATGACAAAAATAGACTTTGGATATTTTAAAATTGTATTTTCATACAAGTTTGCAAACATAAAGTCTTTTATATTGGAATTTAATTAATTTGAGTATCTTTAAATTTAGTAAATCTTTCTTCAAATTCTAGAGTTAGTTTGCCTATTGGGCCATGTCTTTGCTTTCCAATTATGATTTCAGCTAAATGGGCAACTTCATTCATTTTAGCTTGCCATTCAGCATGTTCCACAGTTGCTTCTCTAGGCTCTTTTCGCTGTAGGTAGTATCCTTCTCTATAGACAAACATGACAACATCAGCATCTTGCTCGATCGATCCTGACTCCCTTAAATCTGCAAGTTGAGGTTTGTGATCATCTCTTTGTTCAACTTGTCTTGATAATTGAGATAAAGCTACCACTGGAACTCCAAGCTCTTTCGCAATAGCTTTTAAACCTTGAGTAATCTGTGATATTTCTTGAACTCTCCCATCTTTATTAGAAGTAGTTCCTTTCATTAATTGAATATAATCGACAACAATCATTTCCAATCCATGTAATCTTTTAATTCTTCTAGCCCGATTACTCATTGCTGCAATACTAATAGCTGGCGTTTCATCTATAAATAGTGGAAGTTCTGCAATATTTTTGGATGTTTCTAAAAATTGATCAAATTGTTCATCAGAAATTCTTCCTCTTCGTATATCATTTGATCCAATTCGAGCTTGTTCAGATAATATCCTAGTTGAAAGTTGTTCAGAAGACATTTCAAGTGAAAAAAAAGCAATAGAGGATTTTTTACCATTGTCTTGAATATGTTTAGCAGCATTAAATGCAATATTGGTAGCTAATGAAGTTTTACCCATAGAAGGACGACCAGCAATAATAATTAAATCTGAGTTATGAAGTCCTCCAAGTTTATCATCTAAATCCCTTAAACCGGTAGGTACCCCAACAATACCTCCTTCATTTTTATAAGCTGCAGATGCCATTTCAATTGTTTGCTTCATCGCATCATCAAATTTTATTAAAGAGGAATTAAAAGAACCTTTTTCTGCTAAATCAAATAATAATCTTTCGGAGTTTTCTATAATATTTTGACCATTTTTATCTAAATCATTTAATTTAGCACTATCTATGGTTTGTTCTGAAATTTTGATAAGTTCACGTCTTACAAACATATCATAAATAATTTTTGAATATTCAATTGCCTGTCTAACTGAAGTAGAAAATTTAGTAATTTTAACAAGATATTCTGGAACATTAAACTCATCTTTCTCATTTTCAAAGTAATTTTTTAATGTAATCGGGTTTGCTAACATTCCTTTATAGATTAAACTTTCTATAGCATTATAAATTTTTTCATGCATCGGATCATAAAAATTTATACTTGAGATAATTGTACTTATTTCATCAAATATTTCATTTGTAACAAGTATTGAACCGATTACTGATTGTTCAGCTTCTATATTATTTGGAAGTTCTTTAAATTTATCTTTGACAATACTCAGATTATTTTCCATTAATTTAATTTACATGAAAAAAAAAAATTAAGAATTAGAAAAAGAAGCTGTGGATGAAATTGTATAATTACTGAATACTTTCAGCTGATTGAACATCAATTGTAATTTCTGCATCAACTGCTGAGTGCAAAGATACTTTTACCTTGAATTTACCGAGTGACTTTATTTCATGAATAGGCTGAATTAATGAAGGTTTAATATCAATTTTATTTATTTCCTGGATAATTTTAGAGATATCTGTTGGCTTGACTGATCCATATAATTCTTTGTTTTCAGTACTTAATCTTTTAATTAGGTAAAATTTGTTATTTATTTTTTCAAAAATTTTTTGAGCTTCAGTCTTTTTATCATTATCTTTTTTAGCCAAATCTAATTTAATTTTTTCTACTTCTTTGATATTTTCTTTTGAAGCATATAAAGCTTTTTTATTTGCTATTAAAAAATTCCTAGCAAAACCTCTCTTTACATCAATCACTTCTCCTATTGATCCAATTCTTTTCACATTTTCAAGTAAAATTACTTTCATTTTACAATAAAGCTAAATTCCTAGCTCTTTTAATTGATAAAGATAATTCTCTTTGTTTTTTTTGACTTACGTTTGTTATTCTTGAAGGTAAAATTTTTCCGTTTTCAGACATATATTTTTTAAGTAATTTTATATTTTTATAATCTACTTTAGGTGCTCCTTTTATAGACAAAGGGCAAGATCTTTTATATTTATATTTATTTGGTTGAAAAATACTCAGTTTTGCAAAGTTACTTTGCTTACCTTTCTTGTTTCCACTTTGTCTTTTTGGCATAATTAATTAGTCTTTTTGTCTTTTTTTTCTAATTTATCAACATCATCTTTTCTAGAAAAATAATTGGTATCTAGGTCAAAGTTTTTAACTTTCACTGTAAAATATCTTAGCAATTTTTTATCTATTGCTTCATTTTTTTCTAACTCTTCTACAACCTTCCCTTTACCTTTTATTTTAAAATGAATGTAACTACCTTTTCTGTTTTTTTTAATTAAATAAGCTAAATTTAGCAAACCCCAATTTTCAGTTTTTACAATTTCCCCCTCATTTTTTTCAACAATTTTTTGATATTTTTCGGTTAGTTGCTTAAGCTCATTCGGTGAAGTATCCTGTCTAGCTATTATTGTATGTTCGTATAAATTCATTTAAATTCTTTAATAAGCTGTGAGGATATACTATTATAAATCTTCAATTACAATACTAAAATGGGCATAATTTTAAATAAAATTTAATATGTTTTCAGTTATTTTTCCAGGACAAGGATCTCAGATAGTTGGGATGGGAAAAGAATTTTATGATAAATTTGATATTGTAAAAAATTTATTTAAAGATGCTGATGAAGCTTTGAATCTTCCTTTGTCTAGAATGATATTACATGGCCCAAAAGAAAAATTAGATTTAACATCAAACACTCAACCTGCAATATTTTTAATCAGTTACTCAATTTTTCAAGTAGCTATAAAAGAGTTTAATATCGATTTGCATAAAGCAAAATACTTCTCCGGCCATTCCTTAGGTGAATATTCTGCTTTAGCGTGTGCTGGATATTTAAATTTTAGGGATACTATTAAAATTTTGAAAATTAGAGGTAATGCTATGCAAAGTTCTGTTCCAAAAGGTGAAGGGGGAATGTTGGCAGTTTTAGGTATTACTGTCGAAAATCTAGAAAATATTTTGAGAAAAAATCAAAATAATTTTGCAGTTGAAATTGCAAATGACAATTCAGATGGCCAAGTAGTATTGAGTGGAAATTTAATAGATTTGGAAAAATTAAGTTTATTTCTAAGAGAAAATAAAATAAAAGATATTAAACTTCCAGTAAGTGCACCATTTCACTGTAGTTTGATGAATAAGGCTACTGATACAATGAGAGAGGAAATAAATAAACTTAATTTTAATCAAGGTAGCAACTCCTTGATTTCAAATGTGACTGCAGAAGAAATTTCAAATTTGGATGAATTGAAAGATTTATTAATAAAACAAATCGAAAAAAGAGTTCGCTGGAGAGAAAGTGTAATAAATATGATACAAAAAGGTGTAAATCAATTTATTGAAATTGGACCCGGAAAAGTTTTAACTAGCCTCATAAAAAGAATTAATAAAAATGTTGAAGTAATCTCAATTAATAGTGAGGATGAAATAAGAAATTTAAAAATATGAATGATCTAAAAAATAAAAATATTATCGTGACTGGTTCCACAGGAGGAATAGGGAATTCAATAGTAAAAAAATTATATGAAAGTGAAGCGAATATTTTAGCTACAGGAACAAAAATAGAAAAACTAAATGAATTAAAAGATAAATTTAAAAATATCAAAATACTTAAATTTGATATTTCTCAAAATGATAAAACAGAACAATTTATAGACGATGCGACATCAGAACTTGGTGGTTTAGATTGCATTGTTAATAATGCCGGGGTTACTCAAGATAATTTGGCAATTAGAATGAATGTCGAGGAGTGGAAAAAAGTTATTGATATAAATTTAACATCCTCATTTTTAATTTGTAAATATGCTATAAAGAAAATGCTTAAGAATAAATCGGGAAAAATTGTAAATATTACCTCAGTAGTAGGTCACACTGGAAATTTAGGCCAAGCAAATTATACAGCTTCAAAAGCTGGTATTGTTGCAATGTCAAAGAGTTTAGCCATAGAGTATGCAAAAAAAAATATAAATATTAATTGTATTTCTCCTGGTTTTATAAAAACAGCTATGACAGATAAAATTGAGGAGAAAATGAAAGATATAATAATTTCAAAAATTCCTTCAGCAAAATTGGGTGAACCGCAAGATATTGCTAATGCAGTCATTTTTTTAATTTCAAGCTATTCAGACTATATTAACGGTGAAACTTTGCATGTTAATGGTGGTATGTATATGGCTTGACAAAATAAGTAATTAAACTAATAACGATTTTATAACAAAAGGATCAAAATGTCAGAAGATGTTTCAAGCAAGGTAAAAAAAATAGTTGCAGACCATTTAGGAATTGATGAAGTAAAAGTAACTGAGGAATCTAGTTTCATAGATGACTTAGGTGCTGATAGTTTAGATACTGTTGAATTAGTCATGGCTTTTGAAGAGGAATTTGGTTCAGAAATTTCTGATAGTGAAGCTGAAAAAATTTTAACTGTAGGTGATGCTATCAAATTTATCGAAGGCAAAGCTAATTAACAATTTCTTCAATGCCCACTAAAAATGATGGGATAATGGTAATTTTATCTTCTCCATCTGGAGCAGGCAAAACAACCTTAGTAAATCTTCTTTCTAAAGAAGATAATTTTAAAATTTCAATATCACACACAACTAGACAACCCCGATTAAACGAAACACCAAATAAAGATTATTTTTTTGTTAACGATAAAGAATTTAAAAGGTTGATAAAAAATGAGGAATTTATGGAGTATGCAAAAGTATTTGATAATTATTATGGAACTACAAGAACACCAGTTATTGAAAAACTTAACAAAGGTCAAAATGTATTATTTGATATTGATTGGCAGGGAGCCGATCAAATTAAGAATAAAAATCTAGATTACAAATTGATAACTTTTTTTATTTTACCACCTAGTAAAGAAATTTTATTTGAGAGATTATCGAATAGAGATATGAAAGACAAAGTAATAGTTGAGGAAAGAATGAAAGAATTTGAGAGAGATGTTTTACACTGGATTAATTATGACTATGTTGTAATAAACGATAATTTGCAAGATTGTTATCGAAAAATTCACAATTTAATCAAAGCTGAAGTAAATAATGGTTCAAAAGATTATGATCCTAATTATATTAGAAATCATATCGAAAAATTAACTAATTAATTTTTCATATTCATGTGCAATTTTTAAGTAAGTATCTAAATTCAAGTTTTGGGGTCTTAAATTTAATCTAATATCAAGTTTTTCAGCTATTCTATTATTATCATTAAATATAAGATTATATGGTTTTTTTATCATTTTCCTTCTTTGTGAAAAAAATATTTTAGTTATTTTTTCTAAATTTGATGGGTTATTCAATTTAACAAAATTTTTTTTTATTTCAAAAAATAGAACTGTGCTATCAACCTTTGGTCGTGGAAAAAAACATGATGGTTTTACATCTAATATTTTTTTTATATCAAGTTTCCAATTTGATAAAATAGATAATCTTCCATAATTTTTTGTATTAAATTTAGAAATAATTCTGTCTGCGACTTCTTTTTGAAACATTAAAATTAAATAGTCAAACCAAATATTTTTATCTTCAATATTAACAATCCATTTACACAATATTTCGGTTGATATATTATATGGAAGATTACCGAAAACTGTTAACTTTTGGTCATACAGAGAATTCTCATTAATTTCTAAAACGTCTTTGTTAATAATTGAAATTTGGCTACCAAATTTTTCATTAAGTAGTTTTGACAAATTCCCGTCTTTTTCAATCACCATTAATTTTTTTGGTGTTTTTTCTAAAATTTTTTTTGTGAGATTTCCAGTCCCAGGACCAACTTCTAAAATGTTTCTATTATTTATGTTAATTACACTTAATATTTTATCAATAATATTATTATCAATTAAAAAATTTTGTCCTAAACTTTTTTTAGCCTTAATCAACGTGTTCTAAAAAGTTAATTGCTTTAACTAAGCTATTTGGGCTAGAGATGTTTTTTCCGACCATTTTATGATTTGGTCCGTGGTCAGGAGTAACTCTTAAAAATGGTAATCCCATGGTTATATTTATTGCATCAAACTCGAATAAAGATTTCATGGGAGTTAATACTTGATCGTGATACATACCTAAAATCACATCAAATTTTTCTCTATTTTTTTTTAAAAATATTGTATCTGCAGGATATGGACCTTTAACTTTAATACCTTTAGTTTTTTGCGAATTAATTGCCTTTAAAACAATTTTTTCATCTTCATTAAATTTTAAAATGCTCTCACAATGGGGGTTCATACCTGTTACACCAATGTTAGGTTTAAATTTTAATTTTTTTAAGTAGAATTTATCTAATAAATTTATTTTTTCCTCAATTTTTTTTTGTGTAATATTTTTTGCAACTAATTTAATTGGCAGGTGAGTTGTTAGGGGACATACGGATAAATCTTTGTTATAAATCAACATTCCTATTTTTTTTACCTTACATTTGTATGAAAAAAACTCTGTTACTCCAAGAAATTTTCTTTTTAAGAAAGAGGTTTTATTTACAGGACCATTAATTATTTTATCAGAATACTTACCACTCACTAATTTAAGAGCTAAATTGAAAGAATTAATTAAATATTTATTTGTAAGATATGTATCAAATTTATTGTTAATTTTTTTACATTCAATATCTATTAAATTTATACATTTATTATCAATTTTATATTTTTTTAATTTTTTTAATTCTAAAACTCTTAACTTTTTTTTAAAATTATTTTTTTTTATTTGAGTTATCAATATTTTTTTACAACAAATTAAAATTAACGGAGATTTATAAATTTTATTTTTAATAGTTTTGAAGAAAATTTCTAAAAAAATACTATTGGGCTCACCCGCAACAATTATGATAGGTTTATTTTTCATTAATTGAATAATTTTTTTTTGTTTTGTTAAAAAAAATTCTCGAAAATTTTTCTAGTTTTTTATTTCTTTCTACCTGTAAAATTTTTTGAAATTCTTTTTTTCTATCAATATTATCTTTTACTATTTTTATTTCATCTATTCTTAATATGATAAAATTGTTTTCTAATTTAATTACATCAGTATACTCATTTACTTCAAGTTTTTTAATTTTATCATATATTTTTTTTGAGAGAGATTCTTCTTTAATCCATCCTACTTTACCACCAAATTTTGAACTTTCAGAAATACTATATAAATTTGCAGTATTATCGAAACCGATCTCCTCAATACTTTTTTGTATTTTGATGATTGTATTATCTATATTTTCATTAATATCTTTTTTAAAAACTATCTCAGACAGAAAAAATTCTTTTGTTTTTTTATTTTCTAATTTATTTATTTTTTGAATTAATTTTTCTTCATTAATAACAACTTGATTATTAAATCTATTAAATATTAGTTCATTCCAAAAAATCTCTATTTTTATCTTTAGTTTAATCTCGTCAAGGGAATAAGTTTCATTTATTAAAAGGTCATCTTTAAAAGACTTTTTATCTTCATATCCTAATTTTATAAGTAAATTAGTAAGCTGATCATCTACAAATAAATTTTCTTTTTCTAAACTAAAAAATTTTGAAATTTCTTTTTTTTTAATTATTTCTTTAATTAATGATTGTTTTGCAAGATTTGATATTTGATTAATATCCAAATTTTTTAAATTTGGGTTTAATACTTTTAAATATC
Organism: uncultured Pelagibacteraceae bacterium; assembly: GCA_902521805.1. GTDB lineage: Bacteria > Pseudomonadota > Alphaproteobacteria > Pelagibacterales > Pelagibacteraceae > Pelagibacter. Next base: position 14,038 of record CABYTL010000003.1, read on the forward strand.
TACTCTCTCTTAATACATCATAATTTGTTATAATCTCATTCTCAACTGATGCAATAATATTGATTTTTGCAAATGATATCACAATCATTGACAAATAAATTGATATTATTAAATAAATTAATTTAAAAATTTTTTTCATTAATTTATTAAAAATTTGAACTATCGTTCTTATTAAAAGGTATAATAGTTAATTTTAAAAATATACTTTCGTCTGGTTTAATATCTCTGTCACTATAGTATTCTTTATTATATTCAAGTGATGCAGATAAACAATCATTTTTATATTGATAAGCCAAATTATAATACTCAGTTAAATCAATAGTTTTATTTCTTCTAGTTGAAAATGAGAGCATATTTGAGTCGTCTAATAATAATTTTGTTGTATTTGTTATATAAGAATTATTATTCTTTGATGAATTGTTTTGATTAAGGTAATCAAAACTTGTTATCAAATTATTAATTTTAATTTCAGTTGATAAATTTTCGTAATTGATATCAGTTAAATTATTTTTCAAAGAAGAGCTATATTTAAGTAATAAATTATCTGAGGGTTTATAAGCTAGTTCACTTAAAATACTGGAAGTTTTTTGTCCTATTTGGCTATTTCGAGGTAAATCTTTGTTATCTTTTAATCTAAGGTTGTTGGCTATTTTAAGGTTGAATATTTCTTTCAAAGTCTCTTTCTCCAAAATTGTAAAATCATTTCCATAAGTTAAAGATAGGCCACCTTCAAGTGTATCTTTTTTTGTCAAACGGTCTAAGGAAAAGACATTATTTACATCTATTTTGTTATCATCATTTCGATAATCTTTCGTATGAGAAGGTGATAATTTTAATGCAAATTTAGGATTAAGTATTTTTTTATAATTTTTATTTTCTTTTATCAAAGGCATTGATGAATTTATTTGAATTAAACCTGATAAATTAGTATTTTCCTTATTTTTATATAATTTTGAATTTTGTGCATCTGTATTAGAATTTTTTATAATAAACTCATAGTTGCTATATAATCCAGCTTTAGTTATTTTTGGACTTGATTTAAAAATCAAATCATTAATATTAATTTTTTCAAAAACATTTGTGTTATAATTCTGTGCTAATGCTTGAGATTTGAAAGTGAAATCTCCTATCAAACTAGTTTTGTTATCTAATAATTTTGTAAAATTTATTTTAGGAATTATATACTCGAAACGGTCAGACTCATCTTTATTCAAATCCTCATATACTATACTTTCAAATGTGGCTGATGTTTTACTTGCAGATAAATCTATTTTAGCAGAATTTTCTAAAACATTTCTATCATTGATTAAACTAGTTTTAATATTATTCTTTTTTAGATAGGTATCTTTTGAAGTGGTTTGGATTTTCAAATCAAAATTACTGTCAATAAAATTATCTAGGTTAAAACTTCTGTCGTATTTATAAAAAAAATGGCTTCTAAGCTTTTTATTATCATCAACTTTCAAGCTAAAATCAGAAATATGGTTACTTTTGTAATTTGCTTGCCTATATTCTGTTTGGAGTAAAATTTCCTCGTGGTCGTAGAATCTAGGAGAAAAAGTAGCGTCCTTGTTATCTGAAATAGCTAAATAATAGGGCAACGTTATGAAATTTTTTCTTTTAGAAGAATTTTTTAAAGAAGGGGCCAGGAAGCCTGATTTCCTGTTAACTGTTGGATCGGGGTGATGGAACCTTGGAAAATAAATTATAGGTTTGTCATATATTTTTAAAAAAGCATTTTCGTATTTTATAATTTTATTCTTTTTATCATGTTCAATTTTTTTTGCTGATAGTTCCCAGGGCGGACATCCATCTCTTTTTTTACATGTGGTAAATACACCTTTTGTAATCTCTGTGATATTTTTATTATCCTTAATGCTATTCCCTTTTAATCTTGGCTGATTATTTTTATTAAATGTTTTATTATCTAAATTTATTGATACATCTTTACCGAAAAGATTATTAGTTTTAGTATTTATAAAAGCTAATGAAGTTTTGAGTTTATTATCATTTTTATCAGTTAAATGAAGATTTTTAATTTTTAATAAATTTTTATTTAACTTATATTCAAAACTATCAACAACTAAATTATTCCCAAAATTATCATCAATAACAGAATTAGATAATGAAAAAAGAATGTTTTCAGCATAATTAAAAACTATTTTCTTTGAATTGATTTTTATATTTTTATTCTTTTCTTTCGCTTCAATTTTCCCGAAGGCTTCAAATAACTGTTTTTTTTCATTAATTACTCCATTTTCAAACTTGATTTGTAAACTATTTGATTTATTTAAAATTATTCCATTGCCTTTTATTTTTAAAATTTTACTTTCAACTATGTATTGAAAATTATCAGCAATAATTTCTAAATTTTTATCGTTTGAAATTGCCTTACCATTATTAGCTATAATTATATTTCCTTCATCAATAACTTCTATTGTCTTTGTCTTAAAGATAAAAGTCTGATTATCAGCATGAGTTATACTTACAGTAAAAGTAAATAAAATTAAGCTAAGAAAAAAAATTTTATTTTTCATTAATATTAATTAAACCTATAATTGAAATTAGTGACATAATCAAAACTGGAAATAAAACAGACATATGTACAGGTATTTTTCCACTATTTCCTAAAGAAGAAAAAAAGAACATCAAATAATAGATTAAGACTGAAATTAAAAAGCCTATCGTGATGTGAAGAATTACTGAGTCTTTTTTTGTCATACTAAACATTATTATTGCAGATAAGATTGATAAGATTCCATATATCAGTGGAGTAGTTGCGAGTTTTAGTAAATGAATAAAAATTTCATCAGAGGAATAACCTAATCTTTCATAATCCTTTTTTAAATCAAAAAGTTTAAAAATATCCAAAGTAGTTACATTTGAAAAAAGATTATTTATTTTTTCATAATTAAAATTTGTTTCAATGGTCATAGGATTTTTACTTGCTGTTGTTAAATTTTCTTTTGTTATCATTGGGTCGTAAATAATCCATTTGTTATTTTCAATATTAATTTTTTTGGATTGTATTACTCTTAATAAGATAAAATTTTCATCAAATTCACTTATTATTGATTGAGAAATAAAGTTCTCTTTAATATACCTTGATTTGATAATATATTTCTTATCATACACTTCATCTTTAATCCACAAGCCACTTTTTGTAACCATTGCTAGATATTTGTTGTCATCTGATAGATCGTTTTTTATGTTAGAGTAATAAAATTTTAGGTTAGATGATATATTGTAAAAAATAAAAATATTAAATATTCCAATTGTTATTCCTAATATAAAAATTATTTTTATAATAGAAAAGTTTGTTAATGTATTTGTTTTCAGCAAATTTAATTCGTCTTTTTTAAACAAATCATAAAATAAAAATTGAGTTGCAAGTAAAAATATGAATGGAAAAATTTCAAATAATGTAATTGGTGCATTTAATAATGTTAAAAAATAGGGATATATAAAGTTAATATCCAAATCTTTTGTAAAAGATATTTCCTCTAAACTCCCCAAAATAACAGTTAACGAAAAAAAGATTAATGTTATTAGTATAAACTTCTGTAAAAAATTCCTGATTATATATTTCTGATAAACTTTAAGCATTATTAGTTTTTAAGTAAGTAAAAAAATAAAAAATTGTAAATAAAATAAATGGTGTAAAAAAATATATCAATAATGAAATATTAGATGATGTTGAGTATCTAAGAGAAGTTTCTGAAATTACTATAATTAGTAAAATAATAAGAAATATATATTTTTTTGTTTTTTCATAATTTGGATTATATTTTCCAGATATAAGTAAGAAACAACATAAAATAGATATTAAAGGAATATACACTGGTTTGAAAAACCTTTTTAATAATTCTTGTTTTGTCTCATTAAGCAAATTATCGTGTTCACATCTTTGTTTATTAATACTCTTATCAAATAAACAACTTAACAAGTGTATAGAGCTTATCTCTTGAATTTTTGGTTTCGTAATTGTATTAGAGTCAAATGACTGTAAATTAAAATCAATTTGATCAAATTCAAATGTATTAATCCTTTCATTATCGATATTAATCACCTTACCATCAAAAAGAACAAATTTTTTTCTTTGTTTCTCGGAAATTATAATTCCACTTTTTGCATGGATCATTCTTGAATAACCTTTTGTAGAGTCATCTATAAAGATATTAGAAAAATTTTCTGAATTTTTTTCTTCAATAAAAATTGTTAATCCTTTTACTGCATTTATAAATTTTCCTTCCTTAATCAAACTGGTAAAAAAATCAATGTTAGAGTTTTTTAAAAGATTTCTTGCTTTAAGTTGAGATGAGGGTGATAAATATGAGCCAAGCCAAATTTGAAAACACATGAGAATTATAGAAGAAATTAATATAATGTTTACAAACTTAATTTTGCTTACTCCATTAATCCAAAAAATATTTAATTCATTATTAACTTCATATTTAATTATTGTGAAAAATAATGAAATAAAAAACATAAAGGGAAGAATTCTGTGGATTATTTTTGGAAAATTTAAAAAAGTGTAAGCAAAATAAACTTTTAAACCATGCCCATCTTCAGAGACAAAATCAAAATAATTGACTGCTTGTAAAGTCCAAACTATAAGACCCATTATAAAGATTGATGCAATAAAGAAGGATAGTACGTCTAAGATAAATTTTTTAAATATTAATTTTTTCATTGAAATTCTAATCTATATACATATATACCACTCATCTCATATAGATTGAATTTAAAATTTATGACTGTTCATATTAATTATAAAAATAGCGCTATAAAAAAAACTGCTAATAATCTTATCCTATTTGTAGGAGATAATTTTGATATAAGTGGTGTAAAAAAAGTAATTACAAGTAGTGAATTTTCATATATCTCGGAATTACTTAAAAATAGTGACCTTAAAAAAGATGTTCTTTTTTTTGAAATTAATTCAAAAAGAACAATTTTTTTAATTCCCATAAAAAAAAACCTGATAATTTCTGATATTGAAAATTTAGGGGCCAAATTTCATAATTATATTAATTATGATAAGAAAAGTAATTATATAATAAATTCTGATACAGCAAATAGTAAAATTGAAAATTTTTTAGGATATTTTTTGCATGGATTAAAATTGAAGTCTTATGAATTTAATATTTATAAATCAAAAAAGAAAAAACATGTTGTGGTAATAGATGTTATTGGGATTAAAAATAAAATATCAACTCAAAATCAATTAAGATTTAAAGCTTTAGAGGAAGGTACTTTTTTCACTAGAGATTTAGTTTCCGAACCTGGGAATGTATTACATCCAGATGAGTATGCCAAAAGATTAAACTCTCTTAAAAAAAATGGATTAAAAGTTAAAATATATAATACAAAAAAATTAAAAAAATTAGGAATGAATGCTTTACTGGGTGTAGGTCAGGGCAGTGTAAGAGGATCATATTTAGTTACTATTGAGTGGAATGGTAAAAATAAAAATTCTAAACCTCTGGCTTTTGTGGGAAAAGGAGTATGTTTTGATACTGGAGGATATTCACTTAAGCCTGCAAAATTTATGGAAGACATGACTTATGATATGGCAGGTTCAGCTACAGTTGTTGGTTTAATGAAAAACTTAGCAATTAGAAAAGCCAAAATAAACGCAGTTGGGGTTGTTGGTCTTGTAGAAAACATGGTAAGTGGAAATGCTCAAAGACCTGGAGATATAGTTAAATCTTACAGTGGTAAAACAATTGAAATTTTAAATACTGATGCTGAGGGAAGATTAGTTTTAGCAGATGCTCTTACTTTTACAGAAAAAAAATTTAAACCACAATTTATTGTTGATCTAGCAACTTTGACTGGTGCTATCATAGTTTCATTGGGATCTGAGTATGCTGGTCTTTTTTCTAACAACAATAAATTATCAAAACAATTATTAGATTCAGGAGAAAAAGTTCAAGAAAAATTATGGAGAATGCCTTTACACGAAAATTATGATAAATTAATTAATTCGAAAAATGCAGATATGCAAAATATAAATTATGTTGGCGGAGCAGGGTCTACCACTGCTGCCCAATTTCTTCAAAGATTTATTCTCAATAAAACTCCTTGGGCTCACCTTGATATAGCTGGAATGGCTTTTTCAAAATACGGAGGTGCTTTAAATTCAGGTGGAGCAACAGGTTATGGAGTTAAATTATTAAATCAATTAATTGAAGATGATTATGAGTAATTTTGAACAAACACTCTCGATTATTAAACCTGATGCTGTAGAGCGAAATCTTGACAATGAAATTAAAGAGTTGTTTAAAAATAAAGGGTTTAAAATTGTCAAAGAAAAGAAGATCCAAATAGATAAAACAGAAGCTGAAAGTTTTTATAAAATTCATGAAACGAAGCCATTTTATAACGATTTATGTGAGTATTTGTCGTCTGGCCCAATTATTGTTATGATTTTAGAGAAGAATAACGCAGTTTTAGCAAATAGAGATTTGATGGGCGCAACTAATCCAAAAGATGCAATTGAAGGAACTATTAGAAAAAAATATGGAATATCAATAGATAAGAATTCAGTTCATGGATCAGACAGCTTAGAAAATGCAAAAATAGAAATTGATTTCTTTTTTAAAGATTAATTAAAACTTTTTTTAAAGATTTTGGATATAAAATATGTTCTTGTTTTAGAATTCTTTTTGAAAGTTTATAACCACTATCATATTTAAAGATTTTAACTTTTTTTTGGAGAATTATTTTACCGGAATCTAATTTTGAATTAACATAATGTACTGTGCATCCAGAAAATTTCTCTTTATTGTTTATTGCCCTTTGATGAGTGTCTAGACCTTTGTATTTGGGTAGTAATGATGGGTGGATATTTATTATTTTTCCATTGTATCGCTTTATAAAATTTTTAGATAAAATTTTCATAAAACCTGCTAAACAAATTAATTTAATCTTATTTTTCTTTAATTCAAATAGTATTTTTTTTTCAGAAGATTTTAAATTGTTATAATTAATAATTTTTTTCTTGATTTTATATTTTTTAGCATGATTAAGACCTTTAGCTCTTGGGCTACTTGATACAACTAATTCAATTTTATATTTAGAGTTCCTTTTAAATGAATGTTTGATTAAGTTTAGAAAATTACTTCCAGTACCAGATATAAATACGGCAACATTTTTTTTTTTATCTCCAATTAATTTTAGCATTTAGTTTAACTTTCTTTTTCCCCTTAGTAATTTTTCCTATTAAATAAGGTCCAAATTTTTTTGGAAAATATTTTTTTATTTTTTTTAAATTTTTTGGATTGATTATTAAACAAAATCCAACACCACAATTAAAAGTTCTAATCATCTCTTCATCAGATATATTATTTTTTTTTAACCAACTAAATATTTTCAAACTTTTAATCTTACTTAAATCGATATCTGCACACAATTTATCTGGCATCACTCTTTTTATATTATCTCCCAAACCACCACCTGTAATATTTGCACATCCATTAATGAGATTGTTTTCGATTAAATTGAGAATTTCCCTTACATAAATTTTAGTGGGTCTAATAAGTTCATTCTTTAAATATTTATTTTTTTTTATATTTATTTTTTTTTTTGATATAACATGTCGAACTAAAGAATATCCATTCGAATGAATTCCTGAGGATGGAACAGCTAAAACTAAATCACCATTTTCAATTTTCTTTTTATTTAAAATTTTTTCTTCTTCAACTATACCCACTGCAAATCCTGCTATATCAAATTTACCTTTTTCATACGTTCCTGGCATTTCTGCCGTTTCACCTCCAACAAGTTCACAGTTGGCTATAGCGCATCCTTTAAGAATTCCCTTAAAAATAAATTTGAGTTTTTTTAAATCAATCTTGTTAATAGAAATATAGTCTAAAAATAAAATTGGTTTAGCACCTTGTACAATTAAGTCATTAACGCTCATTGCAACTAAATCAATCCCTATGGTGTCATATTTATTCAACATATTTGCTATCTCTATTTTAGTACCAACACCATCAGTACAGGCTACAATTTTTGGCCTTTTGACGTTTTTAGGAAGGTTAGAAATAGAGCTAAATCCACCAATATTATTAAACTTTTTATTGCCTTTTTTTTTTGATGTAATCTTTGATATGAAATTAATAAATTTATCAGCTTCACTGATGTTGACGCCACTTTTTTTATAGGTAAAGATTTTTTTATTCATTAGAATATTACTTTAATAACTATGTATTATAAGAAAATCTTATATATTTTTTTTTTAATTCTTGCTCTAAATATATCTTTTTTTTCCACAAACAAAGTTGAAGCAAAAGCCTTTTTGATTGATGAAGTAGAAATTTCAGAAAAATTAGTGAATAATTTCAATAAGGAAATTCTAATTAACAAAGGTTTCAAAAAAGGTTTTCAAGAGTTAATGGAGAAATTAGTTCAATCTAAAGATTTATATAAATTAAAAGATACCAAATTAAATGAAATTAAAAGTATGGTTGAAACTTTTTCAATAAAAGAGGAAAAATTTATAAACGAAAATTATAGTTTAAATTTAGGGGTTTCATTTAATAAAAAAAAAATTTTTAGTTATTTAGACTCCAAAAATATATTTCCGGCTCAAATAGTTAATGAAAAATTTTTGTTTATTCCTATAATTATTGATCAATCAAATACTGATCTATTAGTATTTTCAAACAATCCTATTTACTACAATTGGAAGAAGAAAGATGAAAAAAGTTATTTGATAGATTACATTCTACCAACTGAAGATTTAGAAGATCTTAATCTCATTAAAAAAAATTATTCAGAATTAGAAAATTTTGATTTTGAAGAAATTATTGAAAAATATTTTTTAGATAATTCTATAATTGCCTTATTTTTTAAAGATGAAAATCAAATAAAAATTTTATCTAAAATAAAACTTAAAAATAACAAAGTTATCAGAAGTAATTCATTTAATAATATTGATTTGGATAACGATGAAAATTTAAATCAACTGATAGATGATTTAAAAATAATCTACGAAGATTTTTGGAAGGAAAACAATTTAATTAATACATCAATTAAATTGCCACTATCTATTAAAGTAGATAATAAAGATTTTAATTTAGCTTTAAATTTTGAAAAAATTTTAGATAGTATAGATTTAATCAGCAATTATAGTATTTATAAATATAATAAAAATTTTATATTTTATGAAGTTATTTTTAATGGGACACCAAAAAATTTTATCAATATTATGGAAGATAAAGATTATAACTTTGATACTCAAAAAAAAACTTGGATTTTAAAATGACAAATTTAAATCAATTAATCATCAAATTTGATCATGAACAAAATTTTAAAGATGAAGATTTTTATGTTTCAAATAGTAATAAACATATTTTTACATTGTTGAATCAATGGCCACGGTGGGGTAAAAATTTTTTGAATATCAATGGAGAAAAATATTCAGGAAAAACACATTTAATAAATATTTTTATAAAAAAATTTAAAGGTATTAAGTTCTATGCAAATTCACTAAACGATAAAGATTTAAAGATAATAAAGTTACATGAAAATATTATTTTAGAAGACTTGGATGAAAGAATTAATGAAAAATTAATATATAGTTTATTAAATATAATTGATTTAGATAATAAATTTATAATAATAACATCAGAGAAACCTTTAGTAGAAATTGATTTTTCATTAGAGGATTTAAATTCTAGAGTAAGAAGTTTTTTATTACAAAAAATAGAAAAACCAGATGATGAATTGATGTTTGCAATAATACTTAAAAATTTGTCTGATCGTCAAATATCTATAGATAAAAAGTTAATAGATTTTATTATTAAAAGAATTGATAGATCGTATGGCAAAATATTTGATTTCATATATAAAGTTGACCAGTTAAGTTTAAAAAAGAAGAAACCTATAGATTTTAAGATTATAAAAGAAGCTCTAGGAGAATAATTGAAAAATAAATATCGAACTCATAATTGTAATAATTTGCGAAAAGAAAACGTAGGAAATAATGTGATTCTTTCAGGCTGGATAAATAAGAAAAGAGATCATGGAAACTTATTATTTGTAGATTTAAGAGATAATTATGGAATTACTCAGTGCATTATAGATAAAGACAATTTAAATTTTTCTAAATTAGAAAAAACACAACTTGAGACCGTAATTAAGGTCGAGGGAAAAGTTCTAAATAGATCTAAAGATACTATAAATAAGGAGATTCAAACAGGTGAAATTGAAATAAGTATCCAAAAATTCACTGTGTTAGGAAGCTGCAAGGAATTGCCTCTACCAGTTTTTAGTGATCAAGAATATGCTGAAGACATAAGATTAAAATATAGATTTCTTGATCTTAGAAGAAAAAAAATTCATGAGAATATTATTTTAAGATCAAAGGTTATTTCTTTCATCAGAAATGAAATGAATAAAATGGGATTTTTAGAATTTCAAACACCAATTTTAACATCTTCAAGTCCAGAGGGTGCTAGAGACTTTCTAGTTCCAAGTAGATTAAACCCAGGTAAATTTTATGCTCTGCCACAAGCGCCACAACAATTTAAACAATTAATCATGGTTTCTGGTTTTGATAAATATTTTCAAATTGCACCTTGTTTTCGTGATGAAGATGCTAGAGCAGATAGAAGTCCAGGTGAATTTTATCAACTTGATTTAGAAATGTCATTTGTTGAACAAGAAGATGTATTTAATGTTGTGGAAAAATTATTCCTTAATACTTTCAAAAAATTTTCAAACAAAAAGCTACTTTTTAGTAAGTTCCCTAGGATAAAGTATAAGGAAGCCATGTTAAAATATGGAACTGATAAACCTGATCTAAGAAACCCTTTAATAATTAATGATGTTACAGAAATTTTTTTAAGAGATGATGTATCATTTGATATTTTTAAAGCACTCGTTAAATCAGGCTCGATAGTGAGATGTATAGTGACTAAGAATACAAAAGATAAATCTAGAAGCTTTTTTGATAATATTGATAAATGGGCTAAAGAACAAGGTGGGTCAGGACTTGCGTATTTTACAATTGAAAATGAAAAAGAAGTTTCAGCAAAAGGGCCAATTGGCAAATTTTTTACAAAAGAATCTTTGTTAGAGATTATGGGATTAACAGGTGCAGAAGTGGGTGATAGTATTTTTTTTGCTTGTTCAAAACAAAAAGAGCTTGAGAAAATTACGTCATTAGCAAGAGATAAAATAGCTAAAGATCTAGGCTTAATTGATGATGAAACCCTCGCATTTTGTTGGGTTATTGATTATCCAATGTTTGAGAAAAACGATATTACAAATAAAATAGAATTTAGTCATAATCCTTTTTCAATGCCACAAGGAGAAACTAGTAAGATTAATTTTGATAAACCTCTTGATATTCTAGCTTATCAATATGACATAGTTTGCAATGGTATTGAATTATCTTCTGGAGCTATAAGAAACCATATTCCAGAATTGATGTATAAACTTTTTTCTGTTGCTGGATACTCAGAACTTGAAGTTAATCAAAAATTTAGTGGAATGATAAATGCATTAAGTTATGGCGCGCCTCCACATGGTGGAATTGCACCAGGAATAGACAGAATAGTTATGTTACTTGCCAATGAAAAAAATATAAGAGAAGTTACAATGTTTCCGATGAATCAAAATGCTCAAGATCTTATGATGAACGCCCCATCAAACGTAAGCGATAACCAGCTTAAAGAGCTTAGTATTAGCTTAAAATTGAAAAAATAATTATTTTTTACCTTTCAAATTTATCTTTACGTCAGATAGATCAACAAGATTTTTTTTGTAATTATTTCTTACAAATCCTTTACTGGTAATATCTCTTACTATTTTTAATAGTTGATTTTGACCCTCCATATTTTGGTCTACTAAATTTGAATTTTCAGATCCACTTATAGATGGAGTGTGAGCTAAGTCCTCTCTATTTTGATAAGAGATAGCTAGTTCTCTAAAGATATAATCTAGAATTGAAGATGCACTTAATATTCTATCATTTCCATGAACTTTTCCAGAAGGTTCAAATTTTGTACCCACAAAGGCACTAATAAATTCATCTAAAGGAACCCCATATTGAAGGCCAAGAGATACAGCTATAGCGAAATTATTCATTAAAGCTTTAACTAGCTCTCCCTCTTTACTAGTATCAATAAAAATTTCACCAATCTTTCCATCTTCATATTCTCCAGTATGCAGATACACTTTGTGATCCCCAATAGTTGCTTTTTGGATATATCCTTTTCTTCGATCCGGCATACTAAATCTTTTTCCTGACTTATCATTAGTATGTAAAACTTCCTTAACTGATTGTTCAAAACTCTCTTTTTCAGAGTTATTATTGTTTGTTGCTGGTATTAAATCAATTTTTTTATTTAATTCATTATTGATATTAGGATCTAAATTTTTTGTCTTTCTGTTATCTAATTTTACCTCTAAAATTTCAAATTTACCGTCATCTCTTTTTTCAAGATTTTTAAGCTCTATTTCACTAATATCATCAAGGTAATGATTTACCTTAAATGAGCATGTATAATAAGTTTCAACTAAATATTTTGCCATTTTTCCTCAATTTTTAAATTTATTTTGATTATTGAATCATTTGATTTATATACAATTCAAAATTTTAGTCTAATTTAATTTATACAATTAATGATTGAAAAAAAATAATATGTTGACAATTTTAAAAAAAATTTTTACTTGGTGGAATAAAGATACCTTAGGAACAAAATTGAAAACTATTTTATTTGGTAAGTTTGCTGGCTCCGATTCTTTTGGAAATAAATATTATGAGAGCAAAAGTGGTAAAAGATGGGTAATATATTCAGATGAAATAGATGCAACCAAAATACCTGTGGAATGGTACTCATGGATACATTTTACTCCTAATAGGATAGAAAAAAAACATAATTTTGATAAATATGAATGGCAAAAACCTCATAAGCCAAATCCTACAGGGACAGAAGAAGCTTATTATCCTAATAAAGGTAAAGATAATGCTATCGATAAAAAATATAAAAGTTGGAAATCCAAATAAGCTATTAATATCAATTGTAACTTATATCTTATTATTAAAATTTTCCTTTGCTCATGCTACAAATGAGATGACAGGGGAAAAAACTGACATAAAAATTCTTGATAAAATAAGCTCAAAAAATGATTTGATAAATTTAGTTAATGGAGAAGAATTAATATATAAAGACATAGCTATAAGAAGTATGAAGTGTACTAACTCAGAATTTAATGATAATCCCGAAATTAAAGCATATATTCAAGTAAGAGATTTAACAAAAAAAGATAATGATAAAGTATACGTTTTTAATGGATGGATGTTTTCATCTAGTCCTTCCATAGCACCTTTTGACCATCCAGTTTATGATATATGGTTAGTCGATTGTAATTAAATTATTTTTTCTTTATCTAGCCAACTAACATTAAAATCAGATTCAATAAACTTTTTATGATTGAGAAGTTTTTTATGTAAAGGAATTGTTGTTGTTACTCCTTCAATTACAAATTCTTCCAAAGATCTATTCATTCTTTGGATTGCTTCTTTTCTATTTCTTCCGTGACAAATTAATTTACATACTAAACTGTCATAAAATGGAGTTACTTTATAACCCTGAAAAATTGCACCATCTACTCTGGTCCTAAAACCTGAAGGTTGATGACACATTTCAATCGTTCCAGGTGAAGGTTGGAAATTTTTACTAGGGTCTTCCGCATTAATTCTGCACTCTATAGCATGACCTCTTGGATTGATATCTGATTGAGTTAAAGCAGTTTCTCCAGTATAAGCTATCCATATTTGCTCCTTTATAATGTCTATGCCTGTCACCATCTCTGATACAGGATGTTCAACTTGTATACGAGTATTCATCTCTAAAAAATAAAATTTACCTTCCTCATATATAAATTCTACTGTGCCTGCTCCCTCATAACCTATTTTACTCACCATTTTTACAGTTTTTTCAAATAACTCATTTCTAATTTCGTCATTTAAAACTGGACTAGGAGTTTCTTCTATGAGTTTTTGATGTCTTCTTTGAACTGAGCAATCTCTTTCATGTAAATGAACTGTTCTATTTTTTCCAGAGAGAATTTGAACTTCAATATGCCTAGGATTTTGAAAAAATTTTTCTAAGTAAATTTCATCATTACCAAAATATTTTTGTGCTTCAGATTTTGCAGTAGAAAATAATATTTCAAAGTCATCCTCTTTCTGAACAATTTTCATACCTTTACCACCCCCCCCTGCAGATGCTTTGATTAATACTGGGTACCCAATTTTTTTACATAGCTCTTTCGCCTCTTTCATATCTTTTATGCCACCCTCAGAACCTTCAATTACAGGTAATCCATTTTCTTTAGCAATTTTTTTTGCTTGTATTTTATCTCCCATTAATCCAATTAATTTAGAAGACGCTCCAATAAACTTAATATTATTTTCTTCAAGGACTTTAACAAAATTAGCATTTTCTGATAAAAAACCATACCCTGGATGAACTGCTTCTGAGTTAGTTATCTCTATTGCTGACATAAGTGCTGGAATATTTAAATAACTGTTGATCGGTTGATGAGATCCTATGCATACACTTTCATCTGCAAGTCTTACATGCATACTATCTTTATCAACATCAGAGTGAACAGCTACAGTCGAGATTCCCCACTCTTTACATGCTCTAATAACTCTAACTGCAATTTCCCCACGGTTTGCGATAAGAATTTTTTTGAACATTACTCTAAAATAATAATTGTTTGTCCAAATTCTACAGGCTGACCATCTTCTACACAAATTTCTTTTACTAATCCATCTGAGGTGGAAGGAACATGGTTCATTGTCTTCATAGCTTCAACAATCATTACTGTATCTCCTTTTTTAATTTTTTTTCCAATTTCTACAAATTTTTTTGCTCCAGGTTCAGGAGCATGGTAAGCAGTACCTATTATTGGAGATTTGACTTCAACACCAGAAACAATTTTATTTGAAATAAAATTTCCTTCTTTGACCGTATTTGGATTTTGAGCGATTGGGGTAGTTTGATTATTTATTGATACATTATTTTTAGAAACTTTTATTTTTGTATCCTTTTCAGTGAATTCTATTTCAGTAAGATTAAATTCATCTAAGTATTCACTTAGTTCTTTGATTAATTTTTTATCTACTTTCATTTTTAATTATCTTCTCTAATGAAATTATGGCTAAAATATAACCTTCAGATCCCAAACCAAAAATTCCACCATTAACTACATCACTAATTAGTGATTTATGTCTAAAATCTTCCCTTTTGTATATGTTGGATATATGAATTTCAATTATAGGTTTTTTAAAAAGTTCTAGAGCATCCCTTATTGCAACGGATGTATGTGTAAAACCAGCAGCATTAATAATCATTCCATCAAAGTTTTTTCGAGAATCTTGAATTTTATTCACAATTTCTCCTTCTATATTTGATTGAAAGAATTCAGCATTTATATTTAATTCATTGGTTTTTTTTAGACATTTCTCTTTAAGTTTTTGAAATGTCAGCGACCCATATTGTGATTGTTCTCTTTCACCTAATAGATTAAGATTAGGGCCATTAATAATAATAATTTTATTATTCATCCAGCATTTATATACGATGAAAAAGTTAAAAAAAATAAAAATTAAACTAAATGGAAAAACTAAGACTATTGTCGAAAAATCTACGTTATATGAACTAATTAATAATTTTAAGATACCAATTACTAAAGTAGCGATAGAATTGAATAAAAAGATAGTAAATAAAAAGGAAATAAAAAAGATAAAATTGACAACTAATGATAAAATAGAAATTGTTCATTTTATTGGAGGAGGTTAAAAATTTTGAGGGATAAGTTAAAAGTTGCAAATAAAAGATTTAATTCCAGACTTATAGTTGGAACTGGAAAATATAATAGTATGGCCGAGTGTGCTAAAGCGGTAAAAATTTCAGGTGCTGATATTGTTACTGTTGCTGTAAGAAGAGTGAATATATCTGACAAAAAAAAACCCTTGTTAATGGATTATATTGATCCAAAAAAAATAACATATTTACCTAATACTGCTGGATGTTTTACTTCAGAGGATGCATTAAGAACTTTAAGACTAGCAAGAGAAATAGGTGGGTGGAAATTAGTAAAACTTGAGGTTTTAGGAGACAAAAAAAATCTATTTCCTGATATGGTAGAAACGTTAAAATCTACAGAAATTTTATCTAAAGAAGGATTTAAAGTTATGGTTTATTGTAATGATGATCCTTTAATGGCAAAAAAATTAGAAAATGTGGGAGCCTCGGCAATTATGCCATTAGCGGCACCTATAGGATCTGGCTTGGGTATTCTTAATCAAATTAATATTAAGATCATAAGAAATCAGACTAAATTACCTTTAATAATAGATGCAGGATTGGGCCAGGCTTCAGATGCAACAATTGCAATGGAATTAGGTTGTGATGGTGTTTTAGTAAATACTGCGATTGCAAAAGCAAAAAAACCATATGACATGGCTTTGGCATTTAAAAATGCAGTAATTGCAGGAAGACAGTCATATCTTTCTGGAAGAATTGATAAAGTTTTACTAGGACGTCCTTCTTCACCGACAAAAGGAATTATTTAGCGTTTTTTATAAAAATCTTTTTTAAAAATTTTTTTTTTTTTAAATTTTTTTTTATCTTTTTCAGCAATTTTGTCTTCTGTTTTTTGTTGTTCTAAATTTTTTAATTTTTCATGATGTTTTACTAGTTCGATAGTTTTTTTTGATTTGTTTCTAAGATCGATTATGTATTCTGGAATTATAAGAGAATTATCTGTTATAATATCTATTTTAATTTTATTTTTCTTTTCGAAATATGTTAAATTATCAACAAAATTTTCTTTTATAAAATCAGAAATTTTTTCACAAACTTTTAATTCAATAAATTTTGCTTTTTTTAATACTGATTTTAACTCAACTATTTTCAATAATTTTTGAGCAAAGGACTCATCTGTTAATTCAACTTTCCACTTAACTGCACTTTCTCTTAATCGTTGCCTAGACATTTCTAGTAAACCAAAATTACTAATTCTACCAATTTGAATTCTTGCCCTATCAGATCTACATTTTTCTTTTAATCGTTTTTCGACCATTTTTCTATTTCCATAGCCAAGCATATCTATAAAATCGATAATTATTAAACCAGACAGATCTCTAATTTTTATTTGTCTAGCTATTTCTTCGGCAGCTTCTAGATTTGTATCTAAAGCTGTACTTTCAACATTTTTTTGTTTTATAGAGCTACCAGAGTTAATATCAATTGAGACCAGGGCCTCTGTTGGGTTTATAACTAAATATCCTCCAGAATTTAATTTAATTTCAGATTCAAATATTTGATTAAGTTTTTGTTCGATGTCCTCTTGAATGAATAATGGAATTTTACCTCTATATTTTTTAACTTTTTTCACATGTGATGGCATCATCATTTTCATAAAATTTTGAGCTTTTTTATAACCGTCATTTCCTTCTACGATTATATTTTTAGTATTTTCATCATACATATCTCTTAAAGTTCTTTTTATTATTTCACTTTCTTGGTGTATTAAAGATGGAGCAATAGAATTTAAAGCGTTGTCTTTAATTTGATTCCAAGTTTTTTCCAATGAATCAAGATCGTGATTAATTTCATTTTTTGTTTTATTACTTCCAGCAGTTCTTACTATTAAACCCATTTCCTTTGGAATTTCTATTTCATTTAAAATTGATCTTATTTTTTTTCTGTCAGCAGGGTTAAATATTTTTCTTGATATCCCCCCACCTTTTGGAGTATTTGGCATCAATACAATATATTTACCTGCAATAGAAATAAATGTACTTAAAGCTGCTCCTTTTTGACCTCTCTCATCTTTTATAACTTGAACAAGAATAACTTGATTGGGTTTTATAACTTCTTGAATTTTATATCTTTTAAATCTATGTCGTGTTCGAATTATTTTTTCTTTATTATCTTTTAAGTTATCAATTATTTTCTCCTCTTTATTATTATTCGTATCAATTTCTTCGGCAATTTCATTTTCAATAGATGCTTCTTTGTCATCCTCTGATTTTTTAATTTCTAATGGGTCATCAATTTCTAATTTACCCTCTGCCAAGTTTTTTTCTTCTTTGGCCTCAACTTCTTTAGAAAGTTCCTCTCTTACTTTTTCTTCTTCTTTTTTTATTTGTTCTAGATCACTTTTAGGTATTTGATAATAATCAGACTGAATATCATTAAAAGATAAAAAACCGTGTTTTTCTCTTCCAAAATCTATAAACGCTGCCTGAAGTGAAGGTTCAATTCTACTTACTTTTCCTAAGTAAATATTATTTTTAATAAGGTTGTTTTTTAAACCCTCGTATTCGTAGTCCTCAATATTCTTCTCTGATTTAAGTACAACTCTAGTCTCATTTGGATGCGAAGCATCAATATATAAATTTTTTTCCATATTTTTTGATTTGATTTGAGCATTAATTTAATTTTATAAATTTTGTTTTTAATAATGCCTTATCTTTAACAAATTCCTCTATATAATGGAATTAAAATGACCAGTTTATTTAAGAATATATTCATAGTATTCCTTGGTTTATTTCTCATTTCATCAGTAACAATCCTGATAATTTTATGGACTTTTTCAAATAGTATTCCCGATTATAGATTCTTGAAAAATTATAAGCCTCCAGTTTCAAGCAAAATGTATTCTGGAAATGGTGAATTAGTAGCCGATTTCTCAAAGGAAAAAAGGATTTTTGTTCCCTACGAGGCATTACCTGAAAATGTAATTAATTCATTTTTATCTGCAGAGGATAAAAATTTTTTTTCTCACCCAGGTGTAGATGCCAAGGGTGTTATGAGAGCTGTAATTAATAATATAAGGAATATATTAAGCTCTAAGAGACTTGAAGGTGCTTCGACAATCACACAACAAGTTGCTAAAAATTTTTTATTAACTAACGAAGTAAGTTTGAATAGAAAAATTAAAGAAGCGATATTAGCATTCAGAATTGAAAGAGCATTATCAAAAGAAAGAATTTTAGAATTATATCTCAATCAAATATATCTAGGAAGTGGAGCCTATGGTGTAGCCGCAGCTAGTTTAGAATATTTTGATAAATCAATTAAAGATTTAAACTATAATGAAGCGGCTTTATTAGCCGCCTTACCGAAAGCCCCGAGTAAATACAATCCTTACAGAGATAAAGAACTTGCTAAGTTTAGAAGAAATTTAGTTTTAAAAAATTTATTTGATAATAATTTTATTAATGAGATTAATTACATCGAACTTAAAAAAAAACCCATCGAATTAAAAAAAGTAAAAAAAGTTTTTTTAGAAAATTCACAATATTATATTGAAGATGTGAGAAAAAATATAATAGATCAATTGACCTATGAGAAAGTGTATAATCAAGGATATAATATAAATACTCCAATTAATTTAGAATTACAAAAATTTGCAACTCAATCTTTAAGGAATGGATTAATTGCTTACGATAGAAGAAAAGGTTGGCGTGGTCCTTTAAATAACATTCAATATTCTAAGGATTGGACTCAAAAAATTGATAAAAAATTTCAATTAGAAAAATCAATTGGTTGGCAAATAGCATTAGTTAAAGAGGTAAATCAATTTAATACATTAATAGAAACGAAAGATAACCTCGAAGGTGTTATTAAATATAAAGATATATCTTGGACAAAAAAAGATTTCAAAGAAATACTTAGAAAGGGAGACGTTATTTATGTTAAAAAAATAAATTTAAATAATTATAGTCTTCAACAGCTTCCAAAAATTAACGGTGGCATCGTAGTTATGGATCCATTTACTGGTAGAGTTCTTAGTTTAAGTGGTGGCTTTAGTTTTAAAAATAGTGAGTTTAACAGGGCCTCCCAGGCTCTAAGACAACCTGGATCAGCTTTTAAACCTTTTGTCTATGCTTTAGCATTAGAAAATGATTACACTCCGTCATCTTTAATTTTAGATGCACCTCTTGTTTTAGATCAGGGGGTGGACTTAAAAAAATGGAAACCAGAAAATTATGGAAAAAAATTTTATGGCCTCTCAACGTTAAGAGTTGGGCTAGAAAAGTCTAGAAATTTAATGACAGTTAGAGTAGCTCAAAATCTTGGCATCGACAAAATTACAAATTTTACAAAAAAGATGAATATTTACAAAGAACCTGATGAACTTTTATCAATATCTTTAGGTTCAGCAGAAACAACTCTTTTAAATCTTACATCAGCATATTGTTCTTTTGTTAATGGAGGAAAATTAATTATGCCAGTCTTAATAGATCGGATTCAAGACAGTGAAGGCAATACAATAATTAATAATGAGAATAGGAAATGTATAGATTGTGAGAAAGTCTCTTTCACTGGAAAAGAGTTTCCTAAAATAAAAGATGATTATAAGCAGGTAATATCTCCCCAAACAGCATATCAATTAACTTCTATTCTTCAAGGTGTCGTAGAAAGAGGAACTGGAAAAAAATTAAAAAAACTCGGATTAAACCTAGCAGGAAAAACTGGTACAACTAATGATAATACAGACGCCTGGTTTATTGGATTCACTTCAAATTTGGTTATAGGTGTTTATGTTGGAATGGATAATCCAGAACCATTAGGAAAATTTGAAACGGGCTCAAAAGCAGCCTTACCGATTTTTGAAGAATTTATAAAAAAAACAGTAAAAAAATCTGAAGCCAAACCATTTAAAGTTCCTGAAAGTATTACGCTTATGGTCGTTGATCCAAAAACAGGTAACAAAGCTAAATTTAGTTCAAAAAATACAATAATAGAGTCTTATAAAAGTAAAAATATATTAAATGGAAAAATTTTGTATTCAAATAATAATAGATTAAATAACAATAATATATTAAGGTTCTATTAATGAATGATAAATATTTAATTTTAAAAAAAGAAATCAATAAAATAAATCAAAGAGTTAAGGAGTATCTTTGAAAAAAATAATATTTTTTCAAAATTAGAAAGTCATAGCCAAAAAATGCTAGAAGCTGATTTCTGGCAAGATAAATCAAATTCACAAAAAATAATTAAGGAAAAAAAATTATTTGAAGATCTAATTAATTCATACACTCAATCAAATAATCAAATTAAAGACCTTAATGATTTATATGATTTAGCTTTAGAGGAAAATAATATTGAAATTCAAAATGAGGTAGGTCAAAAAATTTCAGATTTAATGTCTATCGCAAAAAAAAATGAAATTAAATGTTTCCTATCTAATGAAGCAGATCTTTTAGACTCATATATTGAGATTCATGCAGGTGCTGGAGGAACAGAAAGCCAGGATTGGGCAGATATGTTAAGAAGAATGTATCTTAAATGGTCTGATAATAAAAAATATAAATTTCAAATAGTAAGTGAGCATAAAGGAGACGAAGCTGGAATTAAATCGACAACATTTAAAATAGAAGGTGATCATGTATTTGGTTGGCTAAAAAAAGAATCTGGTATTCATAGATTGGTAAGGATATCTCCTTTTGATTCTGGAGCTAGAAGACATACAAGTTTTGCTAGTGTTTGGGTTTATCCAGTAGTTGATGAAAATATTAATATTGAAATACTAGAAAAAGATTTGAGAATAGACACTTACCGCTCAAGTGGTGCTGGAGGTCAACATGTAAATACTACCGATAGTGCAGTACGTATCACTCACCTGCCATCTAAAATAGTTGTACAATGTCAAAATGAGAGATCACAGCACAAAAATAAGGAAACGTGTATGAATATGCTTAAAGCAAGACTTTATGATTTTGAGATGAAAAAAAAGGAGGAAAAAAATCAAAATACTGAAGCTTTAAAATCTGAAATAGGTTGGGGTCATCAAATTCGATCATATATTTTACAACCA
The DNA here is from genome assembly GCA_902521805.1 of uncultured Pelagibacteraceae bacterium. Classification (GTDB taxonomy): domain Bacteria; phylum Pseudomonadota; class Alphaproteobacteria; order Pelagibacterales; family Pelagibacteraceae; genus Pelagibacter. Next base: position 35,908 of record CABYTL010000003.1, read on the forward strand.
TATAGGTTAGTAAAAGATAATAGAACAAATCATGAAAGCACTAATCCGGATAAAATCTTGAATGGTGAAATAGATGAATTTTTGGAACAATCTTTATACCAGGTAAAATGAAAAAAATAATTTTTAGACTAATAATTTTATTATCATTTATATTTTTATCTCTAATTTTATACCTAAGCATAATTGGAGTGAAAACTAAAAATTTCAATTCTAAAATTATTTCTCAAATCAAGAGTATTGAACCTGATATTGAGCTTAAAATTAATGATGTGAGTGCAAAATTAAATCTATTTAAATTTAAAATTGACGCAAAAACAGTAGGAACAAATCTAACTTATCAAAACAATGTAATTCAACTCGAGAATATTAAATTTAAAATTTCTTTAAGATCTTTAATTAATAGAGAATTTGCTTTATCAGAAATTTCGCTTTCATCTAAATCTTTATTAATCAAAGATTTTTTAAGATTTTTAAATTTAATTAAAAAAGATCCTAAATTATTCATAGCTGAGAAATTTATAGAAAATGGATATCTAATAGCTGATCTTAAAATAGAATTTGATCAATTTGGAAAAATAAAAAAAAATTATAATATTAATGGGATTATTAATGATGGACGAATAAATATTTTTAATAAAAAACGAATAGATAAAATTGATTTTATTTTTCAAATTTCTGATAAAGAAATCATATTAAAAAATGCTAGTTTTTTATTAAATGATAAAGGAATTTTAATTCCTGAGCTAATAGCAGAAAGAAAAAATAATGAATTTTTAGTTTCTGGGAAACTTAGAAATAAAAATCTAATTATTAAAGAAAAAGATATTAAAGATTTAATTGATAAAAAATTTTACAATGTTGATATAAAAGAAATTATTTTTAGCTCAGATAATGAATTTAAATTTAAGATAGATCAAAAATTAAGAGTTAAAGATTTAAATTTAATATCTAATATAAATCTCGATTTGCTGAGAATAGATAATTTTTTAAAATTAAAAAATTTCTTTCCTAAGATCAAAGAAAATATCGTGTTAAAGAATCAAAGTATTAAATTTAAATATACAAAAGATAAAATAGATATTATGGGTTCAGGTTATGTATTTATTCAGGATTATTCAGATAATATCAATTATAAAATAACCAAGGATAAAAAAGGATTTGTTTTTGACTCAAGTTTAAAAATATCAAAAAATGACTTTCAAATTGATTTACTTAATTATGAAAAAAAAGACAAATCCACGCTAGAGCTTTTAATAAAAGGTACATCTAATAAAAATAAATTTTTTTTTAACGAAATTTCTTTAATTGAAAATAAAAATTTTTTATCTGTAAAAGATTTAGCATTATCTTCAAATTTCAAAATTAATAAAATTAAAAATATTCGTTTTGATTATGTAGATAAAGATAATTTAACGAATAATATTGAAGTTAGAAGAGACAATTTAGATTATAAAATTGCTGGAGATAGTTTTAATTCAAATAAAATTATTATGAGATTATTAGACTCTAATGATATAAAAAAATATGAATATTTTAATCAAAACTTTAAATTAAATTTTGATGTCGAAAGTATTTTTTTAGATAAAAATAACAAAACAAATAATCTTAGAGGCTTTCTAGTTTTAAATAATAACAAAATTACAGAACTTGATTTAGAATCCAAATTTCCTAAAGAAAAAAAAATTAAATTAACTATAAAAACTAATGATAAAGATGAAAAAATTACTTCACTTTATTCAGGTAAAGCCAAACCCCTAGTAGATAGATATAAATTTGTTAAAGGTTTTGAAAATGGTGATCTAAGATTTTATTCTGTAAAAAAAAATGGGATTTCAAATTCAATATTAACAATTGATAATTTTAAAGTCCAAGAAATTCCAGTTTTGGCAAAGTTGCTAACATTAGCATCTCTCCAGGGTATAGCTGATCTTTTAACAGGAGAGGGTATTAGATTTACTGATTTTGAAATGAAATTTTCTAGTAAAGATAAAATAATGACAATTAAGGAGATTTATGCAATTGGTCCTGCAATATCAATCTTAATGGAGGGTTACGTACAAGAAAAAAAACTAATTAGTTTAAGAGGAACATTGGTACCAGCAACAACTATTAATAGAACAATTTCTTCAATACCATTAATTGGTAATATATTAGTTGGAAAAAAAGTTGGTGAAGGTGTCTTTGGAGTAAGCTTTAAGGTTAAAGGTCCTCCAGATGATCTTGAAACTACAGTAAATCCGATTAAAACTTTAACACCAAGATTTATTACCCGAACTTTAGAAAAAATAAAAAAAACTAAATAAGCTCAATTTTAATATGTCTTTTTTTTCCTATAGAAAGTTTTAAATAATTATTATCAAATAATTCTTTTTTAATAATAAATTTGTCGTCATTAATCATTTTACCATTTATTTTAATAGCATTACCTTTTAACAATCTTCTTATTTCACTTTTGGAACTTTCTAAGTTGGATATAATTATAAGATCGACAATCTTTATATCTTTTTTAAGATCTTTAGATTTTATCTTTATTGATAGCAAGTTAGAACTAAGCAATTTTCCGGAAAAAGCCTCTTTAGCAGCTTGCTCTGAATTTTGAGCTGCTATTTTTCCATGTAGCATTTCTGTCGTTTTATTAGCTAATAAAATTTTTAAATCATTAATATTTTTATTCTGAAAATTATCAATTTTACTAATTTCAAGATCTGTAAAAAATTTTAAGAATTTAATTACGTCTCTATCATCTGTATTTCTCCAATATTGCCAATATTCGTATGCTGATAAATATTTTTTATCTAACCAAATAGCACCTGACTCAGTTTTTCCCATTTTTGCTCCAGATGCCAATGTAATTAAAGGAGTTGTTAATCCAAAAACTTGATTATTTGAGTATCTTTTTATTAAATCAACTCCATTAACAATATTACCCCATTGATCTGAACCACCTACTTGAAGCAAACAATTTTTTTTCTTATTTAGTTCTAAAAAATCATAAGCTTGAAGAATCATATAATTGAATTCCATATAGCTCAAAGACTGTTCTCTCTCTAATCTGTTTTTAACACTATCATAACTCAACATTTTATTTATTGTAAAATGTTTTCCAATATCTCTTAAAAAAGAAATATAATTTAAGTTTTTAAGCCAGGAATAATTATTTACAAAAATTGGTTTAATCTTAGGATTTTTGACATCTAAAAAATTTTTTAATAATTTTTCTATATTCTTAATGTTTTTGTCTATCTCTTTTTCATTTAATATTTTTCTTGTTTTATCTTTTCCAGAAGGATCACCAATTCGAGTTGTCCCACCACCTAATAATACTATTGGTCTATGACCATGTTTTTGTAGTAATCTCAAACACATTATCTGTAGAAGACTACCAACGTGAAGACTTTCAGCAGTACAATCAAAGCCTATATAGGCACTAATTTTTTTTTTATCTAATAATTTTGATAATTCTTCCTCATTAGTACATTGATAGAAAAAACCTCTATCTTTAAATTCTTTTAAAAATTTATTCATATGTCTATAATTCTACAATATACATTATTTGATAAAAAAAAATAAGAATGGGTAAGATTTATACGGCCTTAGGATTAATGAGTGGAACTTCAATGGATGGAGTAGATGCCTCAATAATAAGGTCTGACGGTAATAGTGAATATTCAATAAAATTAGATAAATATTTTGAGTATGAGGAAGAACTTAGAAAAAAACTTATTAATATCAGGTCTAAAATCTTTAGAGTAGAACATTTAAAAGCTTATTCTGTTGAACTAAATGATTTGGAAAGAGAAATTACATTATTTCATGCTAACGCTGTTAATGAAATTCTTGAAAGTTCTAAAATCGAAGTAGATTTTTTAGGTTTTCATGGTCATACAATATTTCATGATAGTAAGAAAAAAATCAGCAAACAACTGGGTAATGGAAAATTATTATCTCAATTAACAAAAAAAATAGTTATTTTTAATTTTAGAGAGAATGATTTGAAACATGGAGGTCAAGGTGCACCATTAGTTCCAATTTTTCACAACACCATCGCTAACAAGTTTTTAAAAAAAGAATTAAATAAATATTTCTCAGTAAACATTTTAAATATTGGAGGAATATCAAATATTACACAAACAGTGAAATGGGAGGATTTTTTAAAGCCAAATTCTATAAATGTTTTAAGAGCTTGTGATATTGGTCCAGGAAATTGTCTTATTGATGAATGGGTAAGAAAAAATTCAAATAATAAATATGATAAAGGAGGAGAACTTGCAAATGTTGGTAAGACTGACGACTTAATATTAAATCAAGCCTTAGAAAATTTTGATGTTATTCCACCTTATAAAGATTCTTTAGATGTAAGAGATTTTGATATATCTTTTACAAAAGGTCTTTCTTTGGAAAATGGCGCTTCAACTTTAACAGATTTTACTGCTACTCAAATTGCTAAAGCCTTAGTTTATTTTGGAGGTTCATCAAAATCTTCTATATTTTTAGTTTCAGGTGGTGGTAGAAAAAATAAATATTTAATAAAATCAATAATAGAAAATATTAGAGGAATGGTTTTACTCCCTATAGAAAAGTATGGAATTGATGGAGATTTTGTAGAGTCCCAAGCTTTCGCTTATTTAGCTATTAGATCTTTTTTAAAATTACCAATTTCATTCCCGACAACCACTGGCTGTAAACAACCAACTATAGGTGGTGTCACAGTAAAAAATTTTTAATACAGAGCTGTTTCTTTTTTTATATATTTGTCTAAATGGTTTACTAATTGATCTTCACTTTTTGAAAAAAAATGATTCGCGTCTGGAACAGATTGAAAATCTACTTTAATTCCTTTTTGAACGCTCAATCTCTTATCTAATTCTTTTATATGTTCTAATGGAACTAATTCATCTTTTTTTCCGTAGATCATTAAACCAGAAGTTGGACATGGAGAAAGAAAAGAAAAATCATAAACATTTGGTTGGGGTGAAATCGCTATAAATCTATTTATTTCTGGTCTTCGCATTAATAATTGCATTGCAATTAACGAGCCAAATGAAAAACCAGAAACCCAGCATTGTGAATTATCAAAATTTTCTCTTTCAAGCCAATCTAAAGCAGCAGCAGCGTCAGCTAATTCACCTTGACCATTATCAAATTCACCATCACTTTTACCCACACCTCTAAAATTAACTCTACAAACAGAAAAATCATTTTCCATAAATATTTTGAAAGCTTCAACAACCACTTTATTATTCATTGTTCCACCATATTGTGGATGAGGTTGCAATACCAATGCTACAGGAGAGGTATTTTTTTTACTTTTAAAATATTTCGCTTCAAGTCTACCAACAGGCCCAGGTATAAAAATTTCTAAAATTTTGTTATCCATATTTAATATTGATTATCATTCTCAAAAAAAAATTAGGTTTATCATAACTGCGTGGCAAAATGTTAGTATTTTTTTTCTTTAAGATACTTGACTATTTTAGTCAGGTTTATATATACCCTTTAAAATCGCGATTTATGAAACTAACATCTAAAGGCAGATATGCGGTAATGGCTTTAGTAGATCTGGCGAGATTTAATAATATTAACCCAGTATCTCTAAGAGACATCTCGCTAAGACAAGGTATTTCTCTTGATTACTTAGAACAAATTTTTTCTAAACTAAGAAAAAAAGAAATTGTTCAAAGTGTAAGAGGAAATCAAGGTGGCTATGTTTTAAACAAAAAAGCTAAAGAGATAAAACTTACTAATATTTTTGATGCTGTTGATGAAAAAGTTAAAACTGTTCAGTGTAAAAAAGAGTCTAAAAAAAGTTGCAACGGTAAATCTACAAAATGTTTAACCCATAATTTATGGGATGAGCTTGAAAACCACATAAATGATTTTTTTTGAAAAAAAGAGTTTAGAAGATCTTATTCAAGATAAAATTGAGAGAAGAATTTAAAAATGGATACCAGAGAAAAAGATATAGAAAAGTTAAAAGATTATAAGTACGGTTTTACTACAGATATAGAAAACATTAAAGCTCCAAAAGGCTTAAATGAAGATGTGATCAAGTTTATTTCTAATATCAAAAAAGAACCACAATGGATGTTAGACTTTAGATTAAAAGCTTACGAGCGATTAAAACTTTTAAAAGAACCTAATTGGCAAAAACCAAAATATCCTAAAATTAATTATCAAGATTTATATTATTATTCAGCACCAAAAAGCATGAAAGATAAGCCAAAAAGTCTTGATGAACTTGACCCTAAACTTTTAGAGACATATAAAAAACTCGGAATTCCATTACAAGAACAAGCAAGATTAAATGGAATTGCTGTAGACGCAGTATTTGATTCTGTTTCAGTTGCAACTACTTTTAAAGGTGAGTTGACTAAACACGGAATAATATTTTGTTCAATGTCAGAGGCAATTCAAAAACATCCTAATCTTGTAAAAAAATATTTAGGTACAGTAATACCAGTTACAGATCATTTCTTTGCCACACTGAACTCTGCAGTTTTTACAGATGGATCATTCGTTTATATTCCTGAAGGTGTTAAGTGCCCTATGGAACTATCAACTTATTTCAGAATTAATGCATCAGAAACAGGACAGTTCGAGCGAACATTAATTATTGCTGATAAAGGAAGTTATGTGAGTTACCTCGAAGGATGTACCGCTCCAATGAGAGATGAGAATCAATTGCACGCAGCAAATGTTGAATTGATAGCTTTTGACGATGCAGAAATAAAGTACTCAACTGTACAAAATTGGTATCCAGGCGATGAAAATGGTAAAGGAGGAATTTATAATTTTGTAACCAAAAGAGGATTATGTAAGGGAAAAAATTCTAAGATTTCTTGGACGCAAGTTGAAACAGGATCAGCCATAACTTGGAAATATCCAAGCTGTATATTAAAAGGTGATAATTCAATTGGTGAATTTTATTCTATAGCAATTACCAATAATCATCAAAAAGCAGACACTGGTACAAAGATGATTCATTTGGGAAAAAATACTAAAAGTAAAATTATTTCAAAAGGGATAAGTGCTGGATTTTCTGACATGACTTACAGAGGTTTAGTAGATATTAATTCAAAAGCTAAAAATTCTAGCAACTACACACAATGCGACTCCTTATTAATGGGAAATAAATGTGGTGCACACACAGTTCCATATATTAAAAATAAAAATTTTGATTCCAATATTGCTCATGAGGCTACGACATCAAAAATAAGTGAAGAACAATTACATTATTGCCAACAAAGAGGACTTAATCCTGAGGAAGCTGTAGGATTAATTGTTAATGGCTTTTGTAAGGAAGTATTACAACAATTACCAATGGAGTTTGCAGTCGAAGCCCAAAAACTTGTAGGTATTAGCTTAGAAGGAAGTGTCGGTTAATGCTTAAAATAAGTAATTTAAATGCAAATGTTGAGAACAAATCGATTTTAAAGGGTTTTTCATTGAATATAAATCCTGGCGAAGTTCACGCAATTATGGGTCCAAACGGATCAGGAAAAAGCACATTATCTAACATTCTATCAGGAAAAAAAGGATATGAGGTATCTGGTGAAATCTTATTTGAAAATAAAAATTTATTTGACCTTGAGACTGAAGAAAGAGCTCACAAAGGAATATTTTTAGCTTTTCAATATCCATTAGAAATTCCAGGTGTAAATACGAATATATTTTTAAAGACGTCTTTAAATGCAATTAGAAAAGCACGAGGAGAAAAAGAATTAGACGCCATTGAATTTTTAAAACTTGTGAAAGAAAAAGCTAAAAAATTAAAATTTGATGAAGAAAAACTGAATAGACAATTAAATGTTGGGTTTTCTGGTGGAGAAAAAAAGAAAAATGAAATTTTGCAAATGTCTATGTTATCCCCAAAATTATCTATTTTAGATGAGACAGACTCAGGCTTAGACATAGATGCGCTTAAAATAGTTGCAGATGGAGTTAACACTTTAAGAAATAAAGATAATTCTTTTTTAATAATAACCCATTATCAAAGATTATTAGATTACATTAAGCCAGATTTTGTTCATGTTTTAATGAATGGAAAAATAACTAGATCTGGTGGTCCAGAATTAGCAATAGAGTTAGAAAAAAATGGATACGAAAGTTTTAATTAAATGAGTGAACAATTACAATCAGATTTTGATAAAATAGTAAAAACTTGGAAAATTTCTAAAGAAGAAATTCTAATTAAAAAAAATTTTTTAAATAAATTTATAGAAAGTGGTTTTCCAAATAGAAAACAAGAAGATTGGAAGTTTTTAGATATTAGTCAAATCATTAAAAAGAATATAAGTGCTTTAAGTTTTTTTAATGATTATTCGCAATCTAATAAAATTGACTCATCTACTTTTGTTGATGGTTTGGAGCATAATAAGATTATTTTTATAAATGGAAGAATTGAGAAAATTGATTTTAATTACGAAGACCAAAATAAAATTGAAATAAGTGATGAAACTAAAAAAGATATATCATTCGATTATGAGAATTCATTGATCGATTTAAATAGTGCCTTTACCCATAAAGTTTTTAAAATTTTAATTAAAAAAGATTATTCTCTTAAGAAACCTTTAATAATTTATCATTCAACGAATGAGAAAATTAAATCGACTAATATCAATTTAAGATTAGATTTTGAGTTAGGTGAAAATAGCTGCTTAAAGCTTATTGATTATTTTTCTAATAACACAACAAAAAACTTTATCAATATTTTTTACAATTTTAATTTAGAAACAGACTCTATCCTAAAAAATTATAAAATTGATAAATTCAGAAATAATAACCTTAAATACTCTTTTAATAATATTGAACAGGGTAATAATAGTGTTTCAGAAACATTTATACTATCTGCTGGTTCAGATTATTTTAAAAATGAAATTAATTGTAATTTAAACGGTGAATATTCTTCTGCTTTTATTAACGGCTTATTTTCATTAAAGGAAGATCAACAGCATGAAATAAGATCTACAATAAACCATTTAGTTGAGAACACAAAAAGTTATCAGCTCATCAAAAGTGTTCTTGGAAAACACTCTAAATCTGCATATCAAGGTAGAATATTTGTAAACTCAAAAGCTCAAAAAACTGACGGGTATCAATTAAGTAAAGCAATATTGTTAGATGAAACATCAGAATTTAACGCAAAACCTGAATTAGAAATTTATGCAGATGATGTAAAATGTTCTCATGGATCAGCATCAGGAAGCTTAAATGAAGACTCAATTTTTTATTTAATGTCTCGTGGTTTAAATTACCAACAATCAAAAGAACTTTTGATAAATGGTTTTTTGTTAGATGTCGTTGAAAAGATTACAGACTCAGAAATAAAAAACTTAATTAAAAATATTATTGGATTAAAAGAATGAATATAAATGATATTAAAAAAGAATTTCCAATTTTTGATGAAAAAATTAAAAATAACGATTTAGTTTATTTAGATAGTGCTAATTCATCTCAAAAACCCAAAGTTGTCTTGGATAGAATTAATGATTTTTACTCTAAACAATTTTCAAATGTAGGTAGAAGCATTCATTATTTAGCAGTTGCAGCTACAAATTTATATGAAAATACCAGGTCTTCGGTTCAAAAATATATAAATGCGAAAGATAAAAATGAAATCGTATTTACTAAGGGAGCTACAGAAGCTTTAAACTTAGTAGCAAATACCCTAGGTCAGACAATCCTAGAGCCAAATGATGAAATTTTAATAACTGAGTTAGAGCATCATTCTAATTATGTACCTTGGCATTTCCTAAGAAAATCAAAAAATATCAAAATTAAATTTGCCGAGATCAATGAAGATGGGGATATTCCAATCGAAAATATAGAAAAAGAAATAACAAATAAAACTAAGATAATAGCTATAACTCATTTATCTAATGTTACTGGTGCAGTTTTACCAATCAAGGAAATAACCCAATTAGCTCATTCCAAAGGAATAGTTGTTGTCGTAGATGGGTGTCAGGGTGGACCACATTTAAAACTAGATATGCAAGACTTAGATTGTGACTTTTATGCAATTTCATGTCATAAAATGTATGGACCTACAGGACTTGGGGTTTTATTTGGAAAAAAGAAATGGCTAGAACAACTTCCACCATATCAAGGAGGAGGAGGGATGATAAATGAAGTAAAAAAAGATAGAATTTCTTATGGTGAACTTCCGAATAAGTACGAGGCTGGAACAATGGCTACAGCACAAGTAATTGCTTTTGATCAGTCAATTAAATTTTTGGAAAGTATTGGGATTGAAAATATTATTAAACATGAAAAAGAATTAATAGAATATGGTCAAGAAATTCTAAAGAAGAACAATTCTGTAAAATTAATTGGAAATCCTAAAGAACGAGGCGGAGTATTATCTTTTACACTTGAAGGAGTTCATCCACATGATATTGCGACTATTTTAGATGAGACTGGAGTTGCTATTAGAGCTGGCCATCATTGTTGTCAAATACTTCATGAAAAGTTAGGTATTTCTGCAAGTGCAAGAGCATCTTTGGGAGTTTATAATACAAAAGATGATTTAGATAAATTGAGTGATGGAATTAACAATTGTAAAAAAATTTTTGAATTAAAATGAATTTAAAAGAATTATATCAAGAGATAATCCTAGAGCATGGAAAGAATCCTAGAAATTTAAGAAAAACTCAAAATTTTAATAAAAATGCTAAAGGAAATAATCCTTTATGTGGAGATAATGTACATGTGTATCTGAAACTAAATGATCAAAAAAAAGTAGAGGATATTTCTTTTGAAGGAAGTGGATGTGCAATATCAATGGCCTCTGCCTCTATAATGACTGATTTGATTAAAGGAAAAAGTGATAATGAAGCTAAAGAAATAATTCAAGATTTTTTAGGAATGATAAAAGAAAACCCAGAACTTAAAAATAAAATTTTAAAAGAGGACGATAAAACAAAATTGATGTGTCTATCGGGAGTAAAACAATATCCAATGAGAGTTAAATGTGCAACTTTATCTTGGCATACCTTACTATCAGCAATGGAAAATGATGGAAAAGAGATTAGTACAGAAAAATGATTATGGATGTTAAAAATAAGATAATTGAAGAAATTAGAAAAATTTATGATCCAGAGTTGCCAGTTAATATATATGAACTTGGATTAATTTATGATATCAAAGTAAATGGCCGTAAAGCTGAAATTAAGATGACATTAACAACACCAAATTGTCCTGTTGCTGAGAGTTTACCTAAAGAAGTAAAAGAAGGTGCTATGCAAGTAGAAGGTATAGATGATGTAGACCTTCAATTAGTTTGGGATCCACCGTGGACAAAAGATATGATGTCAGATGCTGCTAAATTGGAGCTAAACTTATAATGAATCCTATTATTACGTTAACTAATAACGCAGCTTTAAGAATTAAACAAATAATGTCCTATGCAGAAAAAAATGCGATTGGTGTAAGAGTTTCTGTTAAATCAGGTGGTTGTGCAGGTATGTCATACGTCATGGAATATTCAAAAGAGGTAAATCCTCATGACGAGTTGATTGAAGATAAAGGAGTAAAAGTTTACATTGATTCAGCTGCAGTTATGTATCTTTTAGGCACAGAAATGGATTACAAAAAAGAGGATTTTTCCTCAGCTTTTGTCTTTAATAATCCTAATGAAACTGAGCGTTGTGGCTGTGGAGAATCCTTTAAAGTATAATCCCATTTTGAACATATCAGAGTTGCAATAAACGCATAGATAGGTAATATACTTCTATGAACGTCTTTGAATTTAGAAACTTGCTTAAAAGTGAATATAGAAAAGAAAAAAGAAAATCTTTTTTAAGATCTCTAATTAAGTCTGTTGATACTGGAGCTAACGGAACACAGGATTACATTGTTAAAAAAGGTTCTGGCAAAAACAAAATTGCTAAAACTAGACAATAAAATTTAACAACTGTAATACATCTCAAATTCAATCGGATGAGGTGTGTGCTCGAAATTATGTATTTCCTCAAATTTTAACGCTATGTAAGCATCAATTTGATCGTCAGTAAATACATTACCTTGTTTTAAAAAATCTCTGTCTTTGTCTAAACTTTCCATTGCTTCCCTTAAAGATCCACAAACCGTAGGAATTTTTTTAACCTCGTCTTCTGATAAAGCATAAAGATCTTTATCAAATGATTTTCCCGGATCAATTTTATTTTTAATACCATCTAAACCTGCCATTAACATGGCAGCAAAAGTTAAATAAGGGTTACCCGCTGCGTCACCGAATCTAATTTCACATCTTGCAGCTTTTTTACTCAATGTAATTGGAATTCTGCATGATGCAGATCTATTTCTTGCAGAATAAGCTAGTAAAACAGGAGCTTCAAATCCTGGAATTAATCTTTTATAGCTGTTTGTAGTAGCATTAGAAAATGCGTTAATGGCTTTAGCATGTTTTAAAATTCCACCAATATAATGCAATGCAGTATCCGATAAACCGGCATATTTATCTCCAGAAAATAATGCAGTGTCTCCTTTCCAAATTGACTGGTGAACGTGCATTCCTGAACCATTGTCTCCTTTTACAGGTTTAGGCATAAAAGTTGCTGTTTTTCCAAACGAGTGAGAAACCATATGCACAGCGTACTTGTATAACTGTAAATTATCTGCTTGGTCTACTAAAGTTCCAAAATACATCCCAAGCTCATGTTGACTTGGAGCAACTTCATGGTGATGTTTTTCAACTTTAATACCCATATCTTTCATAGCTTTAAGATACTCACTTCTCATATCTTGTTCACTATCAACTGGTGGAACCGGGAAGTATCCACCTTTAATTCCTGGTCTATGACCCATGTTTCCATTTTCATATTCTCTTCCAGAATTATAAGGACCTTCTTTACTATCAATCTTAAAACCAGTTTCGTTCATATCATTCTTAAATCTTACATCATCGAAAACAAAAAATTCTGCTTCTGGTCCAAAAAAGGCCTTATCACCGATACCCGAGCTTTTTAAATACGCCTCAGCTTTTTTAGCTGTACCTCTAGGGTCTCTTTCATAAGGATCTTTTTTAATTGCATCCAAAATATCACAAAAAAGATTTAGTGTGTTATGAGAGGTAAAAGGATCTACAATTGCTCTGGATAAATCAGGTTTAAGTATCATATCAGACTCGTTTATAGCTTTCCAACCTGCTATTGATGAACCATCAAAAAAAATTCCTTCATTTAACATTTCATCATCCACCATTTTAGCATCCATTGTTACATGCTGAAGTTTTCCTCTTGGATCTGTAAATCTTAAATCTACGTATTCAATTTCTTTGTCTTTGATAGTTTTTAATACATCATTTGCACTCATTTGATCTCCTTTATAATACTGGGCCTTGTGATACCAAATAAAGACTGTTAAAGAATGTACTTTTACTTAATAACACCTATGCGTTTTTTACATGAGTGTATATTCAAAAATGAAAAAAAACTAACAATTATAAGTTGAATAATGAATTTAATTGATAAAGAACCAGTAAAAAGGGTTAAAAAAATACTAAAGGAATTCAATCCTAATCAAGACGTAATTACTCTGGAAAAATCGGCAAGAACAGCTCAAGAAGCTGCTTTATCTTTAGGTTGTGAAGTTGGAGCTATTGTAAAAAGCTTACTTTTAAAAACAGAAAAAGATTTTGTTTTGTGTTTAGTTGCTGGGGATAAGAAAGCATCTTTAAATAAGATAAAAAATTTTCTAAAACTAAAAAATGTTTCTATGGCTTCTGCTGAAGACGTCAAACTTGTTACAGGTTACACTATAGGAGGTGTTTCTCCTATCGGAAATTTAAGTGAGATTGAAATATATATAGATAATTCTTTAAAAAGATTTAATTCCCTATTTGCAGCAGCAGGACATCCAAATTGTATTTTCGAAATAAACTTTGAAGACTTGGTAAAAATTACTAAGGGAAAAATCCAAGAATTGATTGTATGAAACAACCTAAATTAATTGATTATCTATTGTTAGTTTTTTTGGCTTTAATATGGGCTTCAGCTTTTTTTAATATCAAAATTGCCACTTATTCTTTTGGACCAATAACTATTGCTTTTTTAAGAGTTTTTTTTGGTGCAATACCTGTTTTGTTACTTTGTTATTACAAAGATATTAAAATAGAAGCTTTTTCAAAAGATTGGTACTGGTTTGCTATTATAGGGTTTATAAATTTAGTTGCTCCTTTTTTTCTTATTGCTTATGGAGTAAAATCAGTGCAAAGTAATCTTGCAGCTATTTTAATGTCTACCACACCTTTAAGCTCTACTGTTTTAGGGCATTTCTATACAAAAAATGAAAAATTTAATTTTATTAAAACTTTTGGAATATTAATTGGTTTTTCAGGCATAATTTATTTATTTTCAGATAATATATTGATTAATGAAAACAACTTAGTATCCGCCTTATTAATCCTGGTAGGCTCCACTTGTTATGTGGTTGGAGGTGTTTTAACCTTAAAAATAAGTAAAAAAAAAAATGAAAATGTAACTGGTTCAATATTAATTTGGGCAACAATTATTTTGATACCTCTTGTAAGTTTTATAGAACAACCTTGGAATATTGTCCCTAGACTAGACTCAACAATTTCTGTGATTTATTTAGGTCTTGTTTCTACAGGTTTAGCTTGGTTACTGAGATTTAAAATTTTGGTTAAAAATGGATTAATTTTTCAATCTCAAGTATCTTATTTGATACCTATTTTTGGTACTATTTTAAGCTATATATTTTTGAAAGAATTAATTACTATAAAAGTTTTAATTTCTTTAATAGCAGTTTCGTTTGGTATCTATTTTGTGAGAAAAGCTGACAATAAAAAAAATATTAATAATTCATATAACTAATACCATATGTGGTATTGCTACAACCTTGGGTAGAAATTTAATAATATTGAAATAGACAGCTGCTAAAATTAACTGTTTAATTTCATATGGCTATTAAAAGGAAAAAAATAGCAAAAAAAAAGACCAAAAAAAAAAGTAACTTGGTCAATCCATCTAGAAAAAAAATAAAAACGAAAAATAAAGTTGTGAGAAAATTATCTGCGACTAAGAAACGTTTAAACAAATCTAGAAAAAACAATAACATAAAGTCAACTAACAAAAAAAAGAGAGGAAAAAAAATGAGTGCAGAAGCAATGAAAGTGTCGTCTGTTTTAGATACCTCTCATTTAAAGGTAAAATTTCCATTTAAAGCAAAGTATGGAAACTACATTAATGGAAAATTTGTAGAGCCTAAATCTGGCAAATATTTTGATAATCCTAGCCCGATTTCGAATGAGATAATCTGTTCAGTCGCAAGATCAAATGAGAAAGATGTAGAAGCAGCTTTAGATGCTGCTCATTCAGCTTTTGAAACATGGGGAAAAACTGACATCACTACAAGATCAAATATAATGATGAAAATAGCTGATGTTTTAGAGAAAAATCTAAATTTACTCGCTACAGCCGAGTGTTTAGATAATGGAAAACCAATAAGAGAATGTATGGCAGCAGATTTACCATTGGTAATTGACCACTGGAGATATTTTGCTGGTGTAATAAGAGCTGAAGAAGGTTCTGTTGCAGAGATTAGCAATTCACAATACTCTTATAACATTCCAGAACCATTAGGAGTAGTTGGTCAGATTGTTCCTTGGAACTTTCCATTGTTAATGGCTACTTGGAAATTAGCTCCAGCCTTAGCAGCAGGTAATTGTTCAGTTTTAAAACCAGCAGAGCAAACACCAGCTTCAATTATGGTTATGATGGAACTGATTGGTGATTTATTACCTCCAGGAGTTGTGAATATAGTTAGTGGTTTCGGTTTAGAGGCAGGTAAGCCTTTAGCATCTTCAAAAAGAGTTGCAAAAGTGGCTTTTACTGGTGAAACTTCTACTGGAAGACTGATTATGCAATATGCAGCTCAAAACATTATTCCTATTACATTGGAATTAGGTGGAAAATCTCCAAACATTTTTTTTGAAGATATCATGGAAAAAGACGATGACTTTTTAGACAAATGTGTTGAAGGTTTTGTAATGTTTAATTTAAACCAGGGTGAAGTATGTACTTGTCCAAGCAGAGCATTAGTGCAGGAGTCTATCTATGATAAATTCATGGAAAAATGTATTGCTAGAACTAAAGCTGTTGTTCAAGATAACCCATTAAAAATGGAAACTATGATTGGAGCGCAAGCTTCGGTAGAACAGATGGAAAAGATTAAATCTTATCTTGATCTTGGTAAAAAAGAAGGTGCAAAAGTTCTTACTGGAGGAGCTGTTGGTAAACTTAATAGCGGATTGGAAAAAGGTAACTATATTCAACCTACAATTTTTGAGACCAACAATAAATCTCGTATTTCTCAAGAAGAAATATTTGGCCCTGTAGTGTCTGTAATTAAATTTAAAGATGAAGCAGAAGCGTTAGAAATTGCTAATGATACTCTTTATGGTTTAGGTGCGGGTGTGTGGACTAGAAATGGTAACATTGCTTATAGAATGGGAAGAGCAATTCAAGCAGGAATTGTGTGGACTAATTGTTACCACGCTTATCCAGCTCATTCACCATTTGGTGGTTACAAACAATCAGGTGTTGGAAGAGAAACTCACAAGATGATGCTTAGCCATTATAGACAGAATAAGAACTTACATGTTTCTTATGCTGAAAAGAAATTAGGTTTCTTTTAAACATATAATATATACTGGTCCATGATTCGATATCATGGGCCAGAGATTAAAAATGAAAGTATCAGCAACTAACTCAGCACTTAATTTATTATCAGAACTTCAAGAAAGATATGGAGAAAAATTAATGTTTCACCAATCTGGAGGATGTTGTGATGGAAGTGCTCCAATGTGTTTTCAAGAAGGTGAATTTCCTTTAGGTGACAATGACATAAAATTAGGAGAAATTGGTGGTGTTCCTTTTTATATGAATGCAGATCAGTACGAAAAGTGGAAACACACAGATCTAACTATTGATGCTGTTAATGGTATTGGAGGAATGTTTTCACTAGACAATGGAACAGGACGGAGATTTTTAACAAAATCAGAGATATGTCTCGTGGTAGATAATGATAATCCAAATCATTAAATAACATTCTAAATCTAATATTTTATGTCAGTTTTCTTGAGTTCACAAAAAATTATTAAAGATTGGATAGACTATAATAATCATATGAATGTATCTTATTATCTTCTTATATTTGATAAGTATGGTGCAGATATTCTTAATGATACCTTTATGATGGGAGAACATTCAGCTAAAACAACTGGAAAAAGTACAATGATAGTTGAGTCTAATATAACATATAATCAAGAGCTAAAACTTGAAGATGAAGTTGATGTAAATTTAATCTATTTTAATCATGATAAAAAAAGACTTCTGTATAAAATGGAGATGATTCAAAAAGAAAAAAATTTTCTAGCATCGACGATTGAAATTTTATCTTTGTATGTAGATCTTAATACGAGAAAAGTTTCAGAGTTTGAACCAGAAAAAGTTTCAATAATGGATAATTTTATAAAAAATAACCAAGAAAAATTTAACAATACCAACTTGAAATTTTCCTCAAAATTAAAAAAATAAGAATTGATTACTTCCAGCTTGCGCGCACTGGAAGTAAAAGTTTAATTATTGTCCTGGTGCCTTGTATTGGCCAGAAGCAACTTCACTTGCTTTAGTAGTGGCTTTAGTGAAATCTATAGCTTCAAGTATAGTTAAATTTTTCACAGCTCCAGAAGCTTCGACTACAAGTTTAACAGCTGCAAAATCCTCAAAACTAGTTAACTCATTTACAACCACAAAATCATAAGATCCTCTTACAATATCCATACTATGCATTGTTCCTCCCATGGCCTTTGTCAATTGTTCTACAACTGCTTTTCTATCAGTTTTAGGGTCTTTTAAAAAACCTTGAAAAGCTTTTTCAGTGTAGTTTCCCATTATGTATGCTTTCATATCAATCTCCTTTTTATTTTTTTAAATTATCATTGTATCAAATTTTCGTAATGTGTAAAAATTACATAGTAGACACAACCTATAGTAATGTTAAATTAAAATATGTATGAAAAATTTGGACAGTTCTACGATGGAAAATGGCAAGAGTCTTCAAATAAAGGAACTTATGAAGTTATTAATCCAGCAACAGAGGAAATTATAGGAAATGCCTCCAAGGCAACTCCTCAAGATGTTGATAGAGCACTTAAGTCAGCTGAGAAAGGTTTAGAAGTTTGGAAGAAAACTACTCCTTGGCAAAGATCTTACATTATAAGACGCATAGCAGACAAGATGAGAGAAAAACAAGATTTGCTTGCTAAGTGGATGACCTTAGAGGTAGGTAAACCATTAGCAGAAGCCAAAGGTGAAATTAATGGTGCAGCAGATATTTTTGAGTGGAATGCGGAAGAAACAAAAAGAATTTTTGGTCAAACCGTCGAGAGTAGATTTAAAGATACAAGAGTTCATGTTTATTATCAGCCTGTAGGGGTAGTCGCAGCATTATCTCCCTGGAATTTTCCAGCGGTATTATCAGCGAGAAAAATATCAACAGCTTTAGCAGCAGGTTGTTCAGTAATAATAAAACCTGATGTTATTACTCCTGGAATAGTTATGGAGATGATAGATATTTGTAAAGAATGTGGTGTTCCTGCCGGTGTGGTAAATCTCCTTTCAGGCGATCCTCCCAGTATTGCTCAACAGTTGATTGCCTCAGATATTGTTAAAAAAATTTCTATAACTGGCTCTTCCAGAGTTGGAAAGTTAATTTTAAAACAAGCTGCAGATAAAGTTCAAAGAGTAACAATGGAATTAAGTGGTCACTCACCATTTATTGTTTTTAATGATGCAGATATTAAAAAAGCCACTGATATGGCAATAGCTGCAAAGTTTAGAAACAATGGACAAGTATGTATATCACCTAATAGATTTTATATTCAAGAGGATAAAAAAAATGAATTTGTAAATTTGTTTATTGAAAAAACAAAAAAATTAAAGATTGGAAATGGTATGGATCCTGATACTCAATTAGGACCACTAACAACACAAAAGAGACTAAACGAGATTGAAGTTTTAGTTGAAAAAACAAAAAAAGAGGGAGCCAAAGTTTTGTTAGGTGGAAAAAGACCAGCTGGTTTTAATAAAGGATTTTTTTATGAACCAACTGTATTTGATGATGTTAAAGATGATTTTACTATAATGAAAGAAGAACCTTTTGGCCCATTGGTGCCTATGCTTTCCTTCAAATCTTTTGATGAAGTGATTGAAAGAGCCAACAATCACGAACTTGGATTATGTAGTTACGTATGTACAAACTCCATGGAAACTGCTCATTTAGCATCAGAAAAATTAGAAACAGGGACTGTAGGAGTAAATACTGGTTTTATAGCTATTGCAGAAGCTCCTTTTGGAGGCATTAAACAAAGTGGATATGGACGAGAGGGTGGATCGATGGCTATAAAAGATTATTTAAATGTAAAATATACTCATCTAGGTATTAAAGGTTGAATTAATGAAATTATTAAGAGTGGGTGAGTTTGGTAAAGAAGTACCAGCTGTAATAGACAATGAAAAAAAAATTAGAGACTTATCAAAAATAATAGACGATTTTAATCCATCAAATTTAAATTTTGAGACTTTAAATAATTTAAAAAAAATAGATCTTAAAACTCTTCCTTTAATAAACGATAAAGAGCGAATAGGATCATGTATAATAAAACCAGCCAATTTTCTTGCAATAGGTTTAAACTATAAGGCACATGCAGAAGAAACAAATTCAGATGCCCCAAAAGAGCCAATCGTATTTAGTAAATCACCGAATTGTATAGTTGGTCCAAATGACAATGTAGTTAAACCAAAATTTTCTACATCATTAGATCATGAAGTAGAGGTAGCAATGGTTATAGGAAGTAAAGCAAGATATGTTGAAGAAAAAGAAGCTCAAAATTATGTTTTAGGATATTGTATTTGTAATGACATTAGTGAGAGAGATTGGCAAAAAAATAGAGGCGGTCAATGGGTAAAAGGAAAATCTGGGGATACTTTTGGACCTATTGGACCTTATTTAGTATCAAGAGATGAAATTAAAGATCCACATAATTTAAATTTATTTTTAAATCTTAATGGTAAAAGGAGACAGACTGGCAATACAAGTTTAATGATTTTCAATTTTAATTTTTTAATCTCTCATATAAGTCAATTTATTACATTAATGCCTGGAGACATAATTACAACAGGAACACCTGCTGGAGTAGGAATGGGAATGAACCCACCAGATTACTTGAAAGATGGGGATGAAATGTTTTTAAAGATTGATCAATTGGGTGAGCAGAAATCAAGAGTTATTTTAGAATAGTTTTTATCAATGAAAAAAAGAGATCTATATTACGAGAGAATTCCCACAAGACTATTGAGAGAAGACGTAAGGTATTTAGGAAGTATTTTAGGAAAAGTTATTACAATTCAAGAAGGTAAAAAATTTTTTAATTTAGTTGAAAAAGTACGTAAACTTTCTAAAGCAAATAAAACAGGCAAAAGTATTAATCAAACTAATAAAAAAGTAATAAAAGCTATAAAAAATCTAAACTCAAAAAACACTTTCAAATTAACTAGAGCCTTTACACATTTCATGAATCTTTTTAATCTAGCTGAATTAATTGATGCATCAAGAAGTTTAGATGAATATGAAAACAATAAAAAAAGAATAACTAATAACAATCTATTTATAGAAGAAATATTCGAAGATCTTTTTAATAATAAAAATATTTCAGAAAATAAAATTTATAATACTGCAAAAAATTTAAATATAGGAATTGTTTTAACTGCACATCCGACTGAAGTAAAAAGAAGAACTTTGATTCAAAAGTATCATAAGATAATTGAAATTCTTGAACAGAGAGATTTGTTAAAAAATTTTCCATCAAAATTAAAAATATTAGATAAAAGACTTTTTGATGAATTGACAATAATTTGGAATACAGATGATCTTAAAAGATTTAAACCATCTCCATTTGATGAAGCAAGGTGGGGATTAGCAATTATAGAAGACAGTCTTTGGGACACAATTCCAAAAGTATATCGTAGACTTAATTCTATTTTTTTAAAGAATATGAACAAAGGTTTACCTAAAAACTTTAATCCAATAGAGTTTGGATCATGGATGGGAGGTGATAGAGATGGGAATCCTAATGTTACATCAGAAGTAACAAGAAAGGTTATATTATTATCAAGATGGGAAGCTGCTAAACTTTATGAAAAAGCTTTAACAAAAATTATTAGATCTTATTCAATGCAAAAATGTTCAAAAAAAATACTTTTTAAGGTTGGTAAATCTTACGAACCATACAGAGTTTTTTTAAGACCTTTAAGAGATAAAATGAGAATAACTCATCGGTTAATAGAACAACATCTGGTTAATAACAAACCATTAAATCAAAAAAAATTACTTAATTCCAGAGAAGAAATATTAAAACCTTTAAGAGTAGTTAGAGAGTCTTTAGAACAAAATCAAAATGAAAATTTAGCTAGTGGAGAATTATTAGATCTTATGAGAAGAGCGAAATGTTTTGGAATTAATTTGGCTAGACTTGATATTAGGCAAGAGTCATCTAGACATAGTAAATTAATATCTGAATTTGTGAAAAAAAAATTAAATAAAGATTATATTAAGATGAATGAAGAAGAAAAAATTAAATTCTTAAAATCTAAATTACTGTCTAAAAAAAATTATCTAAATAAATTTCAATTTAAAAATAAAGAGAATAAGGAGGTCTGGTCAACATTTAAGATATTGGCTAATGAACCATCAGAATGTTTAGGAGCTTATGTAATATCTATGACAAATTCAGTATCTGATATTCTATCTATTTATTTTTTACAAAAAGAGGCAAATATAAAGAATAAATTGAGAGTTGTACCTTTATTTGAAACTTTAGATGATTTAGTTAATTCTCAAAAAATTATGAAGAATTTATTTTCTCAAACTTGGTACAGGAAATTAATTGAAAATAATCAAGAAGTAATGATTGGATATTCAGATTCAAGTAAAGATGCTGGAAAAATTTGTGCAAGCTGGCATCAATATAAAGCTCAGGAAGAAATAATTAAATTAGGTAAAAAATTTAGTATAAATATATCTTTTTTTCATGGTAGAGGAGGATCACCTGGTAGAGGTGGTGGTCCGATCCAATCAACTTTGAGGTCTCAACCTCCGAACTCAGTGAATGGGAAGATTAGAATTACAGATCAAGGTGAGGTAATACAACAAAAATATGGATATGAACCTTTAGCTAAATATAATTTATGTAGCTATATAGGAGCCGTAACTGAGGCAACATTAAATCCTCCACCAAATCCAAAACTAGACTGGAGATCGTTAATTGAAAAAATGTCTGACATATCAAAGAGTTCATACAGAAAAAATATTAATCAAAATTCTGATTTTATAAGATATTTCAAAACTGTAACCCCACATAAAGCATTAGGAAAACTTTCGATTGGATCAAGACCATCAAAAAGAAAAAATACTGACAACATAAAAAGTTTGAGAGCTATACCCTGGGTATTTGCATGGACACAGATAAGATTAATGTTACCTGCATGGTTAGGAAGTGCAGAAGCATTAAGATATTCGTATATTAAAAAATTTAGAAAAACATTATATGATATGGAGAAAAATTGGCCTTTTTTTAATTCTATGCTTGATATGCTCGATATGGTTATTTCCAAAGCAGACCCAGAAATATCAAAAATATATGAGGAATATTTAGCTGATGCAAGTTTGAAAAGGGTTGGAAAAAAATTAAGATTTCAATTTAGCGTAATTAAAAAATTAAATAAAAAGATAACACCAAAAGATATATTAAATTTGAGAAAACAATTTAGAACTACTTTAATTGTAAGAAATATATATACTGAAGTATTAAATATTATACAGCCAATAATTATTCAAAAATTAAAATATAATAAAAATATTAATAATAAAAAGTTTTTAGATGATGCATTATTAACTTCAATAGCTGGAATTTCTGCAGCGATGAAAAATACAGGTTAAATGTTAGAATTTACAATTGCACTAGGAGCAGGGCTTTTAAGTTTTTTATCACCGTGTGTACTACCTTTAATACCTGGGTATATTTCTTTTATTTCTGGCCAATCATTACAAGATGCTCTTAACTCAAAAAAAATCAATTTTTTTCCATTAGTTTTGTTTTGCTTTGGATTTTCAACAGTATTTATAATTCTGGGAGCATCAGCATCTTTTGTAGGACAAGTATTTTTACAGAATTCTGAGTTTTTTCGGATATTAGCTGGAATTGTTATAATAATATTTTCACTACAATTGATCGGAGTAATTAACATCTCATATTTAAACTTCGAAAAAAGATTTGAAGCAAGAAAATCTAGGAATATTTTGTTTCCTTATATAATTGGACTCGCTTTTGGTTTTGGGTGGACGCCATGTATCGGTCCTATTTTGGGCTCAATTTTAACACTTGCGGCAATTGAACAGACTTTGAATAAAGCTGTTTTATTACTATTTTTCTATTCGATTGGATTAGCAATACCTTTCATAATTTCGGGAATACTGATACAAAAATTTTTGATTTTCTCTAAAAATTATAAAAAAAATGTTAACTTTGTGTTTAAGTTAGGAGGAATTATATTATTAGTAACAGGTATTTTAATTTTGACTAATCAACTTCAAATTTTAGGATTTTATCTACTTGAATTTTTTCCTTTTTTTCAAAATATAGGATAATTATAATTATGAAAATTTATTTAATAGACTCAAGTGCAAGAAAAGAAGGCTCTACATCAAGAGCTTTAGCAAAAAAACTATTGAATAGAATAAAAAAAGCTGAAGATAAAGTTATATATAGAGATTTAAATGATGAAATGGTTTTTGTGTCTGGATTAACAGAGTCAGGTATGAAAATAGAGGAAAAGGATAGATCAGAGCACCATAAAAAAATGTTTGAATTATCAAATAAACTTGTAAATGAATTGAAGGAGAGTGATATTATAATTATTTCTGCTCCCATATATAATTATGGTCCACCAGCAACGTTGAAAGCATGGGCTGATCTAGCCGCTCGTATAGGGGAAACATTTAAATTTAAACCAAATGGTAGAAGAGAAGGTTTATTAAAAAATAAACGTGCTTATTTAGTTATAACTTCTGGAGGAACAAAACTTAATAGTGATGAGGATTTTTTAACTCCATGGTTAAAATTTATTTTGAATTTTTTTGGTATAAAAAAAGTTGAGGTAGTTAGTGCAGACCAAATGGCTCTTAATTATGAAAAATCTATTAAAGATGCTGAGTCTCAGATTGAAAAAATTTCTATAAATTAAACTTTCTTTTCAAATGGTTTAGTTTTCCTTCTGTACTATCATAATCAATATAACACCCCTGTAAAAACCTATTTCCCTCATTTACATCATAGCTTGTTCTACCATGTAATAGTCTATGATTATCAATCATTAGTAAATCACCAGAACATAATTTAAATTCTATTTTATATTGATCTGAATTATATAGCTCAGATATTTTCTTTCTAGCATTATAAAACAATTCTAGTTTTTCTCTTTCCAATAAAGGAACAAAATCTAACCTTGGGCTGAATCTTATTTGTTTAAAATTATTATTTTTGTCCAACTGAATCATTTCAGCCAAACTTTCTAGAACAACACTTTGATCTATAAATTGAAATCTTATTTTTACTTTAGATAAAATTTCGTAATATTCAGGAATCTTTTTTTTTAATTCTTCTGTTACAGTATATCCATCAACTAAAGTTGAGTATCCACCAGTCACATTATTTTCTATACAATGAAGTAATTGAATACAAGGAACAGGGTTTCTATAAGGATTGTCAGTATGTGGTGCTAAAGGTAAAGATGTGTATGCTAAATCATTAGGATTAGGTTTAGATTTTACATTAAAGTATTCACCAAAATTTGTTCTTCGAATACTTCCAATGGAATTTGCAAAATTTACTAAATAATTGTTTTCTGTTGGAACATCTCTAAATATAACAAACCCATATTGATAAAAATTTGTCAAAGCTTTAATCATCAATTTTCCTTCGAAAAAATTTTTTTCGTAATTAAAATATTTACAATCTTTAAATTTTGAGTCCCACTTAATTTTTTTGATAGATTTGAAATCATTATTGATTAAAAATTCTTTTATAATATTTTTAATAGCTATTTTAGTAAATACCCCATCCTTGAAAGTTACTTCTAGAAAATTATCTGAGATTTTAAGTTTTTCTATTTCAATGTTATTTTCTAACTTTGTTGGGTCAAATAGTCTTTGTTTTGTCTTATTATCTACAAATTCTTTTCCATTTACTCTTTCACGTAACCAAAATGGATGAATTTCTCTTTTTTTGTCATCATCACAGCAAAAAACTTTATTTTTTAATAGTTCTATTTTCATTAAAGTTAAATGATTAATTAAATTTATGCTTTATTCAATACTAATAAAATAGTATTACAAAGAAGTGTTAAAGATAAAATCCTCAGAATATAAAACTTTTTCAAAATTTGTTGAGAGTTTAGCTAAAAAATTAACTTATTATTATTACCATAAGTTGAATAGACAATTTTCAACTTCTAATAAATTAAAAGGAAAAGGATACGATCCAGTTACATCATCAGATAAAGCTTTCGAAAAATTTATAAGAAAAGAGATAAAAGCTAAATTTCCAGATCACGAGATAATTGGAGAAGAATTTGGTCGAAAAAAATCTAAAAGTGACTATGCCTGGATTATAGACCCTATAGATGGCACTAGATCATTTGTTATAGGTAATCCCACGTGGAGTAATTTGATTTCACTTAATTTTAAGGGTTATCCAATAATTGGATTAGCCAATTTCCCTGTCTTAAAAAAATATTATTATAATTCAACTGAAAAATTATCTTATATTTTTGAAAATGGCAAAAAAAGACGAATAAAAGTAAATAAGAATGCAAAATTTTCTAACATGAAATTGTCAGCTGCCTTTCATGGAGGTCTTACTTTAAATCAGCAAAAAAAGATTCCAAAATTATTAAAATTAATGCAGTTTCCATGTGTAGATGCATTAAGTTATTCTCATTTTGCAGAGGGAAAAATTGATGTTGTTATTCAATTTGGTAACAAAATTTGGGATATTCATCCTTTGATACCCATCATTAAAGCAGCAGGAGGGATTGTTAGTACTTGGAACAACAGCGATCCAAATAATGCAGGTAACATAATCTGTTCAGCTAATAAACGTATTCATGACCAGATGATAAAAATTCTTAAACCAGTTTCAAAATAAATCCTTAAAAATTTTTTTATTAATTTTTTCTAATTGTTATTAGACAATTACTTAAAATATTATTCTTTGGTCTATAAAAATTTATTAATTTTACTTGAAATTTTAGTGATTTAAAGAATTTTAAAAATTTTTTTCTTTGAGATGGAACAATATCCTCAATAATATATAAACCATTGTTAGATAATCTCTTAATTGCACAGTTAAAAAAAATTATTGTTTCATCAAATCTATGACAACCATCATCAATAATAATATCAAATCTTTTTACTTTAAATTTTTTAAACATTTTTGAAATTGATTTTGTGTCTGATTGATCAACATAAGTTGTAGCAATTCTCTTCTCTTTAAACAAAGTCTTTTTATCAATGTCTGCACCATGTATTTTTGCTTTTTTAAAATAATCTCTCCAAACTCTAAGAGATGCTCCTGGTTTATATTTTTTTCCCAACATGTTCATATTATATTGATTATCCTTATCTACGCTTCCGATCCCCAGCTCTAAAACATTTCTTATATTATCTCTATTTTGATGGAATATTTCAAAATAATAATCTGAGTAGTTTTGAAAAAATTCTAATTTAAAATTGGAATTTTTTAGTTGTGAAATATTATATCCTTTATTTGCAATATATTTTTGGCAGATTTTAGATAAATGATTATAATCATTTTTAATATAATAAGATGTATATTTGTGATTAAAAAACTTAAGTGTTGTTTTGTTAAAAAAAATTTTTCTCAAAATTTCATTTTTTTTTTTTAAAAATATTCTCAGCATTATTTAGAAATCTTTTAATTTATTTTTCCCAAGAGATTAACTATTAATACTCCTGATATTATTAGAATAAGACCAATAATAGTATTGATATCAGGAATTTGATTA
Source organism: uncultured Pelagibacteraceae bacterium (assembly GCA_902521805.1). Lineage (GTDB taxonomy): Bacteria > Pseudomonadota > Alphaproteobacteria > Pelagibacterales > Pelagibacteraceae > Pelagibacter. The sequence goes on from CABYTL010000003.1 coordinate 63,069, forward strand.
AATTTATATATTCCAACTAGTGATGTAGCGATTATACATAATCCCGCAAATGATGCATAAGTAATACCCACTGGTATTGATCTCATAACAACTGATAAAGCATACATACAACAAACTATTGTTATAGCCGTAAATATACTTGGTAATAAAATAGTAAATCCGTTAGAGCCTTTTGCAAAACTATTAGCTGCTGTTCCTAAAATTACAGCAAATAAAAGGGCAGAGTAGGCAATTATATTACTCACATTAAAAGATTATTATTATTCGGTAATTTTATCTACTAATTTTTTAATTGGTGGTCCTAATATAAGTGCTGCAATTATTGCTATTGGTAAACTTGCAGACCATGCTTTTAAAAATCTATTAATATAATTACTATCAAAACCTGTATTAATAAATGTGATAATTAAAGTCATAATTAAGCTCATACCAAACCCCATTATTAAAATGAACAAAAGATTTGAGTATTTTTTTGTAAAAATCATTTTTTAAACCACCTAATGGCATCTTCCATTCTGTCATCACCCCAAAAAATCTCATTTCTTACTACAAATGAAGGACTGCCGAAAATTTTATTATTTCGAGCTAATTCGGTATTTTTTTGGTATTCACTTTCAATTTTACTTGATTTAGCTTCGGATATTATTTTATCTTTGTTAAGTTTTAATTCTTTACATATTTCTGAAATACTAGGATCAATTGCTGGTTCTTTACCTTCTTGAAACCATTTCTTATATGTTAACCTGATATAATCTATACCCCATCCCATTTCTAATCCCAATATTGCAATTTGATTAGCTAAATCAAAATCGGATAATGGGTAGGGGACAGGTGTTTTAGCAAAAAAACCATACCCTTCAGCACGTCTTTCAATATCGCGCCACATATAATTAACTTTATTTATTTTATCTTTTGGAAATGGAATGTTATTCATTTCTTTCATTATTGCTCTAACACTAAAAGGTTTCCAATTGAATTTAACCCCATGTTTTTTTTCAACATCATTAATTCTTGTAACTGATAAATAAGTGTAGGTACTACCTATTGAAAAATAGAAATCTATATTTTTCATATACTTTCTTTTTTGATTTGTAACTGTAATTTCTCAATCATGATTAATGGTGATCTCATATTTGGATGTACTTTATGGACTTCAATATAACTATCTATTGCTTTTTGATAATTTTTTAACGCAGTTTGCACTAAAGCTTGACCTGATAAAGCACCAAAATGTCTATCTTCTAGTTTAAGAACCTTATTTATATCTTTTTGAGACAATTTATATTTTCCCATTAAATAAAGAACAGTAGCTCTTTTATTCCATGCTTCAGCCCAATTAGGGTCTAACTCAATTGTTTTAGAAAATATTTCATAAGCAGTTTCTAGATTATTTTGTGACATAGAAAAAGATCCATCTGCTAAAAGATTGGTCAAACTTTCATTTGTAGGATGAGTTGTCCAAAGACTCCAGATTTTAGTCTCAATTTCAATTGATTTTTCATAATTTCTAGATTTTTTTAATTGATCAAGTAAGTCATTAATTTTATTCTGCTGACTATTATCAGCATATAAAATATTTGAGAAAACAAAATATATAAGAATATATATTAACTTTTTCACTTATTTAGGCATTGGTGTAGCGCCAGTTTCTAGACTAATAATTTTTCCATCTCTGTACTTATAAACTGACATAACAGCCTCAACATTTCCATCTTTAAAAGTTACAAAAGAGTGTTGTACCCCAACCTCATTATTTTCATAAACTACTCTTGTTTTATCTTGATTTATATCTCCACTCATTGCCCATTTAATCACATCAGATTTTCCTAAAGAATTTCCAGATTTATGCATAGTAAATTTAAAATCATCGTGCAAAATTTCATTCATAGCAGCTTCGTCTTTATTATTTATTGCATCTGTGTATTTTTGTAAAATTGACATCTTATACTCCTTTAATTATTATACCGTTACTTGTTGAGTTATCTAAACGGATTTGTTTTATTGGTCTATATTCTTCTGAGTTATACCATTCCAAAGCCTTTTCGTAGCTTGGAAATTTAATAACAACCGTTCTGGGGTAAGTCCATTTTCCCTCCACTACTTTAGTTTCACCACCTCGAATTATATAATCTCCTCCAAATTTTTCTGCTACTGGTTTTACTTTCTCAATATATTCTTTGTATTCCTCTGGTTTTTTTACTTCTATATTGAAAATTGCAAATCCTGACATGAAGGATTACTCTCCCCACATACCATTAAATTCGTAAACAATTGCAGGTTCGTCCCCAACAACCCATCCATCATGACCTGGTTCTATTGAATATGCATTTCCAGCTCTATAAGTAAGTTCAGTGCCGTCATTATGTTTTGCACAAACTGCCCCAGAAACAATTACTCCAAGGTGTTTTGCTTGACAGCTGTCACCCCCAACTTTTGGTTTTACATCTTTTGACCATTGCCAACCTGGTTGTAATGTAAGTTTCATTACTCTTTGATCACCTACTTTTACAGCTTCAATTTTTGCATTATTAAAATTGTTATTAACTTCGTCAGCTTTATCGAAGCTTTTAACCACTACTCCAGCCATTATTCCTCCTTTAAAATTAAATGTAGATTTTATCAGCTAAACCATAACAAAGTACAGCACTTAGAATGGTTAAAAATAAAGGTGCATAAATTGCTTCATCTGAAGTTTTATCAGTATGTCCAAGTTTATTTATTTTAGTACTATAAAAACCAACTATAAACGCCGATAAGTTTTGTAAAAATATAAGAATAAAGAATGCCCAAGTTGCCTCTAATCCGTTAGGTCTAATAAATCCCACGTAAATTGCCATTACAGTTGAACCAATAAATATCGAGCCAAAAAATCTAACGATACCAGCACCTGTATCATGCATACCATATTGATTTAAAAAAGACTGTGTTTGAAACACACATCTAAATCCATAATAAGCAAAGCCTATAAAGTGTATTAGAAATATAGCTAAATAAATTATTCCATTAAATTTTTCTATCATATTAAGAAGTCCTCACATTAACTAAATATTGGTCTTATCTCATCTTCAATAGTACCTTCTATTGCAACTTCTTTTAATTGCTCTAAAAGTTTTATAAATTCAGGATCTGCAGACATTTTAGCGTCAGCCTCATTATCGCCTTCAAACATAGATCCAATTACAGTCTCTCTAATTGTTCTTGGATCTCCACCCATTTGAAAAGAAAAATAAACATCATGATTAGGATAATGTTTTTTTCTAACTGCTGCTAAACCTTTACCAATTTCCATAGCTTTTCCTAGGCCATCATCTTTTACTCTCATTGTTCTTGTATAAATTACTTTCACTGTTAATCCTTTTTTTTATTTAGCATTAAAATCTATAATATCATCTGTACACTCAACAAATTTATGAGGTTCATAGAAATCATTCATAGATTCTAATTGTTTATTAATTGCATCAGGATCAGTACCTTTCCACCAACAAAACATTGTTAAGTTATCACCTGGTGTGTTCCAGCTCATCTGACATTTTGCATTTTCACTTGTCATTGCTTTGGTCATGTCTTCCATCGACATTGTGCCAGTAACTTCTATCATTTTAGCTTTTGCTTCTTTTGATTTAAAAGTGTGCGTTACTATATAGTTTTTCATATTTGTTCTCCTTTATTAAACATTTACTTTGGATAATTCATAAAGATGAACACTTGCTACACATTCTTCATAAATTGCTTTTGCAACCGGATTTTTTCCAGCAACAAATTCTTTCATACCTTCTTCATTGTGAACTGAAACTTTAAACATGACGCCACTTTTGTCAGGTTTAATACCTGGTATAGTTTTTTCTGGATAAGCTACGCTTTTTCTAACACCCATTCCTTCCTCAGATGCCATCCAACCCATGAAAGTATCAAATTTACCTTCTTTAAAGCTTAAAATAGCTAACATTTCTTTTTCCATTATTTCTCCTTTCATTAATTAATTTAATATGTGTACTCACCACTCATTTGATTCATTGAGTGAGCAAATCCGTCTTTGCCTTTAAGATTCTGTCTACTAGAAAAACCAGTTCCTGAAATTTTTTCATATTTTCCAGTTCCTCCAATAATTATAAAAGTTCCAGATCCTCCTTGACCACCAGTGCCTTTACCTTTGTAATTCATGAAAACTTTTTCACCATCAGCTAAATAAAAAGTACACATACCTGTTTCATCATCAAATTTTCCACTTACTAACGTAAGTCCTCCAACACAATTCATTGTAGACTTATCAAATATACTATTAGGGTCTTTATCTGCTAGCCCAGCATTTCCATCATAAGTAATTGCCATATTACCATTACCAGCGTTCATAATATTCATTTCCCAAGATCCCATTCCACTTGCATTAAATTTACCTGAGTTAGCAAAAGCTATAGTTGAAATGATTGTAAAAGTTAATGCTATTATAAGTTTTTTCATTTTTTGCCTTTCTAATTAATACAATGTTTGAACTACTTTTTTTACTCTTTCAGCTCCATTAGGGACTAAAGCTTCAACAAATGAATGACATTTATCAGTTTTAGCTTTGTCGTATTTTGAACCATAATGTTTATCTACCGCCTTATTCACTTCATCATCCCATTCTTTTTCTGGTATGCCTATTTCCAAAGCATATGTTTTTAGAACTTTTACAGTTGAAATAGATTTTTCTTTCATCCCATACTCAAATTCTTCACCTGATGGCAGAAAGTAGTTAGCCATATAAATTCCGATACAATCCATAGCTTTGGATCTGTCACTTTTACTTATATCTGCATTAGCAGAAGTGAAAATAAAAATGGATAAAAATAAAATAATTTTTTTCATAATTCTCCAATGTTGATTATTCTAAATTAATTAATATTAGTCTAAAAATGTAACTGTTTTGTTACATAGCTGGTATGCGATATTATAGCCAACTAGGAATAGGAAGCTTTTTTTCTTCTAAAAAAGATTTATTAAACATCTTAGAGTTGTATTTATCTGATCTATCACAAAGGATTGTAACAATAGTTTTTCCTGGGCCCAATTCTTTTCCAAGTCTAATAGCTCCCGCTATATTAATTCCACAACTTGTTCCTAAGCTTAAACCCTCATTTTGAATTAAATCATAAAGAATAGGCAGAGCCTCATGATCATCTATAGAGTAAGCACCGTCAATTTTAGCATTTTCAAAATTTTTAGTAATTCTACTTGAGCCAATCCCCTCAGTAATTGAATTTCCCTCAGATTTTAATTCTCCACTTTTAATATAATTATAAAGAGAAGAACCCTTAGGATCTGATAAATAAATCTTTATATTCTTATTTTTTTCTTTTAACGCATTACTTACTCCAGAAATGGTTCCACCTGTTCCTGATGAACATATAAATCCATCAACTTTACCTTCAGTTTGTTGCCAAATTTCTTTACCGGTTCCATCATAATGACCTTTAGCATTTGCTGTATTATCAAATTGATTAGCCCAAACAACACCATTATTATTTTTAGGCCTTAACTCATCAGCAAGTCGTGCTGCGACTTTAACAAAATTGTTTTCATCTTTGTAAGGTTTTGCTGGTACCAGTTTTAATTCTGCACCAAGATTTCTCAAAGTATCTTTTTTTTCTTGTGTTTGATTATCATTCATAACAATAATTGTTTTATAACCCAGAGAATTGCCTAAAAGACCCAATCCTATACCTGTATTTCCAGCAGTGCCTTCAACAATAATTCCACCTTTAGAAATTAATTTTTTCTCTTGTGCATCTTTAATCAAAGCTGCAGCTGCTCTATCTTTAACTGATCCACCAGGATTAAGAAATTCTGCTTTACCATAGATATTACACCCAGTTATTTCAGATGCAGCCCTTAATTTAATAAGGGGAGTATTTCCGATACCAGAAATAAAATCTTCTTGATTATTTTTCATCTATATTTTCAGTAACAGCGTATGGTTTAAATTCACCTGTAGTTGTTCCAACATTTCTAGCCGGTATTCCAATCATGACTGCATTTTCAGGAACATTTTTTGTAACAACCGCGTTAGCACCTACTTTTGCATTTTTGCTAATTACAATAGGTCCTAATATTTGAGCGCCTGACCCTATAACGACATTATCCATTAATGTAGGATGTCTTTTGATTTGTCTTTGATTGTCAGAATCTATACTTGGAGAAATTCCACCCAAAGTAACCATATGATAAATTGTTACGTTGTCACCTATTTCAGAAGTTTCACCAATTACTACTCCCATTCCATGATCAATAAATAAATTTTTTCCAATTTTTGCTTTTGGATGAATTTCTATACCTGTTAAAAATCTTGAAAATTGAGAAATAATTCTTGCAACTAAATCAAACTTTGCTGTGGCAAAAAAATTTGCAATTTTGTGAAAAAATACAGCTTTAACTCCCGGGTAAGTTAAAATTAAACTTATTTTTGTTTTTGCTGCAGGATCTCTATCTATTATTGATTGCAAGTATTCGTTCATGAGGTTTTATATAGTAATTTTTTTGAAAATTTAAACCTAATCTATTTGGTCTAATGTCACTCCTTTGACATTTGCTGGTACAGCTATATCCATCATTTTTGGATTAGCAAGATTTAAATTATTCATTATTTCAGCATATTCATTTGCTGATGAAACTTGAAGTCTAGGATTATTCATTTTTTCATTTTCAACAGTTGAATATTTTTTTCCGTTATAATCGTGAGCTGGGAATACTAGTGTTTCTTTTGGAAGTTTTAATATTTTATTAAAAATAGAGTCGTAAGACTGAAAAGGATCTCCATTTTGAAAGTCAGTTCTACCTGTCCCATTAATTAATAAAGTATCTCCTGTAAATATTCTATCTCTCATTAAAAAACTATAAGAGCAGTCTGTATGACCCGGCGTGTATACAGCTTTTAAATTTATTCCATCAATTTTGATAATTTCATCTTCTTTGATCTTTAAATCAATTACTTCAGATTTTGATTTTTCTCCCATTACTCTTGTACAATTAGTTCTCTTATTTAATTCATTAAGTGCTGTAATATGATCAGCATGAATATGAGTATCTATAACTTTAACAAGTTTTAAATTTAAAGAATTCAACAAACTAGTGTATATATTTATATTATCTAAAACTGGGTCAATTATCAGAGCTTCTCTACCTTTGTCACTTGCAATTAAGTAAGTATAGGTTGAAGATTTTTCATCAAAAAGCTGTTCAAAAATCATATGATTTCAATAATATTACAAAAGTTTGCATAGCAAATCAATCTTGCATATAATTTTAATATAAAATAGGAGGTTAAATGACTTTAAAAATAAATAGTGTTGCGCCAGATTTTAAAGCAAAAACTCAACAAGGAGAAATTTCTTTTCATGAGTGGCTTGGTGATAGCTGGGGTGTCTTATTTTCACATCCAAAAGACTTTACACCTGTATGTACGACTGAACTTGGAGCTTTAGCTAAAATGAAACCAGAGTTTGATAAAAGAAATGTTAAAGTAATAGGTTTAAGTGTAGATCCGGTGGATGATCATATTAAGTGGTTAGATGATATCACTGATGTTTGTGGTATGAAACCAGAATATCCAATAGTTGCTGATGAAGATTTATCTGTAGCAAAATTGTATAATATGCTAGAGGCTGATGCTGGAGTAACATCTGGGGGAAGAACTGCCGTAGATAATGAAACGGTTCGAACAGTTTATGTAATTAGACCAGATAAAAGAATTGGTTTATTTCTAACATATCCGATGACAACAGGTAGAAATTTTCATGAAATTTTAAGAGCAATTGACTCGATGCAAAGAACTATAAAGCATAAAATTGCTACACCAGCAGATTGGAAACCTGGAGAAAAAGTAATAATTGTTCCAAAGGTTACTAATGAAGAAGCAAAAAAAATATACCCTGATGGATGGGAAACAGTTAAGCCCTACTTAAGAAAAGTTCCTGATCCGTCAAATTAAGTTGAATAAGAAAGACCTTGATCGACAGTCTCAGTATTGGGAAGAAAGTTTTAAAAACAATACTGAGATGTTTGGCCAAGAGCCTAGCATAGCAGCAAAATATGCATTAAGCGTTTTCAAAAAAAAAAATGATACTCTTTCAAAAAAAAATAAAATTAATTTACTTGAACTGGGATCTGGTTTAGGGAGAGATACAAAATATTTTATAACTGAGTCAGACTTAATAAACATAACAGCTTTAGATTATAGCAGTGAAGCAATTAAGAATATTAACCAAAAAAAACTAGATCCAGAGAGAATAAGCACTAAAGTCTGGGATATTCGAAAAAGATTTCCTTTCAAAGAAAATTCATTTGATGGATGTTTTTCCCATATGTTGTATTGCATGGCTTTGACCACTAAAGAGATTATAAATTTAAACAAAGAAGTAAAAAGAATTTTAAAACCCGGAGGTATAAATATTTTTACTGTAAGACATACTGGAGATGGAGATTTCAAAAATGGACTCCATATTGGTGAAGATTTATATCAAAATGATGGTTTCATCGTTCATTTTTTTTCCAAAAAAAAGATAAAAGAAATTTCAGATGGATTTTTAATTGAGAATATTAATGAATTTCAAGAAGGAAAATTCCCAAGAAAATTATTTTTAGTCACTTTGAGAAAAGGATAATGGAATTTTTTATTTTAGGTTTTTTAACGGGCCTAAGTTTAATTTTAGTTATAGGTGCTCAAAACATATTTGTTATTGAACAAGGATTAAAAAAACAGCTTATATTATTAGTCTGTTTAATTTGCTCATTTTCTGACTTGTTATTAATTTTTTTTGGAATTTTTTTATTTCACTTTTTTCATCAGTATTTTAATTTATTTGTAGAACTTACATTAAATATTTTACTAATTTTATTTTTAATTCATTTTGTATATTCAAAAATAAGATCCTTCAAAACTAATATAAATTTTAATACAGAGATTAAAGAAATATCTAAAATAAAAATTATATTTAAAACTCTTGGTTTTACCTACCTTAATGCTCACGTTTATTCCGATACTGTTTTTTTTCTAGGTAATTTTTCAAAAAATTTTTTATTAGAAGAAAAAATTTATTTTGGTATTGGAGCATCTATAGCATCTTTTATCTTTTTTTTCGTCTTAGGTTATTTATCTAAATATTTATCAAAATATGCTAAAAGAAAAAACACGTGGAAATATATAAATATATTAGTAATTAGTTTCATGTCATTTTTAGTAATTTATATAATCAAAGAAACACTTTATTTTCTTTAATTCACAACATTTTTTAGAGACAAATATGGCACATGTTAAAATTACTATTAATAATTATTTTAATTTTATATGAGTGATATAAATAATCATTTTAAACCGAGAAACTTCAGTGACAAGGTTGCTTTATCTTTTACAAAATTTTTAAGATTTCTAGCAGATACTTTTTTTAAAAAAAGGTATGGTCATAGAGCAGTAGTTCTTGAAACTGTAGCAGCAGTACCAGGAATGGTAGGAGGAATGATATTACATTTAAAATCTCTAAGGAAAATACAAGATGACAAGGGTTGGATAAAAACACTTTTGGATGAAGCAGAAAATGAAAGAATGCATTTAATGACATTTGTGCACATAGCAAAACCTACATCCTTAGAAAGATTTATAATTATGATTGCTCAATTCATTTTTATTTTAGCTTACTCAATTATATATTTAATTTCACAAAGAACTGCTCACAGAATTGTTGGTTATTTTGAGGAGGAAGCAGTTTTCAGTTATACTGAGTACTTAAATGAACTTGAGGCTGGAACTATTCCAGATCAGGCAGCCCCAGAAATCGCAATAAATTATTGGAATTTGCCGCTACATGCTACATTAAAAGATGTCGTAAGAGTTATTAGAGATGATGAAGCGGGCCATAGAGATGTTAATCATAAATTTGCAGACTTAATTAATTTAAAAAAGATACAAAAAACTTCTAAGAAAAAACAGGTAAAAAAAGAAGACAAAGAAAAAATCTTAAATTAATTTTAGATGCTATGATTTACAGAAGAACGTTTTTAAAAACTCTAGGACTTTCTTTGGTAACATTAATATTCCTTCCTTATAATTTTTTACATGCAATAACAAAGAAAATAATAAATAAGAATCTTTCTAAAGACCAAAAGAATATAATGTTTAATGAAGGTACAGAGAAACCTTTCACTAGCAAACTACTTAAAGAAGAAAGAAATGGATTTTATCATTGTGCAAATTGCGGTGCAAAATTATTTTCTTCATCTTCAAAGTTTGATAGTGGGACTGGTTGGCCCTCATTTTCTGAGGCATTACCAGGGGCATTTTTGACTAAAATAGATTATTCTTTTGGAATGAAGCGTATAGAATATCACTGTGCGAATTGTGGTGCTCATCATGGACACGTTTTTGAGGATGGTCCAACTACTTCAGGAAAAAGATTTTGTAATAATGGTTTATGTTTAATTTTTGTTCCAGACAATTAATTAGAAAAACCATATTTTCTTAACCTAGCATCACCTGTTCTTGCGTGAGCTTCCATACCTTCATATCTTGAGATTCTTGCACATGCAGCTCCAACAGATTTATTGGACTCCTTTGTCATCCTTTGAAAACTTAATGTTTTGATAAACTTTCCTACGAATAACCCACCCGTATATTTACCTGCTCCTTTAGTTGGCAATATGTGATTTGTACCTGAACACTTATCACCATAAGCTACTGTTGTTTCTTCTCCAATAAAAATTGAGCCATAGTTTTTTAATCTTTTATGAAACCAATCGAGATTTTTAGTTTGAATTTCTAAATGTTCAGGAGCATATTCATCACTTATAGTTGCCATTTCTTCATCCGTATCACAAAGAACAACCTCTCCATAGTCTCTCCAAGCAGCTTCAGCACTAATTCTTGGAATTTCTGGTAAATCTGCAATTAGTTCAGGAACTCTTTTTATAATTTGTTCCGCAAGTCTTTTACTTGTCGTATATAACCATGCTGGAGAGTTATAACCATGTTCTGCTTGTCCAACTAAATCTACTGCAACCATTTCTGCGTCTGCTTCATCATCAGCTATTACAGCTATCTCTGTAGGACCTGCAAACAAGTCAATGCCAACTTTTCCAAATAAAATCCTTTTCGCCTCTGCAACAAATTGATTTCCAGGACCTACTAAAATATCTGCTGGTGGATTTTTAAAAAGGCCGTTAGTCATAGCAGCAATACCAGGTACACCACCTAAATTTAATATCTTATCTGCACCACATAAATCTGCTGTGTAAACAATTGCAGGATGTGCGCCTAAACCTTTTTTAGGTGGGCTACAGGCAATTATATTTTTTACACCAGCCACTTTAGCTGTTGTAACACTCATAATTGCTGAAGCAATATGTGCATATCTTCCACCAGGTATGTAACATCCAGCAGTATTAACAGGTATTAACTTTTGACCAGCATATAATCCTGGAGAAAGTTCAATCTCAAAATCTTGTCCATAATTTTTTAATTGTGCTTCAGCGAATTTTCTTACCCTCTCATAAGAAAATTGAATATCATCTTTAGTTTTTTGATCTAAATTTTTTTTAATTTCTTCAATTCTTTCCTCTGATACGACGATCTCACCATCATATTTGTCAAATTTTTTTGTTAAATCAATACATCCTTGTTCTTTAGTTTTTTCAATATTTTTTAATAAATCTTGAACTATATTTATTGTCTTTGTATCGTCAGTTGAAGATGTTTTGGGTGATTTTTTTAAGTACGTGATTGCCATTTTATTTCTCTTTAAATTGATAATTATTTAAGGCAATTTTGATTTTATTGCAATGTTAATTAATTAGATAAAAAAAATGAAAAAATTTTATCTTTATACAATATAATAATTGTGTCATCAATTTTATCAAAAATACCATTTATTATAAATCTATGATTTTTTTTATAAAAACAATCAAAAGAATCTCCATCACCTATCAGCCATAAAACATTTTTGGATGGTATCTTATTTTGAAGGGATATAAATGAGTCAAGATTATCACTTACACCTTCTTTGGAATTAGAAAAGTTGATTATTTCTTTTACAGGAACATTATGTCTAGCGACAATAATCTCATCGTTATCAAAGTTATTAATTAAATCAATTGTTGTTTTATCAACCACCCATCTATTTGTAATACTATCCTCAACTATAATTTGTTTTTTTTCATAATTAATTATTTTTGGAAATTTTGAAAAACCAAAAGGACTTAGTAAGAAATATATTCTAGAAATAGGATTATAAAAATCATGATTACCTGGAGCAATATAAATATCAAATTTATTTTTATAAATATTATTCAATTGTACCCATTTATTTAATGTAGGTTTTTTAAACAAATCACCTGTAAATATTACTTTAGATAAATGAGTAGCATTATCGTTTAAAAAATTTGTTATTTTATATGAAATAAAACTATCATCATCTGAATTGAATGGTGAGCCGTAAGCGTGACCAACTATAGCTATCGACCCAGTTGGAATAAAATCTATTTTTTGAATTTCACATTTTTTAAGTAAGGATTTATTATCATTTTGATTATCTATTTCACTATTGTAACTTATTAAATCGTTCAAATAAAATGGGAAAATTTTTGGTACTATTACAACAAATCCATAAATTATAGAAAAAGTTATTAAAAAAAAAAAAATTTTTTTCATGGAAACTTCTTAATCCAAAGCAACTACTGCAGCAGCAATAGAGGCTAATCTTGCTTGAGCTTCATCTGATCTACTTGTAATTACAACAGGAACTTTTCCACCTACAACCACACCAGCAGCGCATGCTCCACAAAAATAAATCAACATTTTTACAAGACTATTTCCAGTCTCGACGCTTGGCACTAATAATATGTCTGCCATTCCAGCCACTTCATTTTTAATACCTTTAATTACTGCAGATTTTTTTGAAATACTATTATCGAAGGCAAGAGGTCCAAATACATCAGCACTTAAATTTTCTTTTTTTGCAAGTTTTGTTAATTCTTCAGCATCTTTTGAACTTGGAACACTATCTAAAACTTCTTCAGTCGCTGAAAGTATAGCTACCTTAGGTCTTTTAATACCGATTCTATTTGAGAAATTTATAACATTTTTTAAAATATGCATTTTTGTTTTTACATTAGGCAGAACATTCAAAGCTCCATCAGTTATAATTAGTGGTTTATCTTCTTTGCCTATAGACATGTGCCAAATATGACTTAATCGAGTTTTTCCTAGTAAATTATATTCTCTTTTTAAAACCTCTTTCATTAAAATATCTGTATGAATATGACCTTTTACAATAATTCTAATTTTTTTTTCACAAGCTAATTTGGCTGCAATAGCTGCAGTATTATTTTCAACAGGCTCATTAATAATTTCATATTTTGAGATATCCCATTTTAATTCTTCTGCGCATCTTAGTATTTCTTTTTCATCACCAATAAAAATTGGCTCAATTAAATTTTCATTTACTGCATCTTGAACAGACAGCATAGGCAAATGCTTACCAGCGTTTACTATCCCTGCTTTAACACCTTTTTTTTTATGAGCTACATTTAAAAGGTTAACTGGACAAACTATTTCTTTATTTGAAAGCATAAATTTTAACTTAGAAGAATCTTTAAATCTTTTTTAATAATTTTTGATATTTTGATATCTTTTTTTGAGTACATTTTAAATCTTTTATATTTATTTTGACCAGGATACATAATTTCTTTAACACCTCTAATTCTTGGTAACTTTTTAATTGTTTTAATGTTATCCTTAATTCTATTATTAAAATTATTAACAAATAAATTTGTTTTAAATGTGATAAATAGGTGTCCAATATTTTGAGGACCTGAGAAATCATCAAAAGGATCCTTAACTCTTCCCGCATGGTTTGCACCAGTTAATACACCACTTAAAATATCTACCATCCAAGCTAATCCAGAACCTCTATATCCTGCAATTGGTAACTGAACTCCTTCGAGTGCTTTTTTAGCATCTGTAGTAGGTTTACCAAACTTATCTAAAGCAACTTCTTTAGGAATTTTTTGATTATTATTTGCGGCAACTCTAATTTTTCCTCTATTTATAACAGAGATAGATGTGTCTAAAATAAAAGGGACTTTTGACCCCGAAGGTATACCAAAACAAATTGGATTAGTCCCAAATAAGCTTTTTAAGGCTCCATGAGGCGCTACTGCCGGTGGAGCGTTTGTATAGATCATAGTTACTAGATTTTTTTTAACAGCTTGTTCTGCGTAATATCCAGAAAGGCCGTAGTGACCACTATTTTTTACAGCGACCATTCCAATACCTGTTTTTTTTGCATTTTTAATTGCAGTTTTGACAGCAATGTCAGCTGCAACAAATCCGATACTGTTATTAGCATCTAAGTGAGATATTGATTGAGAAATTTTTTTAATTTTAATTCTAGGTTTCGGATTAATTAATTTTTTCGAAATTCGATCACAATACATTTTTAACCTTGATAAACCATGACCATAAGCTCCAACTAATTCAGCATTAATTATTGCATTTGCGCTTATTGAGGCATCTATGTATTTTAGCCCCTTTTTTTTAAAAATGTTTATTAATAAAGATTTAAGTTTTGATACTTTCATGTAAACAATATTTCTATATCATATTTTAAAAAAAATAATAATGATAATGAATATTCAAAATCTAATTATACAACAATCAAATTTGATTATAATTTTATGAGTGATAAAAAAAATATCTTAATTACAGGTGGTGCTGGTTTTGTTGGATCTAATTTGATTAAACTTTTATTAAAAAAAACAAAATTCAATATCATCAGTTTAGATAATTACTCGTCTGGATTTAAAAAAAATCATATAAAAAATGTAAGAGTAAAATATTTAAAGGGAGAAACAAAAAATATTAAAACTATTATCAAACAACCCAAAAAAATACATTCGGTGTTTCATTTCGGAGAATTCGCAAGGATTTATCAAAGCTTTATAAACATGAATGAGTGTTTAGACTCAAATACTATTGGTACAAGTACTGTTTTTAATTTCTGTTTAAAAAATAAAATTAAATTAGTATACTCTGCTACATCTGCATCCTTAGGAAATAAAGGTAATGATAAGAATTTGTCACCTTATGCATTTACAAAAGCAAAAAATCTGGAATTGTTAGAAAATTTAAAAAAATGGTTTAATTTCAGCTTTGAGGTAATTTATTTTTACAATGTTTATGGACCAGGTCAAATTTCAAAAGGAAAGATGGCTACGGTAATTGGTATTTTTGAAGACTCATTTAAGAAAAAAAAACCATTACCAGTTGTTCTTCCAGGATCACAATCTAGAAGATTTACTCATATAGATGATACAGTTAATATTTGTTTTTTGGCTTGGAGAAAAAATTTGTCTAGACATTATTCTATTTCCAATAAAAAAAGCTTTTCAATATTGGAGGTTGCCAAGATGTTTAAATCAAAAATAAAATTTCTAAAAAAACGTCCCGGTGAAAGATATGCATCAGCATTAGCTCACATGAATTTATCAAATAAAGTCTACAAATATTTTGGAAAGAGAAGGCTAAAAGATTATATTAATGAGATAGTAAATAATTAGATTAAGATCGTATTTAAATAATTATAAACCAATTCATATGAGAATTATAGACACCACAACTTTTTTTGAAGAACATTTGATGATGGACATAAGATTTAATATTTTAGATCCTTTTGTAGATAAGTTTATAGTATGTGAAAGTACATATACTCACAGTGGAGAAAAAAAAAAAATTAATTTTAATGTTAATGATTATCCTAAATTTAAATCCAAAATTATTCATTTAATTTTGGAAAAAGAACCAGATAATTTGATAAAAAAAAAGGATTTAAATGGTCAAGAAAAAAGATTGAATAGCAT
>CABYTL010000004.1 GCA_902521805.1 uncultured Pelagibacteraceae bacterium
TTAGATTTTTTTAAATCACTAATATTATAAATACTCTGACGATGGAGATTAGATAAATCAACATGATCAGAATCTATTAATCCTAAGTATCCAACACCTGCCCTTGCTAAAAATTCAGCAACTGGACATCCAAGGCCACCCATACCAATTATGAGTACTTTTGAACCCATAATTTTTTTTTGTCCCAGTATACCGATATTTTTTAAGATGATTTGTCTTGAAAATCTCTCAATTTGACTTTTATCTAATCTTAAGCTCATTTACCTGTCGAACCAAATCCACCCTCTCCTCTAATTGTTTCAGGCAAATTTCTTGTTTCTTCTAATTCCATTTTTAAAACAGGTGTTAATATCATTTGTGCTATTCTATCTCCATTATTGATAATGAAATCTTTATTTCCATGATTATAAATTATTACTTTAATTTCTCCTCTGTAATCACTATCTATTGTTCCTGGCGTATTTAATACGCTTATATTATTTCTAGCTGCTAAACCAGATCGCGGTCTAATTTGCACTTCGTAATCTTCAGAAAAAGCTATTGATAATCCTGTAGGAATTAAATGTGAGGTTTTTGGTTTAATTTTTATAGTTGACTTAATGAAAGCAATTAAGTCCATTCCAGATGCTCCCAAAGTTTTATATGATGGTAATTGAACCTCTGGGGATGATTTTTTGATTAATATTTTTACCATTAATTTAATTGATTATTTACTCTTTCAATTATTTCATCTGATATTAAGGATTTATTTTTTGCAAATAATTTTTCTTTTTTATTGTCCTTGTAAAAAATAGTTACCTCATTTAAATCTGCATCAAAACCAATGTTGTGTTTTGAAACATCGTTAGCAATAATCATATCGCAATTTTTGCTCTTTAGTTTTTTAATTGCATTATCTTCTAAATTGTTAGTTTCTGCTGCAAAACCTATAACCAATTTTGGCCTCATTGAATTATGATTAGAAACATAATTTAAAATATCAACATTTTTTTCTAATTTAATATTTAGTTGATCTCTTTTTTTAATTTTCACATCGCTTTTTTTGGTTACTTTAAAATCAGAGACAGCAGCAGAGAATATAGCCACATCAACTGGTAAATTTTTTTGTGTTTCTTGAAACATCTGTTCCGCAGTTTCAACTTTAATAAGATTAATTTCCTCGTTTATTTTAAGGCTTGTTGGCCCAGATATTAATGTAGTTTGATAACCATTTCTTGACAATGATTTAGCTATTTCATAGCCTTGTTTTCCACTGGATTTGTTTGTTATAAATCTTACGGGATCAATATACTCATTAGTTGGACCTGCGGTTACTAATGCTTTTAGTTTTCTATTTTTATCAATACTGGATAAATAGTCATTTACTCTTTTAATAATATCTAAAGGTTCAGTCATTTTTCCTTCTCCATACTCTCCACAGGCCATTTCTCCAATTTCAGGACCAATAATTTTGTATGAATAACTTTTTAAAATCTTTAGGTTTTCTTTTGTTGATGGGTGCTCCCACATTCTAACATTCATTGCTGGAACTAAAAAAACAGGTTTATTTGATGCTAGAATAACTGTTGAGGCTAAATCTTCAGAGGAACCTTTTGCTAGCTTTAAAATTGTATTTGCTGTTATTGGCTCGACTAAAATCAAATCTGCCCATCTAGATAAAGCAATATGATCCATCTCATATTCATTTTCAACGCTAAAAAGATCTTCGTAAACTTTACCCCCGGATAAAGATGTAACTGATAGAGGAGTTATAAATTCTTTTGCACTTGTTGTTAAGATAGTTTTTATTTCACTTCCATATCTTTTTAAAATTCTAATTGTTTCAAGACTTTTGTAAGCAGCAATCCCCCCACAAATAACAATTAAAATTTTTTTGTTTTTTAAGTTTTTCATCGAGTGGATTAAAATACTAATAGACCTAAAATTACAACAACTAATATTCCAATTATTGATTGGTTTCTGAACGTTATCATTTCAGATTTTTTATCATTTAAAGCAGCATAAGAGTTTGAGTTTTGGGGAATTTGTCCACTAGCTAGATAGGTAAGAGCCTGATTTGCTTTGTCCATTATTTCTGGAAATTCTGGTAAACGCTTCAGTGCCTCAGAAGTATCTTGAAGAGTTTGACTAATTGTATTAAAGGGATCTTTCGTTTCTCTCAACCAATTTTCTAACACTGGTTTTGATGTTGTCCAAATGTTAGTATTAGGATTTAGTTTTCTTGCCACACCTTCGACGACTACCATAGTTTTTTGTAACATTAATAATTGAGGCTGAGTTTGCATATTAAATTTTTCTGTTACGTCAAATAGTTGTTTCAAAAGCTTCCCACCAGATATATCTTTCACTGTTTGACCAAAGATTGGTTCTCCAATCGATCTTAAAGCCTGAGCTAAGTCATCTATCGGCACTTCCTTAGGGACTAAACCTGCGATTAAGTGAACCTCTGCAACTTTTTTGTAATCTCTTTGAATAAATCCGAATAATATTTCAGCTAAAAATCTTTTACTCATTTTGTCTAATCTTCCCATTATCCCAAAATCAATTGGAACAATTTGACCATTTGTATCAACAAAAATATTTCCCTGATGCATATCAGCATGGAAAAATCCATCTCTTACTGCATGTCTTAAAAAATTTTGAATAATATCCTCAGCTATTTTTCCAGTATCAATATTCCTTTTTTTAAGTTCCTCCGTTTCCCTTATTGAAACACCATCAACCCAATCTAAAGTCATTACGTTTTCACTTGTAAAGTTCCAATAAATTTCAGGGACTCTATAGCCCGCATCATTTTTTGTATTTTCTGCATACTCATTTGCTGCAGCAGCCTCAAATCTCAAATCCATTTCTAAATTTGTTATTTCTTTAAGTAAAAACACTACCTCGACAAGTTTTAATCTTTTTGTTTTTTTAACTATGGACTCAATCAAAAAAGCAAATAACATTATTGCATCAATTTCTTCATTAAATATTTTTTTATCTTTGGTCGTAAAATTTTAATTGCTACATCTTTTATTACTCCATTATCATCAATTTGTGCTCTATGAACTTGAGCAATTGATGCGGCGGCAACTGGATCACTAAGATTAATAATTGAGTTAAAAGTATTTTCTCCGAGATCTTTTTTAATTATCTCCTTAGCTTGATAAAGAGAAAATGGAGGTAACTTATCCTGTAAATTTTCTAATTTTTTTGATAATTCATCTCCAATTATGTCAGGTCTTGTAGCAAGAAATTGTCCTAGTTTAATAAAAGTTGTACCCATAGACTCTAATGTAATAGACAATCTTTCACCTTCATTCTCACTTACATGTATTTGTTTATTTAACGAAAAAGAAAAGGCTAAAATTTTAAATAAAATTTTTATAATTAAAGGAGGTTCTTGAAATTTAGATATGATCTTGATTATATCAGATTTCGCTACTTTTCTTGCTAACTTGAAAAGAGTGATTATTTTTTTTAACATTAATACTTCCAACCACTATGAATAGCAACAATACCACCAGACAAGTTACGATAAGAACATTTTTTAAAACTATTATCTTTCATTAAAGAAATTAATTCTTCTTGATTTACAAAGTTTTCTATACTTTTAATTAAATATTCATATGGTTCTTTTTCTCCCACCACAACATTTCCAATTAAAGGAATTAATTTTGAGTAATTTTTATATATAAAATCTAAATTTGAATTCTGAATTTTTGAAAATTCTAAACATAAAAAACGTCCACCTGGTTTTAATACTCTATATGCCTCTGATAAAGATTTATTAATATTCATTGTATTCCGTAAGCCAAAGCTAATGGTATAATAATCAAATGTATTATTTTGAAACGGTAATTTTTCTGCCGCAGAAACGATCCAATCAATGTTTTTATATTTTTTTAATCTTTCTTTCCCTTTTATAATCATGCTTTTATTTGGATCAACGCATGTGATTTTTAAGTTTATTCTTGTCTTATCTAAAAACATCTTGCCAATGTCTCCAGTCCCACAACCAACGTCAATAAGATTATTTTTTAGTGAGGGGTTCATCATATTGATAAAATTTTTTTTCCAGATACGATGGACTCCTATGGACATAAAATCATTCATTAGATCATATTTGTCAAAAACACGATCAAAAACACTTTGAACTAGTCCTTTTTTATTTTGAAGATATTGTTGCATAAATAATTTTATAAGAACAATATAGTATCAAATGCCAGAATTACCAGAAGTAGAAATAGTAAGACAATCACTAGATAAAAAAATTAGACAAAAAAAGGTCAAAAAAGTAATTATTAGAAATAGGAATTTAAGAATTAAAATTCCTTATAATTTCAAAAAATTCTTTGAGAATAAAATAATTTATAAAGTTACTAGATTTTCTAAATACATTATCATCCACTTGATTAATAATCAGTTTTGTTTAATTCATCTTGGAATGAGTGGCACAATTCATTTGATTTATAGAAGAAAAAAGGACTATTTAACTAATTTAAGTTTTTATAGCTCCCCTATTTTACCAAAAAAACATAATCATGTAGAAATTATTTTTGATAATTTCAAAATTATATATAATGACCCAAGACGTTTTGGCTTTTTTCAGATAATAAAAACAAGCCACGGATTAAAAAAAAGATTTGCACATTTAGGGCCAGAACCGTTTGATGTTAGATTTAATGTAAATTACTTTCAAAAGCTTATAAAAAATAAAAATCGTAGTATAAAGGATTTGTTGATTGATCAAAAATTTGTATCAGGAATAGGCAATATATATGCTAGTGAAATATTATTTTTATGTAAAATTAATCCAACAAAAAAAATAAGATTATTATTCAAAAAAGATTGTAGTAAAATTATAATAAACTCAAAAAAAACTCTTCGAAATGCTATTAAAAAAGGCGGCTCAAGTATAAAAGATTTTAAAAACGTAAGTGGTCGTACAGGCAGTTTTCAAGACAATTTTAAAGTTTACAATCGAGAAGGCTTAATCTGCAAAAGAATGAACTGCAAAGGTACCATTGAAAAAAAAGTAATTTCTAATAGATCAACTTTTTTTTGTAATTCTTGTCAAAATTAAATAATTATTTTATTGACCGATATAATTTCCCAAGTTATACCCCTGCGCATATGGCTAATACAAAATCTGCAATTAAAAGAATAAGAAGAATTTCAAAGCAAACTGTTGTAAATAAAGCTAGAAAAAGCAGATATAAAAATGCTTTAAAGAGGATGAATTTACTAATTGAGGATAAAAAAAAAGAAGATGCCCTAAAATTCTTGCCTAAATTGAATTCAGAACTTATGAAAGTTGTCAAAAGCGGAATTATTAAGAAGCAGAATGCATCAAGAAATGTCTCTAGAATTACAAAGAAAATAAATTTAATATAATTGTAACACCTGAAGTTGATTCAACTACCATGATACGCACTATATGCAAATTTAAATCAAAGTGTTTCTATATTTAGATTTAGTAAATAAATGGTCTGGTTCAATTCAATCAAAAAATTTAAAGAGCATAGATTGAAAATCTTGAATGAATATTATTTATATTAAAAATATATTTACAATTATAGATTACATTTTTTTTTAGTTATAAATAATTATTTCTTGCAAATACTTTAATTTGGTACTTACTGGGATTCTTATCAAATTATTATGAATAACACTTTTATCAACAAAACTTTAGAAAATACTAAGATTGAGAGCCTAAATTGGGTCCTCATCCAAACACAAATGAAAAATAAGTTAGGTGTTGAAATATATGAGAGCTGGTTAAAAAAGATTAATTTTGTTGAGGAGTTTAATAATTATATTCTTTTGACTGTTCCAACCAGGTTTATAAGAGACTGGATTACATCAAGATATTTAGACCAAATTTTACAGATAGTTCGAAATTATAAAAAAGAAATTATTCGTATAGAATTTAAAATTGCTGATAAAAACTTGAATATAGAGGACAATAAAAAAGAAGTTGTTCAAGATATTAAAAGCAGAGAAAATATATCTTTTATAAAAGACTCCTATTTACAATATAATCGAATTGATCCAAACAAAAGATTTGATAATTTTTTTACAAGTTCTTGTAATAAACTAGCGTATGAAGCCTCCATTAAAGTAACTGAAAATGTTTCACACTATAATCCATTATACATTTATGGAGGGGTAGGAATGGGAAAAACTCATTTATTAAATGCTATTGGTATTGAATTAAAGAAAAACAATAAAGTAATGTTTATCTCTGCAGAGAGATTTATGTACCAATTTGTAAAATCAATTAAATCAAACGACATGGTTAATTTTAAAGATTACTTTAGAAACACTGATGTTTTATTAATTGATGATATTCAGTTTATGAATGGAAAAGAAGTTATGCAGGAAGAATTTTTTCATACATTTAATGCTCTTTTAGATAAGGGTTCGCAAATTATAGTTTCAGCAGACAGAGCGCCTAATAAATTACTTAGGATACAAGAAAGAATAAAATCCAGATTTTCTGGAGGTTTAGTGATTGATATTCAAAAACCAGATTATGATTTAAGAAAAAAAATTGTTCATCAAAAAACTGAAGAACTAAATAAACTTTACTCGGATCCAATAAATATTTCTAAAGAAATTCAAGATTATATAAGCACTGAGATCACAGTGAGTGTAAGAGAAATAGTGGGAGCAATTAATAGAATTGTATCGTTCTCCAGAATTTACAATAAGACACCTAATCTTGCAGAAACAAAAGTTGTACTAAAAGACCTTTTAAATTTGTCAGAAAATAAAGTTACAATTGACTCTATTCAAACAATTGTATGTAAGTTTTTTAAAATTAGCAAAAATGAGATGTTATCTTCTAGAAGATCTAGATATTTAGTCCGGCCAAGACAAACAGCAATATATTTGACTAAAATTTTAACATCAAAATCACTTCCTGAAATAGGACGTGAATTTTCAAATAGAGATCATACTACGATTATACACTCAGTAAAAACAATTGAAAAATTAAAAGAAAATAATCCAGAAATGGTTGTAAATATTAATAAGCTCAAAAATCAAATATTATACAATAATAAAGAGAATGAAAATTAATCTTAATCAACAAGATTTACAGCAAGCTTTAAGTTATTGTCAGGGAGTTATTGAAAAAAGAAGTACACTTCCTATACTCTCAAATGTTTTATTAGATGCAAATAGATCTAATTTAACAATTACAGCTACAGACCTTGATTTAATATTTATTCATCAGATTAAAAACATAGAAATTATAGAGGAAGGAAAAACCACAACCTCATCCTCAATAATGTACGATATTGTTAGAAAGTTTTCTTCAGGAAAAAAGATTAATTTATCTCTATCAGAATCTAGCAAACTACAATTGGAGTCGGATAAATCAACTTTTAATCTAAACTGTATTAATTCATCAGAATTTCCTTTAACGGATGAAAATTTTAACGATAATGAGTTTTCTATTAACTCTAAAAATTTATTAAAACTTTTAAATAAATGTAAATTTTCTGTTTCTAATGATGAAACAAGACATTATTTAAGTGGAATATATCTTCATCAAACTGAATATGAAGATAAAAATTATCTTACAGCGGTTGCAACTGATAGTCATAGAATGTCAATTTCTAAAATAAGACTTAAAGAAAAAATTATATTTGAACCTATAATTCTTCCAAAAAAAACAATTTTTCAACTTGTTTCTTTGTTAGACAATTATGATGGTGACGTTAAAATTTCAAATTTAAAAACAAAAATCAAATTTGAATTAAATAACAGTATTTTAATTTCAAAACTAATTGATGGAAAGTTCCCAAACTACATTCAAGTAATTCCAAAAAATAATCAGAAAAAACTTGAAATAGATTTAAAAATTTTTTTAGGTTCTGTAGACAGAGTAGCATCTGTTTCACTAGATAAAAAAGATGGTGTTAAATTTACATTAAATAAGGACTCTCTTAACCTTTCAGTAAATAATACTAATAGTGGAGACGGAAATGAAAATTTAAATGTGTTATTTGATCACGATTTAGAAATTAGTTTTAATTCAAGGTATTTGATTGACGTTGCTTCTCAATTAGATGGAGAAAAAATAGAGATCTTTTTAAATGACTCGGGATCTCCAGCTTTAATAAAAGATCCTAGCGATTTTGATAGTATATATGTTGTTATGCCTATGAAAGCTTAACTTATTCTATCTAATTCATTATAAATTCTATTTTCTAAATAATTTACAAACTCATCTTTTCTTTTATCTCCATAGTTTATAGGAGAAAGAATAGAAATTGTGATTTCCTTATTTGATTTTTTAAAACCTTTTTTTGGCCATACATATCCTGAATTGATAGCAACTGGCTGACAAGAAATTTTTAACTCCTCATATATTCTAGCTGCACCCTTTTTAAAAGGAGGTCTTTCATTAGGTTTTACTCTAGTACCTTGAGGAAAAATTATTAGAGGTCTTTTTGTATTTATAATATTTTTTTTTATATCATTGAAAAAACTTAAGTTATCTCTTGAAATCTTGTTCCTCTCTATTGATATAGAGCCAATTTTTTTTAAATACCATCCAAAAATTGGTATAAACATTAATTCTTTTTTTAATATAAACACTGGAGAATTAAATATTGTTTGAAGATAAAAAGTTTCAAACATTGATTGGTGAGAGGAAGCGATAAAAAATTCTGTATTATCTATGATATTTTCTTTTCCATATATTCTTATTTTTACTGATAAAATCACTTGAAGACAAAAACCTGTCCAATAACCCATTATTTTTCCTCCAATCAAAACAAGCTTCTTAGGTAAAAATAAAGTTGGCAAGAATATTAATGAGATTATTATAATTCCTGAAAAAAAAATTAGTGAAAATAATAGATTTCTTAACATTATTTTAAATGTTACATCAATTCGGATATTTTTTGTCTTTTATTTATGATCTGAATTTTTGATCCCTTTATTAATATCTCAATTGGTTTAGGTCTAACATTATAGTTTGAGGCTAATGAAGTACCATATGCTCCAACATCACAAATAACTAAAAAATCTTTCTCATTCAATTTTTGATATTTTTTTATAACTGTAAATGTATCAGTGCTCTCACATATTGGGCCAACAAATTCATAAGCTTTTTTCGCTAACTTTTTAGTTTTTTTTGATGGTAAAAACCTGTGGTGTGCTCCATATAATGCTGGTCTAATTAAATCATTCATTGCAGCGTCTAAAATAACAAAATCTTTATTATAACCTTCTTTAATGTATATAATCTTAGTTATCAAAATTGCTGAGTTACCCACGATATATCTTCCTGGTTCAAAAATGATTTTACAACTTTTCTTTTTTAAAAATTTTTGAATGTTTTTTGAGTATTTTTGTAAATCTAATTTTGAATTATTGTGATTATAATCTATGCCCATTCCTCCACCTAAATCAATATATTCAAATTTATAATTTGATTTTTTAATTATCCTATCTACAACTTTAAGCATATTTTCATAAGGCTTATATTCAAGTATCTGACTGCCAATATGAACACTTAAGCATTTTAAATTAAGATATTTTGATTTTTTTAAATATTCGACTAATTGTAAAAATATTTTTTGATCAACACCAAATTTATTTTCTTTTTTACCAGTAGATATTTGACTTAAGGTTTTTGCATCAGTATTTGGATTTAGCCTTATTCCAATATTTACAGATTTTTTTTTACTTCTAGCTATTTTTTCTATTTCTAAAATTTCACTTTTAGATTCTGCATTAATTAGTAATATTTTTTTATTTATAGCAAATTTGATTTCCTCAGAAGTTTTTCCAACACCTGAAAAAACTATATTTTGAGGCTTAATTCCTGCTTTAAGAGCTTTCATTAGTTCACCTTTAGAGACTACATCAGCTCCTAAATTGTTATTTTTTATTTCTTTTAAAATTCTTAAATTAGTATTTGCTTTAACAGCATAACAAATCAAAGGATTTATTTTTTTAAAATAAGTTTTTAAATTTCTAATATTATTATTAATTTTTTTTAATGAGTAACAATAAATTGGAGTTTTATATTTTCTTCCTAAATACCCTACATCAAAGCCATCAATTCTAAGATTATTTTTTTTATAAATCATCAAAGTGAATATTTTAAATAATTGATTTCATTAGCTTGACTTAATTCTTGATAAATAGGATCACCTTTTTTACCACATGAAGTAGCCAGCATGGTAATAAATAGAAATATAAATATTTTTTTTAACATTTTTCTTTTTTATGTTTCATTATCATTCTTTTAATGTTTTCAAAAGATGTTCCTCCATAAGATTTCTTTGACTTAATTGAATATTTTAAATCAAAAACTTTTAGTACTTCTTCAGTTAATTTTGGCTCGATTTTTTTTAGTTCTTCAATTTTAAGTTCTCTTAATTTTTTCTTTTTTTTTTCAGCATAATTTACAATGAGAGATGTTTTTTCATATGCTTTTCTAAAAGACATGGAATGATTTTTAACTAAATAGTCTGCTAAATCAGTAGCAGTGATAAAACCTGAATCTGCTAGTTCAAACATCTTTTTTTTATTAGGTGAAATATTCTTTAAAATTTCATCAAATATCTTTAAGCAATTAATTATTGTGTCAAAAGATTGAAAAACTATTTCCTTATCATCTTGCATATCTTTAAAATAAGATAATGGCAGGCTCTTTAAAATTGTAAGCATTGAAAATAAATTTCCAAAGGTTGACCCAGTTTTTCCTCTTAAATATTCTAATAAGTCAGGATTCTTTTTTTGAGGCATTATAGAAGAACCTGTCACAATTTTATCTGAAAGGTGAACTATATTAAATCCATCTGAGCTCCAGATTATAAGTTCCTCAGCGACTCTAGAAATATGCATTGAGCAAACGGAAATACAAAAAAGAAAATCTAAGACAAAATCTCGATCAGAGACAGTGTCAATTGAATTATGTGACGGATGATCAAAACCAAGTTTTTTTGCTGTATAATTTCTATCAATGTTAAAAGATGTACCAGTTAGTGCAGCAACACCTAAAGGGCTCTCGTTTAAACTATTAAAATTATTGATAAATCTTTGTTTATCTCTTTTGAACATTTCAATATGTGCCAGAAAGTAATGAGCCAATGAAACTGGTTGGGCATTTTTAAGATGAGTAAAACCAGGCATTACTGTCTCAATATTTTTCTCGGCAATTTTTAGAATAGTTTTTATTATTTGATCTAACTTTGAATTAATTTCTTTAGTTGATGATTTCATCCAAATTTTTAAATCAGTAATCACTTGATCATTTCTAGATCTGGCAGTATGAATATATCCTGCTTCTTCACCAATAATTTCAAATAGTTTTTTTTCAATATTCATGTGAATATCTTCATATTCTTCATTAAAAATAAATTTATTTTTTAATATTTGTTTTTCTATTTTTTTTAATCCAAAAATAATTTTATTCTTAATTTTGAAGGATATAATTTTTTGTCTAAATAGCATTTCGACATGCACGATAGACCCCGCTATATCTTCTTTATATAATCTTTTGTCAATATTTATAGAACCACCAACTTTTTGAAAAAAACTCGATTGTTTTTTTTTAATTCTTGTGCTCCATATTGCCTGGTTGTTTTTATTTTTTGCCATGATAATTACTTATACATATTTAATATGAGATTTTTAATAATATTTATATTGCTTATTTCTAATGTCTTTGCAAATGAAGTGCCAAAAATTAAAAATTTAGTAGTTAATAAAGAATTAAAAACATATGATAATGTCACTTTTCGGGACTCCAAGGATAAAATAATTAAATTAAGCGATTTTCAGGGAAATTTAGTCGTACTTAATTTTTGGGCTACCTGGTGTGCACCATGTAAAGAAGAAATGCCGTCTCTAGACTCTTTAAAAAATAACCTGCCTTTTAAAAATATTAAAATTTTTCCAATAAATATTGGTCGAGACGATATAAAAAAATCAAATGAATTTTTTAATGATTTAAATATCAAAAATTTAAAAATTTATTATGATAATCCTAAAACTTTATCCAAAGACTTTGGTTTAAGAGGAGTACCTACAACTATTCTATTTAATAAAGAAGGCAAAGAATTTGCCAGAGTTATAGGTTCAATTGATTTTACTGATAACGAGTTTTTGAATTGGATCAAGAATTATAATTAGTTTTTAAAAAAATAAGCAAAAACTATCAAGATTATTATAGCAAAAAATTGTAGTAGAACTCTTAGTTGCATCAGTTTATTTGAATACTTTTTACTTGCTTCACCTCCCTTGAATAAAGTTCCAATACCCAAAATTAAAACTATTCCTACAGCTATTAAAAGCACTATAGATAAGACTTTAACAATTATTCCTGAAAGCATATTTATATTGTAGAGTGTTTTTTAAAATAAAAAACAAATTAAATTTATTATGACATTTTGTCTTGATAGCACCATTATAAAACCTGAAAAAAATAATGATATAAAACACATTGTTTTATTGCTCCATGGATATGGAGGAGATGGCAAGGATATTAGTATACTCTCACTTAACTGGAGGAAATATATGCCGACCACAATCTTTATTTGTCCTAATGGTCATGAGCCTTGTGCTATTAATCCTAGTGGCTTCCAGTGGTTTGATCTTACAAAAGATGATCCAAATTATATTTTACAAGAAAGCTTAAAAGCAGAAAAAAAACTGAATAAGTTTTTAGATGAGATAAAAAATGAATATGATCTCGATAATAGTAGAATTACTTTGTCAGGCTTTAGCCAAGGCTGTATGATGGCACTAAATATTGGGTTAATTTCTGAAAGACCATTTTGTAGCATTGTGGGGTTCTCAGGAAAGATTATAAATATTGAAGATTTAAAAAAAAGAAAAAGAAACTCTACAAACACATTATTATTACATGGTGATCAAGACGACATTGTTTCACCTACACATTTATTAGAGGCTAAAGATTTTTTATTGAGAGAAGACGTAAGTATTGAAACTCATTTAATTAAAAATTGTGGACATAATATTCCAATTGAAACTTCAAGTATAGCTTTAAATTATATTTTAAAAAAAATTTAATATCCTGATGATATTGATATCAATATTCAATTGATATAAGATTTATTGATGAATGAATTTATTGTACAAGATGTTTCTTTGGAAAAATGTCCTGCACTTGTTCTAAATGCAGACTATAGACCTCTAAGTTATTATCCTCTCTCTCTTTGGTCATGGCAAGATACTGTTAAGTCAGTTTTCCTAGATAGAGTAACAATAGTTAGTAATTATGACAGACAAATTAGAAGTCCGTCATTTGAAATGAAACTCCCAAGTGTAATAGCATTAAAAAGTTATATTGTACCTCAATCTAAACCGAGTTTTACAAGATTTAATGTTTTTTTAAGAGATCGGTTTTTGTGTCAATATTGCGGAAGTGGAGAAGAATTAACTTTTGATCATTTATTGCCTAGGTCAAAAGGAGGAGAAACAAACTGGGACAATGTCGTTACAGCTTGCTCTTCATGTAATGTTAAAAAAGGTGGTAAGTTACTTAAATTTTCAGACATGAGGTTAAGTCAATATCCCTATCAACCATCAACGGAAGATCTTCATAAAAATGGCAAACATTTCCCCCCAAATTATTTGCATAAAAGCTGGATGGATTATTTGTACTGGGATGTTGAGCTGGAATCTTAAGGACAATCAAATTTTTTCAGAGATATTAATTGCTATTTTAGATCCAGTTTTGATAATTTTATCCATTAAAGAATAATAACCTTTTTTTGTAGCTCCTTTTTCGTAAGCTATATCTTTATGATGGAGTTCATCTTCTCTAAATTTAATTATATTTTTTTTGAGTTCTTTTTCTTGAGATCCTAATTGATTTATTTGATTTTGATAATGTTCATCTATTACTTCTTCAACTGAAGCTGTGCATAACATTGCAGCCTTTTTTCCTAATAATGTTGACCCAAAACCTAGACCAACCCCTAATAAATCCCACAAAGGAAGAAATTTAGTAGGTTTAATATTTCTTTTTTTAATTTCTTTCGCAAAAAATTCACAATGTTCTTTTTCATGAACTTTCATTTCTTCTATTGTTTTTTTTAAACTTTCATCTTTTACAAAAGTATTTAAAGCTAGGAGTTGCCCCTCATAAATCTTTACTGCACCTCTTTCACCTGCGTGATCAACTCTTATAAATTCCTCAATTTTATTTTTTGTAATCATTATTTATAAAATAAATTTTTACTGTTATTAAAAACATTATTATACTTATAATTATATTATAAGTAGTAAGTGATAAACCAAAAATTTTAAATGCTACATCTTTGCAGCTTACTCTTAGATCTTGAAATGATGTTATAATGTCTTCTTTCGTTATCAAATCTACATTTTTTGATTTACATATAGTAGATTCTTCTATCAGTCCTAATTCAATACTTAAATGATATACAGAAATTATAATCGAAAATGAAAAAACTAATAATAACAAAATTATATAAAAATTCTGATTTTTTTGAAATTTATAATTTATTATCAAAATGATTATTACAAGTGCATAGGGAATTCTCTCTATAAGACATAAATTGCATGGTTGATAACCAAATACGTATTGAATAATGTACGCCGAAATTAAAATAATTATACTTAAAATTAATAAAATTAATAAATATGTTTTGTTATTTAAATTAATCATAAAATTTAATTAGTAGATAAAAAAAAAATGCAATGATTAGTATTAGAATACCAATGATTGTAAACCATTTTTGTCCATGCTTATTCATAAAGTTTGTAAAGTCGTCACCAAATTTATAAGATAAATAAGAAACTATAAAAAATCTGAGACCTCTAGAAATAAAGCTAATTAAAATAAAAATAATAAAATTAAATCCTATTAATCCACTTGTGATCGTAAATACTTTATAAGGCAATGGGGTAAATCCAGCTAAAAATAAAATACCTAACCAAGCATAAAAACCACTTCCCATAATTAAAGTATTTTTTAATTCAAGAATTTTTTTTTCATAGCCGTAAAATTCAACTATAATCATGGTAAAATCCAAAAAAAATGCACCAAGAATATATCCAAACATTCCTCCTAAAACAGAAAAAAAAGTAGCAATTAAAAAAATTTTTAAAAATTCATTTTTTTTTGCTATTACCATAGGGGCTATCATGACATCAGGAGGAATTGGAAAAAAAGAGCTTTCTAAGAAAGAGACCAATCCAAGAAAATAGTTTGAATATTTGTTAGCTGCTAACTTTAAGCATTTATTATAAAGTTGAGTAAACATTTTTTTTGGTTTTAATATAATTTTTCTTCTTATACTATTTAAATAATATGTTTTTAAACCAAGGGCGAATGGCGGAACTGGTAGACGCGCACGACTCAAAATCGTGTTTCGCAAGAAGTGAGAGTTCGATTCTCTCTTCGCCCACCAATTTTTTATGGAATTAAACAGTCATAACAATTTATTAGAATTATTTTTTTCACAATATCAATCTCAAGATAAAAATGAGATGTTTTTACAATCATTAAAAGATAAAAATTTAAGATTTAGTTGGAAAGATACTTACGATAGTATTCAAAAATTATCTAATTACATTGAAAAAAATATTTCTAGTAAAGATCGTTGTTTATTAATTTCTGAAAATAGGCCTGAGTGGTTAATAAGTGATTTAGCTATAATGCTTTCAGGAGGAATAACAGTTCCAGCATACACAACTTATACAGAAAGAGACTACGAATATATAATAAATGATTGTAAACCTACTGTAGTTATTGTTTCTGATATTTTTCAATTAAAAAAAATAAAAAATATAATATCCAATAAAGATTTTATTAAATTAGTTATATCTTTTGAAAATATTCCAGAAGATAAACTCGAAATAATATGTATTGAAAAAATTTTTAAAGAAAATAATTATACAGAAAAAAAAATAGATGAAATTATGTTAAGTAGAAAAGATACTTCATGCATAATTTACACTTCTGGAACTCAAGGAAATCCAAAAGGTGTAATGTTGAGCCATGGAGGTATACTTAACAACTGTGAAGGGTCGACCGAATTACTTAAAGAAATAATTAAATTTAAACCCAAGTTTCTTACCTGGTTACCATTGTCTCACTCATATGAGCATACTGTGCAATTTGTCCAAATAGCGGTAGGAGCAAAAGTATTTTATGCAGAAAGCATAGATAAGTTAGTCAAAAATATGAATGATTGTAATCCTGATATAATGACTGCAGTCCCAAGGTTTTATCAAAATTTATATCAAAAAATATCATCTACATTCAATAAAGCCACAGGTGTAAAAAAATTTCTTATTAAATCAACTTTAAATTTCGGACAAAAAAAATTTTTAAATCAACAGCTCTCTTTCTATGAAAAATTTGTCAATTTTATATGTGAAAAATTAGTAAGAAAAAAAATAAAAAATCAATTTGGAGGATCTTTAAAGGCATTTGTTTCCGGCGGTGGAGCTTTAGATTACAAAATTGGAGTATTCTTAAATTCAATAGGACTACCTACTCTTCAAGGCTATGGTTTGACGGAGACTTCACCTGTAGTTAGCTGTAATCCAATTAACAGAATTAGAATTGAAACAGTAGGTCTTCCATTTAAAGGTAATCAAGTTAAGATTTCCGATGATGGTGAAATTCTTGTTAAAGGTGAAAACGTTATGTTAGGTTATTGGAATAAGCCCAATGAAACGAACAAAGTAATTATAGATGGATGGTTACATACAGGTGATATAGGTCATTTTGATAAAGGTTACTTAAAAATTACTGATAGAAAGAAAGATATTTTAATTACACCAGGTGGAGATAATATTTCGCCAGTTAAAATTGAAAATGATTTAACTAAAATAGAATTTGTTGAGCAGGCTTTAGTTTATGGCGACAATAAACCATTTTTAGTAGCCTTATTATCTAGAAAAGATAATGAAAAAGATATTAGTAATGAATTTATTAATCAAGAAATAGAAAAAATAAATAAAAATTTAAGTAAGATAGAAAAAATTAAAAAATTTATTATAATAAATAAACAATTTACAATTGAAAATGGTTTATTAACACCAACTTTAAAACTTAAGAGATATAAAATAATTCAAGAGTATAAAAAAGAATTAGAAAAACTTTACAATTAATAATACAAAAAACTTGTTATTTAACGCATAAACACTAACTTTTTTTTAATTTTTTTTAAATTTTTTTTTTAATTTTAAAAATTAAATTTTTTTTATTAAATTTTTTTTTAAATTAAAGAATTGACATAACTTGTTTAAAAAAATAAAAATAACCTAACAACGAATCAATTTGATTCGTTTAACTTAAAAAGGGAGCTAAAGATGCCTAAGAGAAGAAAAAAAGCAGCAAAGAAAACTAAGAAAAAAGCTAAAAAGAAAAAAGCTAAAAAAAGAAGAAGAAGATAGTTACTTAGTTATCTTTAAAAAAACGCTTCTCAAAACAATTTGTTTGGGAGGCGTTTTTTTTTACTCTTCAACAGGCTCTATTTCATCAGCCTCATTGATAGGCTCTTCTGTTGTTAAATTGGTAGTAGTAGTTTTTGGTTTAGTGTCATTCGCTGGAGATTTTTGATTTTCTCCTAAATTTCTTTTTAAAGCTTTATCAAGTTTTTTCTGTGTTTCCTCTAACGAGAAATTTAATACGATTTGAAATTCTGAGAGAATTCTTTCGTAGGCCTTCTCAAACAATTGCCTCTCACTATAAGATTGATCTACCATTAGGTCATCTCCTTTATTCAAATCTCTCACTACCTCTGCTAGTTCATAAATTTTTCCTGAAGATATTTTTGACTCGTACTCTTGAGCTCTTCTGCTCCACATCGATCTTTTTATTTTTGGTTTACTTTTTAATATAGAAATACTTTTATTAACTTGGTTAATTGTAGATAGAGGTCTTAAATGCGATTGCTTATTTATTGGAACCATACCATTAGCTTTATCTTTCTCAAATTTGATTACATAAGTTTCTACGTCTATCCCACCAATATTTATTTTTTTAAATTCAGTAATTTGACCAACTCCATGTTTAGGATAAACAACAAAATCTTTTACTTTATACTCTTTCTTTTCAGAAACTTGTTTTTTTACTTTCTTGATCTCTGGTTTTAATTCATTAGTTTTTGAAATTCTTAAAGTATTGTTTTTTATCTCAGAAGTTTGTTCAGGTTTTTTTAGATTTTTTTTTGGTTTAATAATATTTTTTTTCTTATTTTTTTTTGTTATTATCTTTTTAATTTTTGGTATTTTTTTTTTGGCAACTTTTTTTTTTGTTTTTTTGGGAGATTTATTTTTAAAGGTTTTCTTCAAAATATTTTTCAAACTTATTTTGCTCATTTTTATATTTTTCGTGATCCGAGGGAGGATCTTTTTTTTCACTTATGTTTGGCCAGATTTCAGAATATTTTTTATTGATCTCTAACCATTTATCGCTACCTGGTTCTGTATCTGCTTTTATCGCATCAACTGGACACTCAGGCTCACAAACGCCACAATCTATACACTCATCCGGTTTAATTACAAGCATATTTTTACCCTCATAAAAACAATCTACTGGACAAACATCGACACAGTCCATTAATTTACATTTAATACACTTGTCGTTTACGATGTAAGTCATTAAGAATTTTCTCTTTTAATTTGTTCTTTAATATCTCCCATAGTTTTACTATCAATATAAAGCAATCCAGAGAGACGTCGCATCAGATTAGTTTCATATATATCAGCATCTTTATTAGAATAAATAATCCTCCAAAGTGATCTTATAATTTTAATCTTATTTTTTTCATCAAGGTTTTTAATTTCTCTAGTAAAATCTAGTATTTGATTTGCATCTTCCTCTTTTTTTTTTGCATCAATCATTAAAGTTTGAACCTTATCTTTACTTACACCAAGATCGATTAAAGTTTTTTCGACAATTTTCTCCTCTTCTTTTGAATAGTTCTCGTCTATTTTTGCGGCGTGAATTAGTAATGCAGCAATTTTAACAAAATTTGATATCTTATCCTTATCATCATTGTTTTTATTAAAGAACATTTGTTATCTAAGGTTTAAATTTTTTAATATACCAAAAGGGTTCTCTTTATCGGTCTTTTTATTAAAGGTTTTTTTAA
This sequence comes from uncultured Pelagibacteraceae bacterium, assembly GCA_902521805.1. Classification (GTDB taxonomy): domain Bacteria; phylum Pseudomonadota; class Alphaproteobacteria; order Pelagibacterales; family Pelagibacteraceae; genus Pelagibacter. Next base: position 19,113 of record CABYTL010000004.1, read on the forward strand.
ATTTTTTTGAGGGGGTATATTTGAAAAAAATATCTTCACCTTTTTCCGTAGTTTTATAATTCATTTTTTGAATAAGTTTTTTAAAATTATCTTTATTACACCCTAGTAGATTTAACATTTCAGGGATTAATTTAATTTCATTTTTTTCTTTATTTTCAGAGTTTATTATTTGCATAAATAATCTTTCCAAAATATCTATTCTTACAAAAAAATTGTCAAATTTCTCGAAGCCGCAAAGTAACATAAAGTTTTTATTTTTTTTATCTTTATCATCAATAAAATTTAATCCAAATGTTGGAGGATCTAGTTTAAAATATTTCTGATGATAATTTTTCCATAATAATGTTCTGAGTGTCACAGGCTCAGGTTTTATTAATTTATGAAGATAAACATGATATCTACCAAATTTTACACCTAAATCTCTCAAGATTCTTCTTTCATTTTGACCTAAATTTTTTAGATAATCAGAAACATCGTCTCTTTTAAGTACTCCGTTATTTTCATAGAGCTGATAAGATAATGCTTTAATTGAGGAATGTTTATCTTTAATATTTTTTAAATTAATTAAACTTTTTAGAATAGTATCGATTTTATTGTTTAACCATTTTTTTATAAATGAACTTAACTTTTGTCTCTGATCTTGTTCAAGAATATCATCTACTATTAACTCAAAATTGGGACTAAGGTAGTCATTTCCTGGATATAGTTTGGCAATTGCAAAACTATGCCAATAAATTTTAAAATCGCTATTAAGTTCAATCAAGCCAGTGTTTATTATAGCCTGTATTCTTTTTTCTAATTCTGGCCCGATAGTTTGTCTAGCAGCTTTCTTGAGAGATTTAATATCTGTCTCTAAAGCACCTTTTTTTAAATCTAGTTCTAGTTTGAGGCCATTAATTCTTCCTATAAACTGTTCATCAATTTTTACTTCATTATTTTCTAATATCTCAGTTTTAAATTCCATATCTTGTTTTAAACCTCTTGCAAGTATGCTTGCTCTTTTATCAATAAATGTTTTTGTAAGTTCTTCATGAAGTCGGTCAGAAAGTTTGTCTTCCAATATTTTTGTTTTTTCTATCCAATAATTTTGATTTTCAATCCAGTTATTTTTATTAGAAACATATGACCAAGTTCTAACATTTGCAATTCTATTTGATAAAGAATCAACATTTCCCTCTAATTTATCTAATTTCATTAACTGTAATTGCATAAATTCGTTGGTAATTTTACCTTTTTTACTATTAAGTAATTTAAATACATTTTCAATTACTTCATAATGATTTCCATATGTTTTTTTGACAAAATCTGGTATTTGACAGCATTCCCACAATAAATTTAAATTTCTACTTTCAAAATTAATTTTTTCAAAATCTTTATCTCTTAAAAAAAATTTTAACGCTTTTTCGTCATCACACTCATGAATTTTTCTTAACCATTCTTTTTGTGGTTTTACTTCTAAGGACTTTATTAAACTATATGGATTATTAAAGTTTAGATTTGAGTTTCTCCAAAATAAAGTTCTAATTTCCTCAAATTTATGATTTTCTAATAATTCTACTTCCTCAGCATTAATTTCTTTGCAATCGCCTGTTATACCAAAACTACCATCATTTAGGTATCTTCCTGCTCTTCCTGCAATTTGACCAATTTCAGATAAATTAAGTCTTCTTAGTTTTTTACCATCAAATTTTCTAAGATTAGAAAAATATACATAGTTTAAATCCATATTTATTCCCATGCCAATAGCATCTGTAGCAACTAAAAAATCAACATCTCCTGATTGGTATAATTCAACTTGGGCGTTTCTAGTTTTTGGACTTAAAGATCCCATAACTATAGCAGCACCACCTTTTTGTCTTCTAATTAATTCTGCAATTGCATAAACTTCTTCAGAGGAAAATGCGATAATAGCAGTTTTGCGATCTATTCTAGATATTTTTTTATAACCTTCATATGAAAGTTTTGATAATCTATTTCTATTTACAAACTCAATATCACCATCTAACTTTGAGATTATGTTTTTAATAGTATAAGATCCCATTAACATGGTAAGTTTATTTCCTCTCATATTAAGTAATCTATCAGTAAAAATATGGCCTCTCTCATGGTCTGCACACATTTGGATTTCATCTACAGCAACAAAGTCCAAAGACTTATCTATTGGCATAGATTCAACTGTGCATAAAAAATACTTTGCATTAGAGGGGATAATTTTTTCTTCACCAGTAATAAGAGCAACGTTATTCTTTCCAATTCTATCAATTACCTTATCGTAAACTTCTCTCGCCAATAATCTTAGAGGAAAGCCAATCATTCCATTTTCAAAAGACAACATGGTTTCTATTGCCAAATGAGTTTTTCCAGTATTAGTGGGACCTAGAACTGCAGTAATTTTATTTTGTGTCATCTCTATTTTTGGTATACCTTTTTTTTAACCTACCAGATATAGTTGGTACCTAAGAACAAATATGGACTAAAACATGTCCGAATCATTAAATAAAATGTTCTCATCGTAAATAAAATTATTTTGTTTTTAGATTTTGAGTTTTTATATTAACAATTTTCCAAATTCCAGATGCTGAAGCAATAATTTTGTCTTCACATTTTAATTCACAAAATAAAAAAACAAGAGTTTTTGTTTTTTTTAAAATTTTGACGTTTCCCATAATTTCATCATTTATTTTAGATGCACCAATAAATTTTAGATCTAGAGAAATTGTTACACAAGGAAGATTATTTGTAGATCTGTATGCTGAGGTTCCTGCCCCGGCATCTATTAAAGCTGCAATATATCCACCATGTGTAATGCCAGAAGCATTTAGATGTTTCTCATTAATCTTTGATTTAAATTCATACTCTTTTTCAGAAATTGTTCTGAAGAGAAGACCACCATTATGCTTCATAAAACCTGGTTTTACACTTATTTGTTCAAAATTACTGTCCATATATTTTATAAAATAATTGTCAGGATTAATAATATAATAAAAATAAATACAAAAAAAATAATAACTGAGTTTTGAAGTGACAGTTTCAAAATTTTTTTAATCATTTTAAATCCTTTTTTGGTGCACCTCGAAGGAGTCGAACCCTCAACCTGCTGATCCGTAGTCAGCCGCTCTATCCAATTGAGCTAGAGGTGCTGATAGATTATTATTTTAATTCTATAGTATTATCACTTTTTGGTGTAATTTGTTGAAAAATATTATTCTAAAATGAAAAATAAATTTAACGAAGTTGTAATCATTGCTGCTGGAAGAACGCCTATTGGTACTTTCAAAGGTTCATTAAAAAATATCAAGGCAGATCAACTGGGTTCAATAGTTATTAGAGAAATCATTAATAGAGCAATGATAAAAGCTGAGGATATTAATGAAGTAATTATAGGACAAGTTTTAACTTCAGGAATGGGACAAAATCCTGCTAGACAAGCATCAATCAATGCTGGATTACCAAAGACAGTACCTGCACACTTAGTTAACCAAGTTTGTGGATCTGGATTAAGATCAATAATTTCAGGATTTCAAACGATAAAACTTAATGAGGCAAAATATATCGTTTCAGGCGGGCAAGAAAATATGTCAATTGCACCCCACGCTTTATATTATAGAAATGAAAAAAAATTATCAGAAGACAAACTAATAGATACAATGATTTATGATGGTCTCATTGATGCATTTAATAACTATCATATGGGAATGACAGCAGAAAATATTGCCGAAAAATTTAAGATCTCTAGACAAGATCAAGATGATTTTGCCCTTAGATCTCAAGCAAAAACTCAATTATCTTTAGAGCAAAATAAATTTAAAGATGAATTAATCAAAGTAAGTTTAAATGGATTTGTTTTAAATTCAGATGAACATCCAAGAAAAAATTTAAAGATTGAGGATTTAAAAAAATTAAGAACAGTTTTTAAAAAAGATGGAACTGTTACTGCTGGTAATTCTTCTGGTATAAATGATGGAGCTGCAGCTGTTATTTTAACAAGTGATGAAGAGGCAAATAAAAGATCATTAAGTCCCCTTGTTAAAATCGTTTCCTGGTCATCTATAGGTGTTGATCCATCTTTAATGGGCTTAGGTCCTATAGAAGCAGTTCGAATAGCTTTAAAAAAAGCCAATTGGAAAATTGAAGATGTCGATTTATTTGAAATTAATGAGGCTTTTGCAGCCCAGAGCATTGCTGTTATTAGAGAGCTTAATATTGATGAACAGAAAGTTAATGTTAATGGTGGAGCTATAGCATTAGGCCATCCGATCGGTGCATCAGGTACAAGAATATTGGTGACTCTAATTTATGAGTTACTAAGGCAAAATAAAACTAAAGGTTGCGCTACTCTGTGTATAGGTGGTGGAATGGGAATAGCAATTTGTATTGAAAAAATTTAATGATTTTTTTTAAAAAATTTTTTTTCTAAAAGTATTTTTTGTATCCAAAACTGGCTATCAAGATCTTGTAATTCTCTATAATTTAAAAAGGAGTTTATAATTCTTTTAAACATTTAATTATTTTCTCAGCAAAGATTGTCAAAATTTTGGGCAAAATTTGATGAAAATAGCAATTTATTGTCTATTTTTAGTGTATAAGATTAAAAAAATGAGTGAAAAATTATTAGTTCCTGACATAGGTGATTTTGAAAATGTTGAAGTTATTGAACTTTTAGTAAAAGTGGGGGAAAAACTAAAATTAAATGATCCAGTAGTTACTATTGAAAGTGATAAATCAAGCGTTGAAATACCCTCAACTTTATCAGGAATAATTGAAAAAATTAATGTTAAGGTTGGTGATAAAGTTTCTAAAGGTCATTTGTTATTAAATGTTAATTCACAAACTTCTGAAATAAAAGATAAAAGTGTCATACCTAGAGACACTGAGAATTTAATACAACAAGCTGAAAAAGTTTTAAAAGAAAATCAAAAAATTATTTCACCTGTAAAAAATAAGATTTCAAGTAATAAAAAACCTGAAATTATACAAGTTGTAAATAAAGGTGATATTGACCCAGTTGAAACTAAAGAGTGGTTAGAGTCTCTTTCGGCTGTTATTGAAAAAGATGGAGATCATAGAGCTCATTATTTAATAAAAGAACTTATCAACAAAGCTTATATGGAAGGTGTAAATATTCCATATACTCAAAATACACCTTATATAAATACTATTCCTGTCAATGAGGAAAAAAAATCTACTGGAGATCAGAATATTGAAAGAAGAATAAGGTCATTAATAAGATGGAACGCAGCTGCTATGGTTGTAAGAGCCAATAAAAAATTTCCTGAGTTAGGTGGTCATATAGGAACATTTGCCTCTGCTGCAACCCTTTATGACGTTGGTATTAATCATTTCTTTAGAGCAAAAAATAATAAGTTTGGTGGAGATCTAATTTATTTTCAAGGTCACAGTGCACCAGGTATGTATGCCAGAGCATATTTAGAGGGAAGATTGAATGAAAAACAATTAGATAATTTTAGACAAGAGGTAAAATCTGGTGGATTATCTTCATATCCTCATCCATGGTTAATGCCAGATTTTTGGCAATTTCCAACTGTATCTATGGGACTTGGACCAATGCTAGCAATTTATCAAGCTAGATATATGAAATATTTAATTAATAGAGGTTTAATTAAAGATGAGGGAAGAAAAGTATGGGCTTTTTTAGGTGATGGTGAAATGGATGAACCGGAGTCTTTAGGAGCAATTGGTCTAGCAGCAAGAGAAAAACTAGATAATTTAATTTTTGTGATTAATTGCAATTTACAAAGACTAGATGGACCCGTGAGAGGAAATGGAAAAATAATTCAAGAGTTAGAAGGTATATTTAGAGGAGCAGGATGGAATGTTATAAAAGTTATTTGGGGGTCTTATTGGGACTCACTACTATTAAATGATAAAACCGGCCACCTTGTTAAAACTATGAATGAAACTGTGGATGGAGAATATCAAGCAATGAAAGCAAGAGACGGAGCATACGTGAGAGAAAAATTTTTTGGAAAATATCCCGAAACTAAAGAACTTGTCTCTAGTCTTTCCGATAAAGATATTTGGAGACTTAATCGAGGAGGACATGATCCTCATAAAGTTTTTGCTGCATACGATAAAGCCGCAAAAAATATTGGCAGCCCAACTGTTGTAATTGCTAAGACTATAAAGGGCTATGGAATGGGAAAAAGTGGTGAAAGCGTAAATACAACTCATCAAACTAAGAAATTAGATATTAATGATTTAATGTACTATAGAGACAGATTTGATGTACCTTTAACAGATCAACAAGTAAAAAATATTGAATATTACAAGCCAGACGATAATTCTGCAGAAATAAAGTATTTAAAAGAGAGAAGACTTAAACTAGGAGGATTTCTTCCAGAAAGAAGTACTTTCGCAAAATCTATTAAAGCTCCACCAAAAAATATTTTTGATAATATGAAAATCTCAACTGGTAAAAAAGAAATGTCTACTACAATGGCTCTAGTTAGGATGTTAACAAACTTATTAAGAGATAAAAATGTTGCACCGAGATTAGTCCCAATTATTCCAGATGAGGCTCGAACATTTGGTATGGAAGGATTTTTTCAAAAGATTGGAATATATGCTCATGAGGGACAAAAATATGAACCAGAGGACTTTGCACAATTAAGTTCATATAAAGAGGAAAAAAGTGGACAAGTACTAGAAGAGGGAATTAATGAAGCAGGAGCAATGTCATCATGGATTGCTGCCGGGACTTCTTACACTAATCATGATATTGAAATGATTCCTATATATCTTTTTTACTCTATGTTTGGTTTTCAAAGAGTAGGAGACTTTGCATGGGCTGGTGCTGACAGTCAATCAAGAGGATTTTTAATAGGAGCAACTGCTGGTAGAACAACTTTAGCAGGAGAGGGTTTACAACATCAAGATGGCCACAGTCATTTGTTGGCTTCAACTATCCCCAACTGTATTTCCTATGATCCAACCTTTCATTATGAATTAGCTGTTATATTTAGAGATGGTCTTAAAAGAATGCATGAGGAGAAGCAAAATATTTTTTATTACATAACAACAATGAACGAAAATTATCCTCATCCTGATATGCCAAAAGAAAAGTCTTGTGAAGAAGGAATTTTAAAAGGGATGTATAAAATAAAGGAATTTAATAAGTATAAGAAAACTAAAATTCAATTTTTAGGTTCCGGAACAATTTTAAGAGAAATGATTTCTGGTGCTGAAATATTACAAAAAGAATACCAGATAGACAGTGAAGTATGGAGCGTAACAAGCTTTAATGAATTAAGAAGAGATGGTTTAGAGGTAGAAAGATATAACCTTTTGAATCCAGAAAGTGAACCTAAAAAATCTTATGTAGAGGAATGTCTAGATAAAACAGAAGGACCTATTTTAGCTGCATCTGATTATATGAGAATGAATTCAGACCAAATTAGACCTTATGTTAAAAAGAGTTTTTATTCCTTAGGAACAGATGGTTTCGGGCGCAGCGATACTAGAAAAAACTTAAGAAATTTTTTTGAAGTTGATAAAGAACATGTTGTGGCTTATGGATTGAGTGTTTTGGCTAAAGAGCAACTTATAACTTCTAGATATGCAAAAGAAGCAATTAAAAAATATAAAATTGATACAAAAAAACCAATGCCGACAAAATTATAAATGCCAAAAAAAGATATTAAAGTTCCAAATATTGGTGAATTTAAAAATGTAGAAATCGTTGAAATTTTAGTAAGTAAAAATCAAGTAATAAAAAAAAATGATCCTCTCGTAACAATTGAAAGTGATAAATCTAGTGTAGAAATACCCTCAACAGATGAAGGAACAATTATTTCAATAAATGTCAGGGTTGGTGATAAAGTTTCAGAGGGTGACAAAATCTTAGAGATTGAAGAAAATATAATTACTGAAGAAAAAAAGATTTCAGAAGAATCCAATAGCGAAGATATTAAAAAAAACTTTGAAAAAAAAATTCCAGAAATTGAAAAAAAAATTGATAATGATGATCAAGTAATTAAAGACTTTAATTTAAAGACTTCTGCATCTCCAAAAGTAAGGAAATTTGCAAGAGAGTTGGGTGTAGATGTTGATAAAATTTCAGGCAGTGAAAGACTAGGTAGAGTTACTGAAAATGATGTAAAGTTATTTGTATCTTCTAAATCAAGTGTAATTGTTAAAAATGAAAATTTAAATGAAAAAAAATTAAAACAAGAATATTTGCACTCTGAGTTTGGAGAAGTAGAATTAAAAGATATTCCCAGAGTTAAAAGATTATCGTCGAAGTATCTTATAAACTCTTGGTCAAAAATTCCTCACGTAACAAATCATGATGAAGCAGATATAACTGAGTTAGAAGAATTTAGAACTTCTTTAAAAGATATTTATTCAGGTGAAAGAAAAAAAATTACACCCCTAGCTTTTATTGTTAAAGCGTTATCAGCATCACTTAAAAAATTTCCAAATTTTAATTGTTCTATTGACCAGATTGATGAGGGAAAAATGACAATTAAAAAATATTTTCATGTTGGAATAGCTGTAGATACTTCTCACGGCTTGATGGTTCCAAAACTTAGAAATGTTGATAATAAGAATATATCTTTAATAAGCTTAGAGCTCAAAAAATTAAGTGATCAATGTAAAAATCTTAAAATTGAAAGAAAAGAACTTTTTGGTGGCTCTATGACAGTAACAAGTTTAGGTGGTATTGGCGGTTCTTTTTTTACACCCATAATAAACTACCCTGAGGTAGCTATTCTAGGTGTTGGTAGATCAGAGAAAAAACAAGTTTACTTAGATGGAAGATTTGTTACACGAACAATGTTACCTCTCTCATTATCATATGATCATAGAATAATTGATGGTGCAGAAGCTGCACGTTTTAATAAGGATTTAAAGGAAAACCTAGGCAAGAATTTTGCTTATAAGTTAGCTGTTTAATTTAGATTATGTCAAAATCATTATCATTATTAAGTGCTTTATTTTGCACTTTTATCTGGGGAACCACTTTCATTGCCCAAGATACTGGTATGGACGAGATAGGTCCTTTTACATTTAATGCAGTAAGATTTTTTATAGGTTTTTTAGTTATTATACCACTAGCACTTTTTTTTGAGCAAAAAAAACTCAATTGGGAATTTAAAAAAGGTTTGAAACCTTTTTTGTTTCTTTCATTTTTAATAGGATTTTCATTGTTTCTGGGTTCAGCATTGCAGCAAGTTTCATTGCTTTACACAGATGTAGCAAATGCTGCATTTTTTACGATTTTTTATGTACCAATGGTCCCAATTATAATTTTTTTATTCAGGAAAAAATCAATACATTGGAGTGTATGGCCATCAGTTGTTTTATGTTTGATAGGAGCATACTTTTTAACAAATTTTTACGATGCAAGAATAAGACTTGGTGATAGTTTAGTATTAATTGGAGCTTTATTCTGGAGCACACATATCATTTTCGTAGGAATCATGATTTCAAGATATAACTTGCCATTGACAATTGGTGCAGTTCAAACATTTATTGTCTCTTTGTTCTCGCTTATTACTGGATTAATTTATGAAGAATTTATCATTGAAAAAATTTTGAGGGAAATCGATTCTATTTTATACGCAGGAATCCTATCTGGAGGTCTTGCTTTTGTTTTACAGATCTATGCTCAAAAAAATATTACACCAGCCCCTGCTGCTATTATATTTTCTTTAGAAGGTGTTTTTGCTACAGTTGCAGCATGGATTTTGCTAAATCAAATATTAGATATTAATAATTTGTTAGGGTGCTTTTTCATACTTAGTGGAGTTTTATTATCACAATTATTACCATTATTTAAAAAACCTATTAAAAATATATAATGTAGAAAAGAATAAACGAAATTATTACTCTATACAAAATAAAGACATTTAACGAAAATCTATTTATGTATTTTAAAAAATACTTTACTGTCATATACGAAAATAAAAAAGATAAAACAACTGCTGAAATTATCAAAGAATTTATTTCAATAGATTGTTTAAATAAATCTTTAAGTCCAAGAAAACTTGCACCTGCTAAAGCAGGAATAGCCAATAAAAATGCAATTTTACTGGAGTCGAATCGGTTAAACTTCAAAAATCTAGCTGCTGTTATTGTAATTCCTGCTCTACTCACGCCTGGTATCAATGCTAGAATTTGAAAAAGCCCTATAAATAATATTGATTTTATATTTAAATTTGTTGATAAATTTTTGTTAATTTTTCTTTGATCTGCAAAAAAAAGAATTATACCAAAAAACAAAGTTGTCCAAGCAATGACTTTTATATTTCTAAGAAGATATATAAGTTCAGAAGTATGTAATAAATACCCAAAAATAATTAAAGGAATTGAGCCAATTATTATTAAATTAAAAAGTTTTCGATTTTGTTTTAAATCTAAGAGGTCCTTTCTAAAATAAAAAATTATTGCAAACAATGAACCTAGATGTAAGCTAATGTCTATTAAAAGAGAACTTGTACTAAAGTCGTAGACTTTCGAAACTAATATTAAATGAGCTGACGAGCTTATCGGTAAAAATTCTGAAATACCCTGAATTATCGATAGAATTAGAATTTCTATTAATTCTTGAATCATATTTATTTCGTAACTTAAAAAATATTCATTTCAAACAATTCGATTTAATCATAATAGATATGCAAAAGTTTAAATTTTAAGAATTTAGTGGAAATTTATGATTATAAAGGTCAATCATACTGTCCTAAATAATCCTTTTACAATTAAAAACAATGTATAATTTAGATTAATATTTAAAAATTTATGACTGACAAAATGTTAAAATTTACGAAAATAGGTCAACAAACTCCACCTAAAAGAAAAGTCAATAGTAGAAAAGATGATTTCAATGAAATTTATGATGAATTTATTACTCATAAAGCTCAAGAGCAATCGAGTAGATGTTCTCAATGTGGAGTTCCATTTTGTCAGGTTCATTGTCCCCTTAGTAATAACATACCTGATTGGTTAAAGTTAACAGCAGAAGGAAGATTAAAAGAAGCATACGAACTATCCCAAAGTACCAATAATATGCCAGAGGTTTGTGGGAGAATATGTCCTCAAGATAGATTGTGTGAAGGAAATTGTGTAATTGAACAGTCTGGTCATGGAACAGTGACTATCGGTTCAGTAGAAAAATATATTACTGATACTGCTTGGGATAAAGGATGGGTTAAACCTATTAAGATAATGAATGAGAAAGATCAAAGTGTAGGAATAATTGGAGCGGGTCCTGCAGGTTTAGCTGCTGCAGAGGAACTCAGAAGAAATGGATATAAAATTACTGTTTATGATAGATATGATAGAGCTGGAGGTCTGTTAATTTACGGAATTCCTAATTTTAAATTAGAAAAATATGTAGTTGAAAGAAGAACAAAACTTTTAAGTGACGGTGGTATTGAATTTATTCAAAATTTTGAAGTTGGCAAAGATGCAACTTTAGAACAATTAAGAAAAAAACATGATGCAATTTTAATTGCTACTGGAGTTTATAAATCTAGAGAAGTTGATTTACCTGGAAATGATCTAAATAATATTTTTCCTGCGATGGAATTTCTGACTGCATCTAATAAAAAAGGACTTGGGGATAAAGTTGATTTATTTGATAATGGTACTTTAAACGCTGAGGGTAAAGATGTGGTTGTTATTGGAGGAGGAGATACAGCTATGGATTGCGTAAGGACATCGATTAGACAAAAAGCTAAATCAGTAAAATGTCTATATAGAAGGGATAAAGAAAACATGCCAGGATCCGCAAGAGAAGTTGCAAATGCAGAGGAGGAAGGTGTTGAATTTGTTTGGCTATCTAGCCCAAGAGAATTTAAAGGTAAAAATAAAATAGAAAATCTATTAGTAGATCAAATTAGATTAGGAGAACCAGACGACTCTGGAAGAAGGAGACCTGAAATTAAAAAAGATTCAGAATTTGTTATTAAAGCAGACATGGTAGTAAAAGCTTTAGGATTCAATCCAGAAAATTTACCATTATTATTTGATGCACAAGATTTACAAGTCACCAAATGGGGAACAATCAAAACTAATTTTGATACACTCGAAACAAGTATAAGAGGCGTTTTTGCTGCTGGAGATATTGTTAGAGGAGCATCTCTAGTTGTATGGGCTATTAAAGATGGTAGAGATGCGGCCTTATCGATCAAAAATTTTCTTGAAAATATTAAAATTAAAGACTCAAAAGTCGCATGATAAATAATTACAAAAAAAATTTAGAACTTTTATCTAAAAATTATATCTATTCGAATGAAATGGAACATGATTCTTGTGGAGTGGGTTTAATAGCATCAACGGAAGGAAAAAAATCAAGAATAATAGTAGATTATGGTATAGAGGCCTTAAAAGCAGTTTGGCATCGTGGTGCGGTTGATGCTGATGGAAAAACAGGAGATGGTGCTGGAATTCATATAGAGATTCCAAGAGATTTTTTTATCGAAAAAATAGAAGTAACTGGACACAATTATGACAATTCTGAAATATGTGTAGGCATGATCTTTTTGCCTAGAAACGACTATTCTTCACAGGAAAGTTGTAAAACAATTGTAGAAAGTGAATTAACTAAAAATAATTTTAGTATTTATGGATGGAGACAAGTACCTGTAAATCCAAAAGTTTTAGGTAATAAAGCACTTCAAACAATGCCTGAAATAATTCAGGTTTTATTTAAATCAAATGATCAGAATTTGTCTGATAAAGTTCTAGAAAGAAAAATTTATGAAACAAGAAAAAAAATTGAGAATAAAGCCTTCAATCTCTCTCTTAATGATTTCTATATTTGTTCTATAAGCTCAAAATCAATCATTTATAAAGGAATGTTTTTGGCAGAGGCTATTTCAGATTTTTTTTTAGATTTAAATGATAAAAGATTTATATCTAGATATGCAATTTTCCATCAAAGATTTTCAACTAATACAGCACCCAGTTGGAGTTTAGCTCAGCCATTCAGGGCTGTGGCACATAATGGAGAAATTAATACTTATAAAGGAAATAAAAATTGGATGAAAATTCATGAACAAGAAATGAGCAGTCCACTTTTTGATGATATCGAAAATTTAAAACCAGTTATTCAAGAAGGAGTTTCTGATTCAGCAGCACTAGATAATGTTTTTGAATTATTAAATAAATCTGGCCAACCAGCTCCTTTAGCTAAACTTATGTTAGTACCTGATGCATGGTCTAAAAAAAATAAAACTTTACCTAAAAGTCATCAACAATTATTTAATTTCTTAAATAGTACAATGGAACCGTGGGATGGACCAGCAGCAATAGCTGCTACAGATAATGAATGGGTTATTGCGGCAAATGACCGAAATGGTTTAAGGCCTCTTAGGTATACAATAACAAAAGATAAACTATTATTTGCTGGTTCAGAAACTGGAATGATAAAATTGAATGAAAAAAAGATTTTATCTAAAGGAAGATTAGGTCCTGGCGAGATTATCGGTGTTAGGATCGAGAAGGGTAAAGTATTTTCTAATGAGCAAATTAAAGATTATTTAGCAAAGGAATATAAACATTTTCATTCACAAATAATAGACCTAGATGATAAATTACCTATTTCTAATGAGAAGAATAACTTTGAGGGTGAGGAATTAAGAAGAAGGCAACACACATTTGGAATAAGTCTAGAAGATTTAGAACTAATTTTACATCCCATGGCCGAGGACGCTAAAGAGGCAACTGGATCTATGGGGGATGATACACCTTTAGCAGTTTTGTCAGACAAATATAGACCATTGTATCACTTTTTTAGACAAAATTTTAGTCAAGTAACCAATCCTCCAATTGACTCATTAAGGGAGAACAAGGTTATGAGTTTGAAAACTAGATTTGGAAATTTAGGAAATATTTTGGATTTTGATACTTTAACAAAAGAAAACATTTATGTTTTGAATAGCCCCATATTATCAAACTCACAATTTAATAAATTTATAAACTTTTTTGGTACAAATTCATTATTTATAAATTGCACTTTTTCTGAAAATGAGAGTTTATCTATCTCTATTAATAAAATACAAAAAGAAGCAGAGATAGCAGTAAGACAAGGTATTACACAAATAATTTTAACTGATAAAGATCTTTCGTCAAAAAAAATGCCAATTCCTATGTTATTATGTGTAGGTGCAATTAATACTTTTTTGATAGAAAAAAAGTTAAGAGGATATGTATCAATCAATGTTCAGTCAGGTGAAGCATTAGATACACACTCCTTTGCAACTTTAATAGGAGCTGGCGCAACAACAGTTAATCCTTATTTGGCTTTTGATAGTTTGTATCAAAGGCATGAAAAAAAATTATTTGGCCAATATAATTTTGATGAATGTGTTGAGAGATATATAAATTCTGTAAATGCTGGTCTCCTAAAGATAATGTCAAAAATGGGGATTTCTGTTTTAAGCTCTTATAGAGGTGGATGTAACTTTGAAACAGTTGGGTTAAGCAGGACTATTGTAGATGATTATTTTCCAGGGGTAACGTCAAAAATTTCAGGGATAGGATTAACAGGAATTGAGAAAAAAATAAGAAAAATTCATAAAGAAGCTTTTGAAAATACAGAAACTGTTTTACCTATTGGAGGTATTTATAGATATAGAAAAAATGGAGAAACTCATCAGTATCAAGGAAGATTAATTCATTTATTACAAAGCGCTGTAAGCTCAAACTCTTATATAGCATATAAAAAATATGTTGATGGAATATATAATTTACCCCCAATAAATTTAAGGGACTTGATTGATTTTAGAAAAAAAAAATTAGGTCCATCTATTGATCTTTCAAAAGTTGAACCAATAGAGCAAATATTAAAAAGATTTGGAAGCGGAAGTATGTCTCATGGAGCGTTATCAAAAGAGGCTCATGAAACATTAGCTATAGGGATGAATAGAATTAAAGGTGCTTCATGTAGTGGAGAGGGAGGTGAAGATGAAAAAAGATTTAAGATTATGGAAACAGGTGATAGCGCAAATTCGAGAGTAAAACAAATAGCATCTGCAAGATTTGGTGTAACAATTAATTATCTAAATAATTGTAATGAAATCGAAATTAAAATCGCCCAAGGTGCAAAACCAGGTGAAGGCGGTCAATTACCTGGCTTTAAAGTTACTAATGAAATTGCCAAGTTGAGACATTCAACTCCAGGAGTAACTTTAATCTCCCCACCACCTCACCACGATATTTATTCTATAGAAGATTTAGCTCAATTAATTTATGATTTAAAACAAATAAATCCAAAAGCAAGGGTTGGGGTTAAACTCGTAGCTTCCTCTGGTGTAGGAACTATTGCTGCTGGCGTTGCAAAAGCTAAAGCTGATATAATTTTGATTTCTGGGCATAATGGAGGCACAGGTGCTACTCCTCAAACAAGTGTAAAATACGTTGGTATCCCTTGGGAGATGGGTCTTACAGAGGTAAATCAGGTTCTCACATTGAATAATTTAAGACATAAAGTAACTTTACGAACTGATGGAGGTATCAAAACAGGTAGAGATGTCGTTATAGCTGCAATGATGGGAGCAGAAGAATATGGAGTAGCGACTACGGCTTTAGTTGCGATGGGGTGTATTATGGTAAGGCAGTGCCATTCAAATACATGTCCAGTAGGAGTTTGTACACAAGATGAAAAATTAAGAGAAAAATTTACTGGAACTCCAGATAAAGTTGTAAATTTATTTAAATTTATTGCTACCGAAGTAAGAGAAATTTTAGCAGAACTCGGATTTAAATCTTTGAACGAAATAATTGGTAGAACAGATTTATTAATGCAAGTGAGTAAAGGCTCTCCTAATTTAGACGATCTAGATTTAAACCCATTATTTGTTCAGGCAGACCCTGGTGAAAATAAAAGATATTGTAATGAAGCTAAAATTAATCAAGTTCCTGAAACTTTGGATCAAGAAATATGGCCTGAAATAGAAAAATATTTAGACAATTCAGATAAAATTGATAAAGAATTTTTAATTAAGAATACTAATAGAGCGGTAGGATCAAGAATTTCTCATTTTTTATACAAAAAATATGGTTATGAAAAATTAGATGAAAATTTCTTAAGTTTAAACTTTAAAGGTTCAGCAGGACAATCATTCGGAGCTTTTTCTTCTAAAGGACTTAAACTTAATTTAAAAGGGGATGCAAATGACTATGTGGGTAAAGGACTATCAGGAGCAACAATCTCTATAAAACTTTTAGAAGAGAGCAACTTAGTATCATCTAAAAATACAATTATTGGGAATACAGTTCTATACGGAGCTACATCTGGTAAACTTTTTGCTGCTGGTCTAGCTGGAGACAGATTTGCAGTGAGAAACTCGGGGGCCTCAACTGTAATAGAAGGATGTGACTCCAATGGCTGTGAATACATGACAGGTGGAACTGTAGTAATACTTGGAAATGTTGGAGATAATTTTGCAGCCGGTATGACAGGAGGTATGGCTTTTGTTTATGATGTATCAAAAAATTTTTCTAATAAAGTAAATCCAGATTCGGTTATATGGCAAGAAATTGAAACAGAATTTTGGAAAAAACAATTAAAAAAATTAGTAGAGGAGCACGCAAAAGAAACTAATTCAGATTTGTCAAAAAAAATATTAAGTGATTTTAATAACGAATTGAAAAATTTCATTCAAGTTTGTCCTAAAGAAATGCTTGATAAATTGGATAATCCAATCACCTTAAAAAAGGTAATTAAAGAAGTTAGTTAAATAATTAAATATAATTCTTTAGTTAGAACCTTAAGCCATTTTTTTGAAGAAAGACTATGGTTACCTTTTTTAACAATAACTAATTTTTTTTTTGCTTTTTTAAATATTTTTAAAATTTTTTTAGAATAAATTACGGGAACAGACTCATCTTTCTCACCATGAATCATAGTGACTTTAAGTCTGTAATAAATATTTTTACTTAAAACTTTGTTTTTTCTACCATCCTTGATCAATTGATAGGTTATTGGATACTCATATTCTCCATGTTTTAAGCTAATTATCTTTTTTTTATAAAATTCTTTTTTCATATCTTTTGTAAATTTTTTCCATATTAAATTTTCTAAAAACTCAGGCGCAGATCCGATTCCTAGAAAACCCTTAATTTGTTGTTTAAAAAATTTAAATAGACAAATAGATATCCAGGAACCCATACTTGAACCAATTAGGATAATATTTTTTTTTTTTACAATTTTTTTAATAAGTTGTTTTGTATCTATAGTCCATTTAGTAATATTTCCATCGGTGAATTTTCCAGAAGACTTTCCATGCCCTGAATACTCTAAGGCTAAAAAATTAAATTTGTTCTTCACAGCAAATTTTAAAAATTCTTTTGGTTTTTTACCCTCAAGGTTTGACATGAAACCGTGCAAAAAAATGATATAAGTTTTAGCTTTTTGATCATTCAAAATATATCGAATTTTTTTTGAATTTGATATTTTGTAATACTTATATTTTATCATTTGAGTTTAATAGTTAAACCTATTCATGTATAATCATAGCAGATGTCTTTTAATTTAAAAGTTTTACAAGTTATCCCTAAATTAGGGTATGGAGGGGCTGAGACAGGCTGTTATGATATTGCTCACTATTTATCAGAAAATAATTGTGAGTCGTTTATTGTTACTAGCGGTGGAGAATTAACTAAGTTTATTAATAAAGAAAAAGTAAGATTAATAAAATTACCTGTTCATAGTAAAAACCCATTATTAATTTTTTTAAATTCAATTGTTTTAATTTTTATAATATTATTTTATGATATTTCCATAGTACATGCTCGAAGCAGGGCTCCGGCCTGGTCATGTTATTTTGCTACAAAGGTTACTGGCAGAAAGTTTGTAACCACATTTCATGGTACTTATAATTTTAATAGTAAAATTAAGAGACTATATAATTCAATCATGGTTAAATCTGACCTTATAATAGCAGGATCTAATTTTATTTTTTCACACATAAAGGATAATTATTCAGATTATTTAAATACTAAAAGCAAACTATTAGTAATTTTTAGGGGCATTAATGTAGATTACTTTGATCCTACTACAAAAACAGAAATAGAGGAAAAAAGACTAATTAAAAAATGGGAAATAGAAGAAAATAAAAAAATAGTATTGCTTCCAGGAAGGTTAACTTCATGGAAGGGTCAAGAACTTTTTTTAGAAGCTATAAATTTGATAAACATACAACTTGGTTATGAAGCTTTTTACGCTGTAATTCTTGGAAGTGAACAAGGAAGAGATTTATACAAAAAGAAGTTAATCAGACTGAGTGAACAACATAGAATGACTAAGCAAGTAAGATTTATAGAACAATGTAAAGATATGGCTTTAGCATATAAAATTTCTGATATTGTAGTATCTTCTTCTATAGAACCAGAGGCCTTCGGGAGAGTGGCAGTCGAGGCTCAATCAATGGAAAAAGTAATAATTGCGAGCAATATTGGTGGTTCCAATGAAACTATAGTTGATAGAAAAACTGGATATCTCTTTGAGTCTGGGGACCCAAAGTCTTTGAGTGAGACTATTTTAAAAGTATTAAATTTAGACGATACGATATTGAAAATAGCTGGTATTGAAGGTAGAAAAAATATTATTAACAAATTTAATGTTGAAAAAATGTGCTTTTCTACTTATTCAGAATATAAAAAATTAATAAATTAAATGCCAACAATAACACTACCAGATGGAAACAATATAAAATTTCAAAACGAGGTAACTGGTTTAGAGATTGCTGAAAAAATCAGCAAATCATTAGCTAAACAAGCTTTAATAATAAGTGTGAATGGAGAGTTAAAAGATTTATACCATATCATAAAAAAAGATAGCTTGATAAAAATTTTTACCGCTAAAGATCCTGAAGGGTTAGAAGTTATTAGACATGACACTGCACATATTATGGCTATGGCAGTTCAAGAACTATACCCAGGAACCCAAGTGACTATCGGTCCTGTGATAGAAAATGGATTTTATTATGATTTTGCAAGAAAAGAGCCTTTTACAGAGGATGATCTTAAGAAAATTGAGAAACGAATGTCAGAAATAATTGATAAAGATGTCAAAACAAGGAGAGAAGTTTGGAAAAGAGAAAAAGCGATAAGTCACTTTAAAAAAATTGGCGAAAAGTATAAAGCTGAAATAATTGAGAGCATCCCAAATAATGAAGAACTTTCAATTTATCATCATGGAGATACTTGGTATGATTTATGTAGAGGCCCGCATTTAGTATCCTCAGGAAAAATAGGCAAAGCATTTAAGCTAACAAAAGTTTCTGGAGCTTATTGGCGTGGAAACTCTAAGAATGAAATGCTTCAAAGAATTTATGGAACAGGATGGGCAAATCTAAAAGATTTAAATGCATATTTAAAAAGAATAGAAGAAGCAGAAAAAAGAGATCATCGAAAGTTAGGAAAAGAGATGGATTTATTTCACTTTAGAGAAGAAAGTCCTGGCTCTGTTTTCTGGCATGAAAAAGGTTGGGCACTATTTCAAAAATTAATTGATTATATGAGAATGAAGCAAGACAATGCTGGCTATAAAGAAATAAATACTCCAGAAGTACTAGATAGAGCTTTATGGGAAAAGTCAGGTCATTGGGAAAAATTTGGTGCAAACATGTATACTTCTATAACTCCTGATGAGAAGGTATTTGCAATCAAACCTATGAATTGTCCTGGATGTATAGAAGTTTTCAATCAAGGTCTAAAAAGCTATAAAGACTTACCTATAAAAATGTCAGAATTTGGTAAAGTGCATCGCTATGAACCTTCTGGAGCATTACATGGTTTATTAAGAGTTCGGGCTTTTACTCAGGATGATGCACATATATTTTGTACAGAAGATCAAATTACAAAAGAATGTCTGATAGTTACGGATCTTATTTTAGAAATTTATAAAGATCTCGGTTTTGAGAATGTCATACTTAAATATTCTGATAGACCTGATTTAAGAGTTGGTGATGATAACGTGTGGGATAAAGCTGAAACAGCTTTATTAGAAGCAGTTAAAGCAACTAAATTAGAATATAGTATAAATAAAGGTGAGGGAGCATTTTATGGACCTAAAATTGAATTTGTTTTAAGAGATGCAATTGGAAGAGATTGGCAATGTGGTACTCTTCAAGTTGATTTTAATTTACCAGGTAGATTAGGAGCTTCATATATTGATAAAGATGGTCAAAAAAAAGTTCCAGTATTGTTACACAGAGCTTTATTTGGTTCGCTTGAAAGATTTATTGGGATTTTAATTGAAAATTACGCTGGCAAATTTCCTTTTTGGATTTCTCCTCTTCAAACAGTAGTAATCCCTATTTCTGATGAATTTGATAATTATGCAATTCAAGTTTCAAAAAAAATAAAAGATGAAGGAATTAGTTCTTTTGTTGATTTAAAAAAACATAATTTAAACTATAAAATTAGAGACCATTCACATGCAAAAATACCTCTTTTGCTTATTTGTGGAAAAAAAGAAGTTGACAGTAACTCAGTAACTATTAGAAGATTGGACTCTAATAAACAAGAAAATATGGACCTAAATTTATTCTTAAAAACATTTTCTGCTTTAAATAAAGCATCTTCAAACTAAGTGGCAGACTTTAAACAAAATTATTTTCAGAGAAGAACTAAAGATCGAGGGCCCAGATCAAACAATAGAATTTCATCACCAGAAGTTCAAGTTATTTCAAGTGATGGAGAAAATCTAGGAGTCTTAAATACTAACCAAGCTATATCTATGGCTAAAAATGAAGGATTAGATCTTATTGAAATAGCTCCGAACGCCAATCCTCCAGTTTGTAAGATAATGGACATGGGTAAATTTAAGTATGATGCTCAAAAAAAAGCAAATCTTGCAAAAAAAAAACAAAAAATCGTTTTATTAAAAGAAATTAAAATGAGACCAGTCACAGAAACTCATGATTATGAGTTTAAAGTTAAAAATGCAAAAAAATTTATTTCAAAAGGAGACAAAGTAAAATTTACAATTAGATTTAAAGGTAGGGAGTTACAACATTCACATTTAGGGAATGAATTAATGTCTAAGATAAAAGAGGACATGAAAGAAGTTGGCAAAGTAGAATTGCAGCCTAAATTTGATGGAAAGCAAATGATCATGGTAATACAGCCTTTATAATCCTTAATTAGGGTTGTAAATTTAAATCTTTCTTTGTATAACCTCGCAGAATTATGCCTAAACTAAAAACAAAAAGCTCAGCAAAAAAAAGATTTAAGATTTCTGCGAGAGGAAAGGTAATAACTGCTCAAGCAGGTAAAAGACACGGCATGATTAAAAGAACGAATTCGCAAATTAGAAAATTAAGAGGCACTACTACTCTGTCAAAACAAGATGGAAAAATTGTCAAATCGTATATGCCTTACAGTTTGAGAGGATAAAATGGCACGAGTAAAAAGAGGTGTAACTAGTAGAGCTAAACACAAAAAAGTTTTAAAAGCTGTCAAAGGACAATGGGGTAGAAGGAAAAATACAATTAGAGTTGCCCGACAAGCTATGGAAAAGGCTATGCAGTATGCATATCGAGATAGAAGAAATAAAAAAAGAGATTTTAAATCTTTGTGGATTCAAAGAATCAATGCTGGAGTTAGAGCTGAAGGATTAAATTATTCTAAATTTATTAATGGTCTTACAAAATGTGGCATAATAATAGATAGAAAAATTCTCGCTGAAATTGCTTATGATAGCCCAGAAGCATTCAAAATAATTGTACAAAAAGCTCAATCGGCTTTAAATTAATCTTCGCTATTGTTTTTATTTCTTAAGTAAATAATCTACTAATATGTCAGAGATAAAAAATATTAGGGATCAGTTTATATCAAAGCTTGAAAGTGATTTAAGCATTGATCAAATAAATAAAATCAAAACTCAGCTGTTTGGTAAAAACGGTTTAATTTCGTCAAAATTTAAAACAATAGGATTAATTCCAGAGACTGATAGAAAAAAATTTGCATCAGATTTAAATCAAGTTAAAGACGAACTTCAGAATTTGATAACTTCTAAAATTAATGAGATTGAAGGAAAAAAGATAAATGAAAAATTAGAAATAGAAAAAATTGATATAACTTTACCTGAAAGACCATTCGTCAGGGGAAAAGTTCATCCAGTCTCACAAACTATTGATGAAATTTCATCTATTTTCTCTGAAATAGGATTTAGTGTTGAGGAAGGCCCTGATGTTGAAAATGAATATAATAACTTTACTGCTTTAAACACACCTGACACACATCCAGCAAGAGACATGCATGATACATTTTACTTAAATGAAAACAAAGAGGTTTTGTTACGAACTCATACTTCACCAGTTCAAATAAGAACTATGCTAAAAGATAAACCTCCATTTAAGATCATTGCCCCTGGAAGAACTTATAGATCTGATAGTGACCAAACACATGCACCAATGTTTCATCAAGTAGAAGGGTTGCATATTGACACAAATATTAATATGGGGCATTTAAAAGGATGTTTGAATTATTTCATTAAAGAATTTTTTGAAGTCGAAAAAATTAAAATGAGATTCAGACCTAGTCATTTTCCATTCACAGAACCATCTGCTGAGGTAGATATTGGTTATGAAATAAAAGATGGTAAAATAATTATTGGAGAAGGAGATAAGTGGCTTGAAATTTTAGGCTGTGGCATGGTACATCCTAATGTTCTAAAAAATGTAAAAGTAGATCCTTCTAAATATCAAGGATATGCTTTTGGCATAGGTATAGACCGATTAACAATGCTAAAATATGGCATTAATGATTTAAGAGCGTTTTTTGATTGTGACTACAGATGGTTAAATCATTTTGGTTTTGATCCACTTGATGTTCCTTCAAATTACAGAGGTTTAAGTAGATGAAGATCACTTATGATTGGTTAAAAGATCATTTAAAAATAAGCGCTAAAGAAGACAAACTTCTTGAGAAACTAACAGACATAGGTCTTGAGGTTGAAAGTATAGAAAACCCATCTGAGGGATTAGATTTATTTAAAGTAGCAAAAATTGTAAAAATAGAAAAACATCCAAATGCAGATAGACTTAAAGTTTGTGATGTTGATGTTGGTAATAAAGAAATTAAAAAAGTTGTTTGTGGGGCTCCAAATGCAAGAGAGGGCCTTCTTACTGTGTATGCTCCACCGGGTGCAATAATCCCTAAAAATAAAACTAAACTTGTTGTTGCTAAAATCAGAGATGTTACATCTTATGGAATGCTCTGTTCTGAATTTGAATTAAATTTATCAGATGAAAGTAATGGAATTACTGAATTGCCATCTTTGAAATATGCAAAAAATATTGGCAAAAGTTATTTTTCTAAATCTAATTCTAATCTTATTGATTTATCAATTACACCAAATAGACCAGACTGTCTTGGTGTTCGGGGAATAGCAAGAGATTTATCAGCCTCAGGGTTTGGTGTCCTTAAATTATTAAAAGATAAAAAAATTCAATCTAATAAAAAACAGACTTTAAAAGTAAAAATAAAAAAGGAAAAAAATCAAGGTTGCTTGTCTTTTGGTAGCTGTTTGATCACTAACGTCAAAAATACAGAAAGTCCTCAATGGTTAAAAAATAAATTAATTTCTATAGGTCAAAAACCAATATCTGCAATTGTAGATATAACAAATTATGTCATGATTGATATTAATCGTCCGTTGCATGCATACGATGCTGATAAAATTGAGAAGGGAATAATTGTTAGAAATTCAAAATTAGGAGAAGAATTTACTGCTTTAGATAATAAAAATTATAAACTAGATGATGAAATGTGTGTAATAAGTGATAACAAAGGTGTCTTAGGTCTAGGAGGAATTATTGGAGGAACAAGATCTGGTACAGAGCTAGATACAACCAATGTTTTATTAGAGTCGGCTTATTTTGATCCAAGATCAATTAGAAAAACTGCTAAGAAATTGAATATCGATACAGATGCTAAATTTAGATTTGAAAGAGGTATTGATCAGTTATCTATTGAAGACGGATTAAATAAAGCAGTTTTCTTAATAAAGGAAATTTGTGGAGGTGAAATTAGTAAAATAGATATTCAGAAAATTGAGACTTATAAAAATAAGATTATAAAATTTGAACCAAAAACATTTGAAAAAATTACTGGTTTTAAAATTCCAACTAAAGAAATGACAAATATTTTAGATAGACTTGGTTTTAAATTAAAAAAAGAAAAAAAATTCTTCAAATTATCAGTGCCATCTTGGAGACCAGATATTGTTCAAGAAATTGATATAGTTGAAGAACTTGTAAGAATTTATGGTTATGAAAAGATTAAAATAGAAAATCCTATTAAAGAAAGATCAAAAAATACTTTAAATCCAACTCAAAAGTTGTTTCACTTTCTTCAAAGAGCAGTAGCATCTAAAGGGTATTTAGAGGCTATAACTTGGTCTTTTACAGATGCTAAATATAACGATCACTTTAAGGAGGCCAATAAAGAAATAAAAATTGTTAATCCAATTAGCTCTGAGTTAGGAGTATTAAGAAATTCTATTTTTTCTAATTTAGCGATGTACATGAGCAAAAACTTAGATAGAGGAATTAAAGATTTATCAATATTTGAAATAGGACCAATATTTTATGGTTCACAACCCGGGGATCAGAATACAGTTGTTTGTGGTTTATCAGCTGGAAAAAAATCTAGACTTTCATGGGTTGAAAAAGAGAGAAATTTAGATGTTTTTGATGTTAAAAGAGATGTTATACAAACTTTAGTAGAAGCTGGTTATAACCCAGATAAGTTCTACATAGATAGTCAAAGCCCTAATTATTATCATCCAGGAAAATCAGGTAGAGTATTTTTAAATAAGGGAAAAGATAATGTAGCAGCTTATTTTGGAGAAATTCATCCAAATATTATCAAAACACTAGATATCAAAACAGAGTCTTTAGTAGGTTTCGAAATATTTTTAGATAATTTAAAATTGCCTAAAAAACCATTAAAAGATCAAAAAACAAAATATTCAGTATCCGATTTTCAAAAATCCGAAAGAGATTTTGCATTTATTGTTGATAAAAAAGTAAACGTTCAAGATTTAGTAACTGTAATATCTAGAATTGATAAAAATTTAATTTCAAATATTAAAGTATTTGATGTTTATGAGGGAGATAATATTCCTGAAAATCAAAAATCAATTGCTATAAGTGTTACTATTCAATCATTTGAAAAAACTTTAAACGATAGTGATTTAGAAAAAATTAATAATTTAATTATAAAAACTGTCGAAAATAAAATTAGCGCCAAAATTCGTTCTTAAAACAAATGAGTTCAATTGATAATATAAGAAATTTTGCAATCATTGCACATATCGATCATGGAAAATCTACTATAGCAGATAGGATTATTCATAGTTGTGGTGGTTTAACCGAAAGGGAGATGAAAGCTCAGGTTTTAGACTCTATGGATATTGAGAGAGAAAGAGGAATTACAATTAAAGCTCAAACTGTAAAATTAAATTATAAAGCTAAAAATGGAAAAAATTATATATTAAATATTATAGACACCCCAGGACATGTTGATTTCAGTTATGAAGTTAGTAGATCTTTATATGCTTGTGAAGGTTCAATTTTAATTGTAGATAGCACCCAGGGTGTAGAAGCTCAAACTTTAGCAAATGTTTATCAAGCTCTAGATACAAATCATGAAATAGTACCTGTTTTAAATAAAGTTGACTTACCAGCATCGGATTTAGATAGAACCAAGAGGCAAATTGAAGATGTAATAGGTATTGAAACTGAAAACGCAATACCTTGCTCAGGTAAAACTGGTCAAGGAATAGATGATATTTTAGAACAAATAATTTCCACTCTACCTGCACCTAAAGGACAAAGTTCAGCAGATTTAAAGTGTTTGTTAGTTGATAGTTGGTACGACACATATTTGGGTGTAGTAATTTTAGTCAGAGTAATAGATGGCAAACTTTCAAAGCATATGAAAATTAAAATGATGTCTACTGATCAAGAATATATTGTTGAGAAAGTTGGAGTTTTTACACCTAAACCTTTAGATATTAATGAATTAAAAACTGGTGAGATTGGATTCATTACAACTGGAATAAAAGTTTTATCTGAGACAAAAGTTGGGGATACAATTTGTGATGCATCGAAACCTTTAAAAGAAGCTTTACCTGGTTTCAAACCAAGTAAGCCGGTTGTGTTTTGTGGTTTATTTCCTGTAGATAGTTCAGAGTTTCAAAAGTTAAAAGATGGTTTAGCCAAACTTCAATTAAATGATGCAAGTTTTTCATTTGAACAAGAAACTTCTTCAGCGTTAGGATTAGGTTTTAGATGTGGATTTTTAGGACTTCTTCATTTAGAAATTGTAACAGAGAGATTAGAAAGAGAATTTGATGTAAATCTTCTTACAACTACTCCTGGAGTTGTTTATAAAGTTCATCTTAATAATGGTAAAATTGTTTATTTACAAAATCCATCAAGTTTACCTGATCCAACTCTTATCAAATTTATAGAAGAACCATGGATAAAAACTACTATAATTACACCGGACCAATATTTAGGCACAATAATTAAAATGTGTCAGGATAAAAGAGGAATTCAAAAGAATTTAAGTTATTCAGGAAATAGAGCTGTAGTAAATTACGAGCTACCTCTGAACGAGGTTGTTTTCGATTTTAATGATCGACTTAAATCGATGACCAGTGGGTATGCTAGCTTTGATTACGAAATTATTGAACATAGAGAGGGAGACTTAGTTAAATTGGGCATTTTAGTAAATAGTGAACCAGTTGATGCTTTAGCGATGATGATACATAAAGATTTTGCACAGAAAACTGGAAGAGAGGTTTGTGAAAAGCTGAAAAATTTAATACCACGTCATAATTTTATGATACCAGTACAAGCTGCAATAGGAGGGAAAATTATAGCTAGAGAAACTATAAAAGGATTTAAAAAGGATGTTTTGACAAAAATCCATGGAGGTGGTGCGACCGACAGGAAAAGAAAATTATTAGAAAAACAAAAAAAAGGTAAAGCAAGATCCAAACAGTTCGGAAGAGTCGAAATACCCCAAGAAGCTTTTATAGGTGTTTTAAAAATTTCTAAAGATTAATAATTTTTTCAATTTTTTTTAAATTTTTTTTACTTATATTTATTCTAAATGGATAATTATCATCTGTATTATCAGGCTTTGTCTCTATTCTGAAATATCTTAATTTAAGAACTTTACATATTCGCTCACACTTTCTATTAGGGTGGTCTGCTGGAATTATTTCTACAATTTTTGTTCCTGGATTACAAAAAATTATATTTGAAAAGGCTGCACCATGCGCACCAATTATAAGATAAGAACTTTTAAATAACTTAACTTGATTATTAAACGATAATAATTCAGGCTTATAAGTTTTTATTTTTTGTTTTTGAATTAAATTTTTAATATCACTTAAATTCTTTATTTGGCAATGATTGTAATTAGATTGCGAACGATCTAAAAAAATTTTTTTTTGAGAACTGACTTTAAATCTTTTTAAAAAAAGTTTTCTATTTTGATAAATTATCCAATTAGGAATTTTCTTAACATTTTTTTGAATATAACCATAATTATACCAGGGGTGGTCAACAGAATAAATTTCTTCAGCAAAAATATGTTTATATTTTTTACTACTCAATAACTTATTTTTATAAATACCTAAATCGCTCAAAATTTTTATTTGCCATTTTTTTGGGTCGGACAAATAAAAGTAATTTATTTTTTTTAAATCTATTTTAGAATTTAGAAGATAAATTTTTGGAAGAATATCAAAAATAAAATGGAAGTAATTATTACCACTATTCCCTTGACAAAGATTAAAAATTTTTCCTTTTATTTTTTTAGTAAATGACGGTGTACCTTGCTTAATAACAGAATTGTATTTTAAACTCTCGAATTTTCCATTTATTTGTTGGTAAGATATTTTAGGTAAAACATAATTATTTTTAATTATTGCAACATTTTCATTATTATCTGTAAAAATTCTTGCGTTGTCGACTTTGTAAATATTATATTTCTTACCATCATATTTTTTAAATGATGAAGTATTTATTTTTTCTTTTTTGATAAACTTGATACTTTTATCCGATATTAAAAGTTTCCCATACAAATATTTAAAAAAAATTTGAATAGAGGCTCTATAATACAATTTTAATTTTTTCTTAATCATGTATTGTAAATTATTAGCATTAAATGAAACATACAATTAAATGGGGCATTATTGGGTTAGGAAACATAGCATATGAATTTGCAAAAGCATTTAATAATGTAGATAATGCAGATTTATTAGCAGTTGCAAGCACTTCAAATGAAAAATTATCAAAATTTAAGAAGAATTTTAATATTAACAGTGAAAATATTTATGATAATTATGAAAAGATATTAGATAATAAAAATATAGATGTCGTTTATATAGCACTTCCTAATTCACTTCATTTTGAATGGTCATTAAAAGCTATTGAAAAAAAAAAGAATATTTTTTTAGAAAAACCAGCTTTTATCAATCTTACACATGCAGAAAAACTATTTAATAATAAAAACTTTAAAAGTATTTTTTTTGGTGAAGGATATATGTATCGTTACCATCCACAAATCATTGAAAGTATAAAAGTGATAAAATCTGGTCAAATTGGAAAAATTTTGTCAATGAAAACTTATTTTGGTATAAATCTAATTAATAAAAAAAATTTTTTTGGTTTTAAAAAAAAAATTGATTTTAATAAAAGAATTTTCAATAAGAAATTAGGAGGAGGAGTAATCTTTGATCAGGGTTGCTATACTACATCTATGAGTTTATTGGTTGCTTCACTTTACGAAGATATTGATGTGAATAATTACGAACTTATTGATATTAAAACTGAATATATAAATTCTGATATCGATATAGACAGCTCTGCAAAAATAAATTTTGATAATAAGTTTTATTCAATAATGAATGTATCCTTCAATAGAGATTTAGGAAAAAAAACAATTATTATAGGAGAAACCGGTAAAATAATATTAGAAAATAGCTGGAACCCTGGAATAGAAAAAACCTTAATAGAGGGAAAAATAAATAAAGTTTTAGAATTTAAAAATCTTAAAAATTTATATTCTTTGGAAATAGAAAAAGTAAGTGAAGACATTAGATGCAATAGAACAGAGTCCAGTTTTCCTGGCATAAATAAAAAAGAAATTTTTTTAAATTCTAAATTGATAAATAATTGGGTGGATGAATAATACTAGATTAATAGATTGTATTACCTTTTTTGATAATATCTTAATGTTTGAATTAAGATTTAATATTTTAAAAGATTATGTTGATCAGTTTGTAATTTGTGAATCTAAATATGATCATAGAAATAACGAAAAAAAATTAAATTTTGATATAAAATTTTTGAAAGAAGATAAGATAAAATATGTAGTTTTAGATAAACCATTTCCAAATCAAACAGACATATGGGAAAATCAGGCTATTCAAAGAGAGTTTTTATTAAATAGTTTAGATGAATTTGTTGAAAAGGATGATTATATTTTTTTCTCAGATCCAGATGAAATACCTAATCCACATTTATTTAAAAATTTTGAATTAAAAAGAAAATATGGAATTTTTTTTCAAAAATGTTTTAATTTTAAGTTTAATCTTTTTAACCCTTATGAGACACCCTGGGAGGGAACTAGAGTTTGTAAAAGAAAAAATCTAAATTCCATTGATTTTATGAGACAAAAAGTCAGATCTAAAAATTTGAAATATAATTTTGTTAGATTTGATAAGGAAAAAAGCATTGAAATATTTAAAAACGGTGGGTGGCATTTCAATAATATTATGGAACCTGAATTAATATCATTAAAATTGAAAACATTTGCTCACTCAGAATTTAGTGAAAAAAAATTTTCAGACGTAGAAATAATAAGGTCAAAAGTAGATAAGAGAATTGATCTTTTTAACAGAGGTCATCAATATAAAAAAGTTGAGCTAGACAATACTTTTCCAGAATATCTAGTTTATAATCTAAAAAAATATAAAACATTTATATTATGATTTTTAGGAGAGGTGGCCGAGTGGTTGAAGGCGCACGCTTGGAAAGCGTGTAAAGGGGAAACTCTTTCATGGGTTCGAATCCCATTCTCTCCGCCATTGAATTAACCTTATTTTTCGAAGATAATTTGAGCTTTAGATTTTATTTAATTGATTAAATTTAAGCATTTTTAATTAAAAAATGTTATAATTTTTATTTCCAAATAATTAAAAATGACAAATACTAAAACATATCAAGCAGACTCCATTAAAGTTCTTAAAGGCCTTGAAGCAGTTAAAAAACGACCTGGAATGTATATAGGTGACACAGATGATGGAACAGGTTTGCATCACATGGTTTATGAAGTTGTAGATAATTCTATTGATGAGGCGTTAGCTGGTTATTGTAAAAATATTTTAGTAAAAATTAATTCAAATGGCACAATAACAGTTAAAGATGATGGTCGCGGTATACCTGTAGATATACATAAAGGTGAAAAAAAATCTGCTGCTGAAGTAATTATGACACAACTACATGCAGGTGGAAAATTTGATCACGATTCTTATAAAGTTTCAGGGGGCTTACATGGTGTTGGCGTCTCGGTTGTTAATGCTTTATCAGAATTATTAGAACTAGAAATTAACAGAGATGGAAAAAAATACTTTATCGAATTTAATGATGGTGAAGCAAAAAAGCCTCTTAAAGAAATAGGAAAATCTAAAGAATCAGGAACCCAAATTACTTTTATGCCCTCTAAAGAAATTTTTTCTTCAATAAAATTTAGCGGAAATATTTTGATAAAAAAAATGCGTGAATTAGCTTTTCTTAATAAAGGAATAAAAATTACTTTTATAGATGATTCTCAAAAAAAAGAAAAAATACAAAATTTTAAATTTGATGGAGGTATTTTAGAGTTTGTTGAATTTTTAGATGAAAAAAGAGAAAAATTAAAAAATAAAAATGGAAATGATTTATTTAAAAAACCAATTTATTTAGAGGGAAAAAATAATAATATTGAAATAGAATGTTCACTCAAATGGAATGCAGGATATTCAGAGGATGTTTATCCATATACTAATAATATTTATCAAAGGGATGGAGGTACACACGTCTTAGGATTTAGAAGCGCTCTAACGAGAATTATAAATAAATATGCAAGTGAGCACAATCTTTTAAAAAAGAATAAATTGGCTATTTCTGGTGATGATATTAAAGAGGGCTTAACTTGTGTTTTATCAACAAAAATACCAGATCCAAAATTCTCTTCCCAAACAAAAGATAAACTAGTTTCCTCAGAAGTCAGAATGATTGTTGAAACAATAGTGAATGAAAAATTGTCTATTTGGTTCGATCAGAATCCCGCAATTTCAAAAATTGTTCTTGCGAAAATCATTCAAGCAGCAATGGCTAGAGATGTTGCTAGAAAGGCTAGAGAAAATGTAAGAAGAAAGGGAGCTTTAGAGTTAAGTGGATTACCTGGTAAATTAGCAGATTGTCAAATTGGAAAGCAAGAAGGAACTGAATTATTCATTGTTGAGGGTGACTCAGCAGGAGGATCAGCAAAGCAGGGAAGAAATAGGTCTAATCAAGCAGTTCTACCCTTAAGAGGTAAAATATTGAATACTTATGTGGAGGATATTCAATTAAAAAAAAATGGAAACAAAAATGGCACTGATCAAAGGACAAAAGCTCTTTCGAAAATGATTTCCTCTAATGAAATAGTGACTTTAATAAATGCCCTTGGTTTAGATCCAAAAGCTCAAGAAATTGATTTAAAAGATTTAAGATATGGAAAAATAATTATAATGACAGATGCAGACGTAGATGGATCACATATTAGAGCATTGTTGCTTACATTTTTTAATAATCAACCCTTTAACAAACTTATAGAGAATGGTCATGTTTATTTAGCACAACCTCCTTTGTTCAAAATTAATAAGGGATCTAAGGGTGTTTACATAAAGGATGAAAAAGAATTAGAAGAATACATATTAAAAAATAATCAGAGTCTTAAAAAATTTAAAAAGGGATCTAAAGAATTCTTAAAAGAAATTGATTTAGAAAAATCTAAAATGAATATTCAAAGATTCAAAGGTTTAGGCGAAATGAATCCAGAAGAATTATGGAGTACAACACTTGATCCTAAAACTAGAAATTTATTACAAGTTCAGTACTCAAAAGATCTTAAAAAAGATCAAAGCTTGATACATACACTTATGGGCAATGATGTCGCTTTGAGAAAAGATTTTATAATTGCAAACTCTATAAATGTTCAAAATCTAGATATTTAGTATGAAGTTTTTTGAGACTTCAAAATATCATTTTTTTAAAAAATCGACTTATGTATATTTAAGATGGATTGGTATAATTGGACAATTACTATCTGTTTATTTTGTATATTTCTTTTTAAATTTTGATTTTAATTTTTTGATTTCAAATTTAGTAATTTTAATAGGAATTTTGAGTAATTTATATTTAATTTATATATATCAAAAAACACAATTATCAGATAGATCAGCATTTATCTTTCTTGTTATAGATATATTTCAGCTTGGAGCGTTATTGTATTTAACCGGAGGAATTGCAAATCCATTTGCTATATTTTTGTTGATACCTAGTGTTTTTTCGTCCTCAAATTTAAGCTTTAAAACAAATTTCTTATTAGTATTTCTTACTATTGTAACAATTATTTTTTTAACATTTTATCATCTAGACTTACCCTCTCCAATTAGCGATCATTTCCATGTAAGTCCGTATTATTTTTATGCTATGCCCATTGCTTTAGTAATTGCATTAATTTTTTTAAATTTTTTAGCAATGTCTTTTGGAAAACAATCTCGATTAAGAAGAGAAGCATTGGCAAAAATGGAGGTATTGATGGCTAAAGAGCATGAACTTTTGACTTTAGGCGGTCATGCTGCTGCTGCGGCTCATTCGTTAGGGACACCTTTATCTACAATCAAAATTATCACACAAGATCTTATCAAACAATTTAAAGGACAAAAAGATATAGAAAAAGATATTGAATTATTATCAAGCCAAGTAGAAAGATGTAATAAAATCTTGAAACGTTTAACCTTAAATCCTGTAGAAGAAGATGATTTTATAGATAAAGACCTTACAATGAAAGATTATTTGAATGAAATTGTTTTATCTTTTAAAGAGATAAGCAAAAAAAATTTTATTTTAAATTTTGATCAATTTTCAAACAAAGAGAAATTACCGAAATCTGTAGAAATTGTTTATGGTCTTAGAAACTTTATTGGAAATGCAAACAAGTTCTCTAAAAAAAATATCTATATACATTTAAAGAGTGATAATAAAAATACTGAAATAATAATTGAAGATGACGGAAACGGTTATCCGAAAGATATACTATCAAAAATTGGAGAACCTTATTTGAAATCAAAATATCAATTTGAAAAGTCAAAAATAGGTTTAGGTCTTGGGTTATTTATTGGAAAAACACTTTTAGAAAAAAATTTGGCATCAATTAACTGTAAAAATTCTCAAACTAGAAGTGGAGCAGAAGTTATTATTAGTTGGAAAAATGAAGATTTATTCAATCTTCAATGAAATTTTTTTTTACTATCAAACAAAGAACTCAATTGTGATATCATTACATCTCCTAATTCATTCACATCAGTAATTTTAATCGCCTTATTATAGTATCTTGAAACATCATGGCCTATTCCAATTGCTAAAACTTCAATTTCAGTTTTATGTTCTATAAATTTAACCATCTTTTTTAGGTGTTTCTCTAAAAAATCACCAGTATTCACTGAAAGCGTGGAGTCATCGACCGGAGCTCCATCTGAAATCACCATTAAAATTTTTCTCTCTTCTTTTCTTTTCTTTATTCTACTGTAAGCCCAAGAAATTGCCTCTCCATCAATATTTTCTTTAAGTAAACCCTCTTTAAGCATTAAACCTAAATTATTTTTAGCTTGGCGCCATTGTGTATCAGCTCCTTTATAAATTATATGTCTTAAGTCATTTAACCTTCCAGGCGTTTTTGGTTTTGAATTCTTGTTCCAAAGTTCCCTACTTTGTCCACCTTTCCAATTTTTTGTAGTAAATCCTAAAATTTCAACTTTCACTGAACATCTTTCCAAAGTTCTAGATAAAATATCAGCACATATAGCAGCAATTGTAATTGGCCTCCCTCTCATTGAACCAGAATTATCTATTAATAAAGTTACAATCGTATCTTTGAAATCTAAATCTTTTTCTTTCTTAAATGACAAAGAATTAAAAGGATCCATAATTATTCTTGGAAGTTTTGAACTGTCAAGTAACCCTTCTTCTAAATCAAATTCCCAAGCTCTATTTTGTTTTGCTAATAATTGTCTTTGAAGCTTATTTGCAAGTTTTGTAACAATATCTTGAAATCCAACTAATTGTTGATCTAGAGTTTTTCGAAGTTTACCAGCTTCATCAGCGTTTTCTAAATTTTCTGCTTTAGTTATTTCATCAAACTCAGTTGTAAAAATTTTATAATCAAGATTTAATTCATTAATATTCTTTTTTTGAATTATTTGCTCAGAACTTTGTTGATCTAAGTCTGTATCCACTAATTTTTCATCTAATCTATATTCATCAATATTGTAATCTGTGTCTAAACTCGCCTCCGGGTCTTGATCCTTGTTAAGATCTTTTTTATCATCATTTTCGCTTTCTTGATCGTCATTAGATGGGTTATTTAGATCCTCATCTTGGCTATCGTCAGTGGCTTCTTCATTATCCTCAGTCTGAAATATATTCATTTCTTGTAAGATTTTTGAAAACTTAGAACTATATATATCTTGGTCCTCAATATTTTCTTTTAAAAATTTGATATGTCTATTGATTGATTGGTCAAAATCTTTTTCCCAAAAATTGAGTATTTTTGAGGATAGTGAATTTAATTTAATATCAAAAAAATTTTTTAACATATAAAGTTCAAATGCTTCAGCCACCTGGGCATCTTCTTTTGATTTTAATTGATCTTTAGTTTTTAAATTTATCTCTTGGTAATAATTATCCTTTAGATTTTTTTCTATACCTTTCAGCATATCACTTCCCAAAGATTCATATCTTATCTTTTCTGCAACTGCATATAAAGATTTACAGCTGGAATTATTGGGAAGGTTCTTTTTGTAAATTTGATTGTTAGAAAATTTTTTTTTTAAAGCTGAAGAATCTGCTTCAGCTCTTGCCTTTATAAAATCACTTTTTGTATCTAAATTATCTAACTCAAAAAAATCAAATTTAGTTTTATCTTTACCATCTTCATTTATTTTCTTTTTTTCTATATCATCAGAAATCACTCTGATTGTAGATGCTAAGGCTTGTCTTACTTTTTCTTTGAGATTTGTCTCTTTATCACTCATCAAATTTGAATATTTATTAAAGACTCTGGCAAGTCTTCACCAAAACATCTTTGATAATATTCTGCGATAGTATTTTTTTCAATGTCGTCACATTTGTTTAAAAAAGTTACTCTAAAAGCATATCCTGTATCTTTAAATATCTCTGCATTCTCGGCCCAATGTAATACAGTCCTAGGACTCATAACTGTAGAAATATCACCGGCTATAAATCCTTTTCTAGTAAGTGAAGCTACTTTAATCATATTTGCAACTTTTTCTTTGCCTTTGGGATTATCCAATTTTTTGTTTTTTGCTAAAACTACTTCCAATTCTTTTTCAAGGCTTAAGTAATTAAGGGTTGTCACAATATTCCATCTATCCATTTGGCCTTGATTTATCTGCTGTGTACCATGATACAGACCTGTTGTGTCTCCTAATCCAACTGTGTTAGTTGTTGCAAATAATCTAAAAAATTTATTTTGTTTAATCACTTTATTTTTGTCTAATAAAGTAAAATTACCTTCAGCTTCAAGAACCCTTTGAATAACGAACATCACGTCTGGTCTGCCAGCATCATATTCATCAAATACTAGAGCAACAGGATTTTGAATTGACCAAGGTAAAATACCTTCATTAAATTGAGTAATTTGTTTTCCATCTTTTAAAACTATCGCGTCCTTACCAATTAAATCAATTCTACTTATATGACTGTCCAAGTTTACTCTTATACATGGCCAATTTAATCTCGCAGCTATTTGTTCAATATGTGTTGATTTACCAGTGCCATGATAACCCTGCACTAAAACTCTTTTGTTAAATGAAAATCCAGAAATTACTGCCAGTGTTGTATCACGATCAAATTTATAAGATTTGTCTATTTCTGGAACATATTCACTTTTTTTTGAAAAAGCATCGACCTCCATATCTGAGTCTATACCGAAGGTTTGTTTTACTGAGATTTTTATATCTGGTTGTGAATTAATATTTGGTGTCAATTTTTTCTCTATAAGTATTTTTTAGCTGCGTATAAGCCAATGTAATTTGTTTAAGTTTTTCCTCATATTTTTTATTCCCAGCATTTATATCTGGGTGAAATTTTTTGACAAGTATTTTGAATTTATCTTGGATTTTTTGCCATTTTATGCCGACCGAAACTCCCAAAATACTAAAGGCTTTTATATCCCTATGATCAAATTTAAATTGACGCATATGGTCTAAATCACCTTTAAATCTGTCTTTTTCCAAATCATCTCTAAGAGTATTGTTCCACAATACTTTAAAAAAATTATCAGGAGAACTAAAGCTCTGTGTTGGTTTGTGCCAAATCATATCTGATTTTAAAAAATTTATTACTTGATCATCATTCATACCTGAGAAATAATTCCAATTTTTATTAAATTCTTTTACATGTTCTAAACATAACATACGATATTTTTTGCTATTATCTTTCTCAATGGGAGCTTTATATTCTCCGATTTTCTTACAATTATTCCAGTCACAAATATTTTTCATGATATAGTAATTAATACTTATGAATATAAATGATTTAATTGCAATTGTTAAAAAAAAATTAAACGATAAAATTATAATTGAAAAAATTGAGATTCAAGATAAGTCATATTTACATAAAAATCATTTAGGTCATCAAGATGGCAGATTTCATTTAAAACTTATAATCAATTCTAGAGAATTAAAAATGCAAGGCGCAATAGAAAGAAATAAAAGAGTATATAAAATTTTAGACGAAGAAATTAAAAAAAACATACACTCTTTACAAATATTAATTAGTTAATTCTTTTCTTAAAAATTTTTGAATTTTAGATTTATCAAATTCCTTGTTTATAGAGGCTGATCCTATCTTTTTAAGGAGTACTAAATTTATTTTTTTTGAAATATTTTTTTTATCTTTTATCATAAAATTTAATATTGTGTTTAAATTTTTAGGTGAAAAATATTTCTTAATATCATGTGGTAGTTCCATTATCTTTAAGTGATTAATTATTTCATTGTACTCAATAAACCTAATTATTTTTATATGGAGACTAAAATTTAAAGCAGTAACTATTCCTAGTATTACTGCTTCGCCATGATTTAATTTTTTTGAGTACCCCAAGGTCGCCTCATAGGCGTGTGCAAAAGTATGGCCAAAATTCAGTATTTTTCTTAAACCTTTTTCTTTTTCGTCTTTCTCAACAACTTCTTTTTTTATCTTACAACTCTCAAAAATAGCTTTTTCAACAAATGGACTTTTTAGTTTCAAAATTTGAAGAGTATTTTTTCTCAAATATGTATAAAAAATTTTATTTAGAATTAGTGAATGTTTAAAAATCTCTCCGTATCCACAAATAATTTCTCGTTTTGGAAGAGAGCTTAAAAAATCTGTGTCGCTAATTACTATTTTAGGTTGGTAAAAACTTCCTATAAGATTTTTACCTTCTTTGGTATTAATTCCAGTTTTACCTCCAATTGATGAATCTACTTGGGATAACAATGTAGTTGGTATATTAATAAATTTTATTCCTCTCTTGTATAAACTAGCTGCAAAACTACCTACATCGCCAGTTATGCCTCCACCAATAGTAATTACACAATCCAGTCTTGTAAAATTTTTATTTAATAAAATTTGTAATATTTTATCAATATTTTTGAAATTTTTGTTTCTTTCATTTGCATTAAAAAAATATTTTGACACTTTTTTTTCAAGTAGCGATTTTGTTATTATAGAAACCATTTTACTTGGAACTTTTTTATCTATTATTAAAAGACACTGATTAAAATTGATTGAATTATTTTTTAAGTACAAAGCTAAATTTTTTAAAATTTTTGATCCAATTATAATTGGATAGTTTTGAGATTTTGTTTTCACATTTAATTTAATGGGCTTCATAAATTTTAATTATATTTCTACTAATTTCATTTTTTGTATGATTTTCACAATTAATTTTATACATAGCTTTTGAATACACAATAGATCGTTTTTTTATAAGATCCATAAGCTCATTTTTTGAAGCTTTATAAGCTATAGGTCTCTTTGGACTATTTTTAACTCTATTAATTAATGTGTTAACATCCCAATTTAACCAAAAAGAAATATGATTATTAAGCACTTCTCTCTTAATTTTAGTATTTAGAAATGCGCCTCCTCCAAGAGAGATAACACTTTTACTTTTTTTTAATAATTTAAGTGATATCAATTCCTCAATTTCTCTAAAATATTTTTCACCTTTATTTTTGAATATTTCTGGAATTCTCATGCCTATTTCTTTTTCAATTTCATTATCTACATCTATAAATTCTATATTTAACTTTTTTGATACAATTGAGCCGATTGAGGACTTGCCGGAACCCATCATGCCTAAAAAAATTAAATTTTTTTTTGATTTCATATGTTTCTGTATTGAAAAAACACAAATATGTCTTAATTTGATTTTAACTAACGTATATGCAATTTACAAAAAATTCAAGTTCCAGTAAAACTATTATGGGTTTAATCCTAAAATTAAGCATTGTTGTAGTCTTATCATTTGGAGGAATTTTCCTTTTAAGTAAAATAGATTTTCCTGCCCCAAAAAAAGAAATAGAAAAAATTATTCCTAATGAAAATTTTAAAGTTGTTAAATAGAAATTATTTTTCAATATTATCATTTATTTTTGTTATTAGTTTAGGAGCAGAGGCTGAGGAAAAACCTGTGGATATATGGAATATTGATCAAAATACCATAAAAGAAAAAAAAATTGATAAAGATCAAATCAATAAAAAAATTCTGGAAAGTGAAAATAATCAATCTAGTATTTATGATTTACAATCTCAAAATGAAATTAACACAGTTCAAGTTGATGCCTCTTTAGATTCAAAGAATGTAAAAATAATAGGACTTTATGATCCAGAAGATTTCGATCTAACAATAGACATGTGGTCAAATTCAAATGGTGATCAGCTCAAATATCTTTTTTCTAATTTAGAAAAGCTAGACCTATCTAAGGATGCTTCAGAGTTGATGAATATAGCTTTAATGACTAATTCTTATTATCCTAAGGATACCATTGAAGAAGATGAATTTCTAAAAATAAAATCAAATTGGCTTATCCGAAATGAAAATAGAGATTTAATAGAAAATTATTTAATAAAAAATCAAATATTAAATTTACACTCTGAACTTAGTCGATATTTGGTTGATCAATATTTATCGGAATCAAATTTAGAAAAAGCTTGTAAATTATTTATAGATAACAAAGAAATTATCAATAATGAGTATTTATCAAAATTTAATTTATATTGTTTAATTAACAACGGAAAAGCTGAGGAGGCACAACTGATTTTTGATTTAAAAAAAGAACTTGGATTTAAAGACGAATATTTTGAAAAAAAAATTAATTATTTGTTTGGTTTTGCAGATCAACCAGATTTAGAAATTTCAGAAGCTTCTATTTTAGATTTTCATTTAGCACATAGAACCAATCCTGATTTTATATTTGAACCAAAAAAAAATACAGATCCATTAATATGGAAGTATTTAGCAACTTCTAATTTATTATATGATATTGAAGAAATAGATATTGAAGAATTAGATAAAATTATATTAATTGAAAAAGCTACTCACGATAAGAATTATTCTGAGGATGATTTATTTTCTTTATATAAAAGATTTCAATTTAATATCAATTTACTTTTAAATGCATCTGAAGCATACAAATCTCTTTCAAGTGTTGAGGCTAGAGCTTTAATTTATCAAAGAATTCTTCTAGAGTCTAATGCTAACAAAAAGTTGGAATTAATAAGTTTATTAAAAGATCTTTTTGTAAAAGATAATTACTCAAATGCTTTTGATAATGAATTGAAGAAATTTTTAAAAGCAATAGACCCGCAAGAAGTTCCGTCTAATTTTACAACATTTTATTTTAATTATTTAGAAGATGACACAAAAGAATTAGATAATATTAAATATAACAAAGATATTCTTCACCAGTCAAAATTAGTCAATTATTTTAATGGAGATTTTGCAAAATCGAAAGTTGAAAAAGATTTGAACAATTATTTAAAAAGAATAAAAAAAGATAAAGATTATCTTATATCTAAAAAAGATATTATGTTAATTGAGTCTATCAAGTCAGATGGTATTGAAATTCAAAAAAGATATGAAGATCTATATAAAATTAATGAGTCCGAAATGCCGACAGATATTCAAGTTATGATAAATAATAACGAAATTGGATCTACATTGTTGAGAATAATTGAGGTTATAGGGCAAGATGAACTTAAAGCTCTTGATGAAGATACGTTATTTTTTATAGTAAGTGCCTTAAATCAACTGGATATTGATTATATTAGAAATAAAATTTTATTAAAAGTTCTTCCTTTAAAAGTTTAAAAATTAGTTTATTTATTTACTCCATGAGTGTTAGAGAGATAATAACTGTTCCAGATCAAATATTAAAAAGAGTATCCAAACCCATTGAAAAAGTTGGGGTAAATGAAAAAAAATTAATTAATGATTTATTCGAAACTATGTATAATTCAAATGGAATCGGTTTAGCAGC
Organism: uncultured Pelagibacteraceae bacterium; assembly: GCA_902521805.1. Lineage (GTDB taxonomy): Bacteria > Pseudomonadota > Alphaproteobacteria > Pelagibacterales > Pelagibacteraceae > Pelagibacter. The sequence goes on from CABYTL010000004.1 coordinate 59,971, forward strand.
AGTACAAGTAGGAGTATTGAGAAGAGTTTTGGTTGTTGATGTTTCCTCTAAAGAAGAAGAAAAAAAACCAATGTGTTTTATAAATCCAAAAATAAAGAAAAAAAGTGATCAGATGTCAGTATATGAGGAGGGATGTTTATCTATTCCTGATACATTTATTGAAATTCAGAGACCAAAGATTTGTGAAATAGAGTATTTAGATATTTATGGAAAAACTAAAACCCAAGAATTTGATGGCCTTTTGTCAACTTGTGTTCAACATGAAATAAACCATTTAGATGGAAAACTTATTATAGATCACTTATCTAAGTTAAAAAGGGACGTGATAATTAAGAAAATTTCAAAAATAAAAAAATATCCAGATAGAATAATAGTCTAAAATGGCAAAAAAAATAATCTTTATGGGTACACCTTTATTTTCTGTACCAATATTAAAATCTTTATATCAAAATGGTTTCCCAATTAATCTAGTTTACACTCAACCTCCACAAAAATCTCACCGGGGTCAAAAAATAAATAAATCACCGATTCAAGGAATGTCTGAAACTTTAAATATTGATTTTAGATCTCCAATAAGCTTGAAAAATAATAATACTGAATATGAATTAATAAAAGATATGAATGCTGATTTAGCTATTGTAGTCGCTTATGGTCAAATAATACCTAAAGAATTTTTAACCTTAACAAAAAAAGGTTTTATAAATATTCATGCTTCAATACTTCCTGCCTGGCGTGGTGCAGCTCCTATTCAAAGATCAATAATGAATTTAGATGCAGAAATAGGGATTAGTATTATGAAAATTACTGAAAAACTTGATACAGGGCCTATTTGTAATATCTATAAAATGAAATTAGATCCAAGTTTTAACACTCAAGAGGTATCAGAAAAACTCTCATTTTTGGCTGCAAAGAAAATTTTAGACAACGTAGATGATATTTTGGGAGATAAAATAGAATTTATAGAACAAGATCATTCAAGAGCTACTTATGCAGAAAAAATAAATAAAAATGAGGGTAAAATTAATTGGAATGAGGGAGCTTTAAAAATTATTGGAAAAATAAATGGTTTATTTCCATCTCCAGGTGCTTTTTTTAATTTCAATGGAGAAAGATTTAAAATCTTAAAAGCCGAAATAGGCAATGGTTCAGGGCTAATAGGAGAAGTTTTGAGTGAAAAACTCGAGATTGCTTGTGGAGATGGCAAATCTATAAAAATTATTGAAATACAAAGAGAAGGTAAAAAAGCACAAAAAATTAATGAGTTTATTCTTGGGTCAAAAATTAAAAAGGGTTATCAAATAACAAATGTTTAAGTATCAGATATTTATTGAATATGTTGGTACAAATTTCAGAGGATGGCAAATTCAAAAAAAAGGTAAAACTATTCAAGGTTTAATACAAGATGCAATTTCCAAAATATTAAAAGAAAGAATAGTGTTGTTTGGATCGGGTAGAACTGACACAGGTGTTCACGCTATAGAACAATCAGCACATTTTGAATGTAAAAAAAGGATTAAGGAATTTGATAAATTTTTAAAATCTATAAATTTTTTTTTGAATAAAAATGAGGTAGCTGTACTTAGATTAAAAAAAAGAAATCAAAATTTTCATGCAAGATTTTCTGCGAGGATGAGAATATATAAATATGTAATAATAAATCAATTGAGTAGGCCAGTTTTAATGAAAAATAGAGCTTGGCACGTAATTAATAAACTTGATTTAGAAATTATGGAAAAAGCAGCTAAGAAACTATTAGGAACTAAAGACTTTTCTACTTTTAGAGCCTCAAGTTGTAGAGCCAAAAGTCCAATTAAAACTATGAAATCCATTAAAATAAATTATTCAAAGAATAAGATAGAAATTGAATTTAAATCTCAATCTTTTTTGCAGCAACAAGTACGTTCAATGGTAGGTTGTTTAAAATATGTTGGAGAAAAAAAATGGGATTTAAAAACTTTTGAAAATGTATTCAAATCAAAAAAAAGAGAATTATGTGCACCACCAGCTCCACCAGAAGGACTATTTTTATTGAAAGTTATTTATTAATTTTTTTTTTATAATTCATAGAAAATTTTTTGTTAATTCTCCATCTCGATTCTTCTCTCACAATATACCCACAACAGTTTTTGGAACCACATTTACATGGAAACTGTTTGTAATCCTTGTCATAACTGAACCCGTAATCACAAGTGATCTCTTCTCCCTTTTTAATATCACGTATTGCTGAAATCCAAATTTTTAAACCTTTTCCATTATAATCAGAATTATTTTCACATGAATGATTTATTAACCCAGCAGTGTTCCATGAGAAATCTCCATCAAGAGTATATTTTTTATTTAAAGTAAACAAATAAATTGGTTTTTTATTATCAAACTTATCTGACTTGTCCACCTCTTCATTGGTTATAATTTTTCCAACATAATCTATAATTTTTGTTCCTTCTTTAATGTTCTTACTAGCATAAAGACCCCTTCCATGATTATCAATTTTAGATTTTTTGATTTTGTATTTTTTCATTTTAGTGATTTACAATTAATTAAATATTGATCAACTATATTCTACAAGTGCGTTAACATGTTCATTAGCACTTTCAGCTAAAGCTTTTAGATCATACCCACCTTCAAGTATAGAAACAACTTTACCCCCAGTAAACTTGTTGGTAGCTGCTAAAGTTCTTTTAGTGATTTCATAGAAGTCTTTTGAACTTAGTTGAAATTGAGCTAGTGGATCATCTTTATGAGCATCAAAACCTGCTGAGAACAATAGAAAATCAGGTTTATATTCAACTAGTCTATCTAAAACTTTATTAAACACGTCTAAATACCGTTCTGTGTTAGTGCCAGCTGGCAAAGGTATATTTAAAGAGTTGTTAAAGTCACCTTTATCTTTTTCTGTTCCTCCCCCAGGATAAAAAGGATATTGATGAGTTGAGATATATAATGAGTTTTTGTTATTACGCATTACATCGTAATTCCCATTACCCCAGTGTACATCAAAATCTACACAAGCAACTTTTTTATACTTATATTTATGAATTAAGTAGTTAGTTGCTACACCAGCATTTGAAATACAACAAAATCCCATCGCTTTATCTTTCTCAGCATGATGCCCTGGTGGTCTTACTAAACAAAATGCGTTTTTAAATTGATTATTTTCTATTCCATCAATTGCTCTAATTGTTGATCCTGCAGCTTCAAATACTGCTTTTTTACTCTCAGGTGAAACAATTGTATCCCCATCTAAAAATTTCAGACCTTTTTGTGGAAAAGAATTTTTTAAATTATCAATATAGTTTTTTGAATGAGTCATAGCCAATATATCTTCAGGCACATTATCAGGTTTTTTCCAAATCAAATCTTTTCTTTTATTTAGTTTTTCCTTTATAGCTATTACTCTTTTTGGTTGCTCGGGGTGACCATCTCCTGTGATGTGTTTTTCATAAGAGTCGGAATTAATTATTGCTGTTTTCATTTAAAATAGTTTTGTAAAATATTTTTATAAATTTTAGTTAAATTTTTTAAATCTTTTAAGGATACTGCCTCGTCCACTTTATGCATAGTTTTTCCCACTAAACCAAATTCTAAACCGGGAGAAAGAGACTTTATAAATCGTAAATCTGATGTTCCTCCTGTAGTAGATAACTTTGGATTAATTTTGGTGATTTTTTTTATTATATTTTGTATCATGAATGTTGTTTTATTTGGCTTTGTTAAAAAAGCTTCACCTGAAGTTCGATATTCTATATTAAATTTAGATTTATTTTTTTTACATATTTTGTTAAAAACCTTATTAAGTTTTTTTTTGATAGATTTTGAGGTGTGTTTATTATTAAATCTTACATTGAATGTTGCCTTTGCTGTTGCGGGGATAATATTATCAGCAGTATTGTTAATTTGTATTTTTGTGACCTCTAGGTTTGTAGGTTGAAAATCTTTTGTACCTTTATCAAATTTTATATCTTTAATTTCTTTTAAAATTTTTACAATTATTGTTGAAGGATTATTTGCTCTATGAGGATAAGCTACATGCCCTTGTAAACCAAATATTGTTAATTTACCAGTTAAACTACCTCTACGTCCAATTTTAATCATTTCACCTAATTTGTTTGGATTGGTAGGCTCTCCAACTAAACAGAAATTTATTTTTTCTTTTTTTTTTTTTAAATATTTTACAACTTTTTTTGTACCATTAATTGCATCGCCTTCTTCATCTCCTGTGATTAATAAACTAATCGATCCGTTAAATTTTTTATTATTTGACAAAAAGACGCTTACAGCAGAAACAAAGGCTGCGATAGAACTCTTCATATCATTCGCACCCCTTCCGGTTAAATGACCTTTTTTAATCGATGGTATAAAAGGATTAGTTGTCCAATCTTTTAAATTTCCTGGAGGGACCACATCTAAGTGACCTGCAAATAAAAAATTAGGCTCTTTTTTACCTATCCTTGCATATAAATTTTTAACGGGTTGTAAGTTTTTTTCTTTAAAAATTAACATCTTAGATTCAAAACCTAATTTTTTAAGTTTATTTTCTAAGAATTTCATTACACCTGCATCAACTGGAGTAATTGAAGGAAATTTGATTAGCTCTTTAGCTAATTTTAATTCATTAATAATTGTCATTACTTTATTCTCTTAAAAGATCATTTACTGATGTTTTTGATCTAGTTTTTTCATCAACTTGCTTGATAATTACCGCACAAGATAATGATGGTTTAGTTGGATCACTTTTATCTGGCAATGAGCCAGGAACTACAACAGAATAAGGTGGAATTTTACCATAAAAGATTTCACCAGTTTTTCTATCAACTATTTTAGTTGATTGTCCAATATACATACCCATGCTTAAAACTGAACCTTCTCCAACAATCACTCCTTCAACAACTTCTGACATTGCTCCAAGAAAAACGTTATCCTCAATTATCGTTGGCAAAGCTTGAGCTGGCTCTAATACTCCTCCTACACCTGAACCGGCGGATATATGACAGTTTTTTCCAATTTGACAACAACTACCTGCCCTAGCAAAAGTATCTATCATTGTACCTTCGTCAATATATGCACCAATATTTACGTAGCAAGGCATAAGAACAGCATTCTTTCCAACGAAAGAACCTTTTCTAACAGGTGAATTTGGAACCATACGAAAACCAGCTTTCTCATGGTCTTCTTTTGACCATCCAGCTGTTTTACCTTTAAGCAAGTGAGATTTATCATACCAACTACTGTAAGGACCATTCAAATTTTCCATTGGATAAATTCTAAAACTTAACATAATTGCTTTCTTCAAATATTGGTGAGTAATCCATTTATTGTTAATTTTTTCAGCAACACGAGATTTTCCACTATCTAAGTCATTTATTACATTATTAATCGCATCCTTTAGAGACTTATCTGAATTTTGATTAATTTGATCTTTAATCTCCCAAGCATCGTTTATAATTTTTTCTAAAGACATAGTTTAAGTACTTTTTAATAGCCTTATTTCTTTTAGAAATAAAGATAGATTTTCAATTTTATGAGAAATATAATCTTTATCTGAGTCTAACTTTCCAAAATGTTCATCATTAATTAACCAAACAGTTGTACAGCCACGTTCGTGGCCAATACTAAGATTTTTGGCTATATCCTCAATGTAGATTGTCTCTTTGGGATTAATACCAAATTTTTTAACCATTGAGTCAAAAGTCTTTGCCTCAGGTTTAGGTACATATCCTGCATCCTTGATATCAAACACTTTTTCTCTTCCAAATAAATCATAAACTCCCAGGTGGGTTAAAATATTTTTAGCGTGTTCTGCACTTCCATTTGTAAAAATAAATTTTTCCATATTTAATTGTTCAAGTTCACTTCTCATAATTCTGTCTTCTTTCATAAATGAAAGGTCTATAGTGTGAACATATTTTAAAAATTCCTCTGGAGGTATATTGTGGTGTATCATTAGACCATTTAGACTTGTATTATATTTATAAAAATAATTTGTTTGAAGATTTTTGGCTGTTTTCATATCTATATTGAGTTTTTCTGAAATAAATTTAGTCATTCTCTTTGATACTTGGCCAAACACCCTTTCTAATGAATAATTATTATGTTTTCCGTAACAAACTCCATCAAGATCTAACAAAAGATATTTTTTCTCTTTTAAATTCATTTTCTTATTAATGTACCTGAACCTCGGTCAGAGAATATTTCCCACAAGCAGGAATGTTCTTTTGTACCATTTATTATTCCAACACCAGTAACACCATTATTTACAGCATCTAGGCAAGCATTTATTTTGGGTATCATACCTTCTGTGATAGTACCATCTTCTAACATTTTAAAAATCTTTGATGAAGATAACTCTTCTATAAGTTTTTTTTCTTTATCTAAAACACCATCCACATTAGTCATTAAAAGCAATCTTCTAGATTTTAAAGATTTTGCGATAGCCATTGCAGCAGTATCTCCATTAATATTATGTGTTTGATTTTTTTTCCCCAGTCCCAGAGGAGAAATAACGGGAATTTTATTTTGTTTGATGATGTCAAATAAGATATTATTATTAATTTTATTAGGTACTCCTACAAACCCCAGTTCCTCAGCTTCTGGTATAACCTCAATAATATTATTATTTTTGGTATGTATAGAAACAGCTTGTGTGCCTTTTTTTTTCAAAGAATTAACAATGTCGATATTGAAATCAATCAAAACTGACTCAACTATATTTATTATTTTTTCATCCGTTACTCTTAATCCATTTATAAATTTTGATTTAATATTAGACTTATCTAATTCTCTTTTTATTCTTGGCCCGCCCCCGTGAACAACTATAATTGAAAGACCAAGTTTATTTAATATACTTACATCAGTTACAAAATTACTAAAAATATCTCTATCTATTAGAACATTTCCTCCATATTTGATAACTATTAATTCATTTTTATATTTTTTAATATATTTGATAACCTCATCTATTGGAGGTCCATTTTTTGGTAATATTTTATTGAAGTCCATCAATTGTAAATTGCTTAATTAAAAAAAATTTAGGTTGTAGTTTTAGTTGTAGTTCGCTTCATAATGAAGACTTGTTGTGCCATAGTTAATATATTATTTACAGTCCAGTAAATAACTAATCCTGCAGGAAAAGGAGCCAATATCACTGTCAAAAAAAGAGGAAAGAACATAAATATTTTTGCCTGAATTGGATCAGTAGGTGCAGGATTTAATTTTTGCTGAACCCACATTGAGACACCCATTGCAATTGGCCATGCCCCAATAACTAAAAAAGATGGAACATCATAAGGCAGTAATCCAAATAAATTAAATATTGAAGTTGGGTCACGCTCTGATAAGTCTTTAATCCAGCCATAGAATGGCATTTGTCTCATTTCAATCGTTACAAATAGCACTTTATATAAAGCAAAAAAAACTGGAATTTGAACAAGAATTGGCAGACAACCTGACATTGGATTAACTTTTTCTTTTTTATATAGAGCCATCATAGCTTGTTGTAATTTCATCTTATCATCTTTATGAAGTTCTTTTAGACGAACCATTTCAGGCTGAAGCACTTTCATTTTTGCCATACTTCTAAAAGAAAAATTTGCTAAAGGAAAAAATACTAATCGTATACAAATAGTAATTGCAATTATTGCTAGACCATAATTTCCCAGTAATTTAAAAAAATAGTCTATTCCGTAAAAAAGTGGTTTTGTTATAAAATACAAAAATCCCCAATCAATTACTAGATCAAATTTATCTATACTTAATTGGTTTGCATAGCCGTCAACAACATCAACTCTTTTTGCAGCAATAATAATTTGCATTTCATCTTCGATAGATGATTTGCCTCCAAGTTCTATTGGTTGAGCAGATATAAAATTGGCTCTAAATTTATTTTTATAGTCAAAGGTAGTTTTGAACTCTTTATCTCTGGGAGGAATAATGGAACTTATCCAATATTTATCTCCAATACCAAACCAACCTTTATTCGCATTTTTACTAAACTTTTCTTCTGCTATATCATCATAATCCTCTTCAAAGAGTTCCCCGTCAAGTGCTGCCAGCATACCCTCATGTAAGATATAAAAGTTAGAGAGACCATCAGGGACTTTATTTCTTATAATTTGTCCATATGAGTAAAAATCAAACTTTTTATCTGTAGAATTGATTACTTTTTGCTTTATTGTAAACAAAAATTTATCATCTAATAAAATTTCTTTTTCAAACTTTATTCCTTGATTATTTGTCCAGGATAGGCGGATTGAATTTTGTTCTGTTAACTTTGTATTACCTATAACTGACCATAGAGCCTCTGAATTTGGTACATCAATATTTTTATCAGATGTAATGTATCCACTTTCTATAAAATACCCTTCCTCTATATTTCTTGGGTTAAGCAAAGTTACATTTTCATCATCCTTTAAGTTTGTATTATATTTTTTAAATGTTAAATCATCAATAATTGCACCTTTTAAAGATATTGAGCCTTTTATATTTTTATTTTCAAAAATTATTCTTTCACTTTGGTTAATTGCTACATCTCTTGAAATTTTAATTTCTTTTTCGTTTTCCTCTATATTTGGAGCATCTGATTTTTTTTCAATTTTATTTTGTTCTGATAAGTTTTGAGATTTTTGAACTGGCTCAGGGATAAAGAATAATGAGTAAAAAATTATTACTGCTGCTGAGAGAGAAATTGCTGCTATTACGTTCTTTGTATCCATTATTTTTTAAATTTTACTTTTTTATCTACCGGGTCAAAACCCTCACCACCACCAAGAATTTTTATTGGATGGCAGGACAATAATCTTTTAATGGTTAAAAAAAGACCTTTCAAAAAACCAAATTTTTTTAACGACTCAATACTGTACTCAGAGCATGTGGGTAAGTAACGACAAGAATGTCCAAGCAAAGGGCTAAAAATAAATTGATAAACTTTAATAATTTTTATTAAGATTACTGTAAAAATGTTCATTAATTTATTCTCTCTAAATCTCGAAACAAGGTTTCTTTTATATTCGTATAATTGTTGTTTAACATAGTTGGCTTAGCAATAACAAGATATGAATAATTAAATTTTAAAGAAATCTCTTTTACTGCATCATTCATTATATTTCTTAATCGCCTTTTTATTTTATTTCTTTTTACTGCATTACCAATTTTTTTTTTTGCCACAAAGCTAATATTTAGTCTGTTTTTATTTTTATTTGGTAATTTTCCAAAAAAAATAGTTGTATATTTATTATTAATTTTTTTTTGGTTAATAAGATTTTTAAATTCCTCATTTTTTGAAAGAGCAAGTATTTTGCTTTTCATTTAAGTATGATTATTTTTTCTTAACAGTTGACGAAACGGTTAAAATTTTTCTGCCTCTTGACCTTCTTCTTTTAAGAAGTTTTCTACCACCTTTGGTTTTCATTTTTGATCGAAATCCGTGTTTTTTTAATCTCTTACCTTTTTTTGGTTGATATGTTCTTTTCATTAATGTGACCTAATTTTAATAATTTTTCGCTCTTTATAATAATTAAATATATAAATAGCAAATAGAAGATTTTGTATTAACATCCAAATCAATGGAAAAATCAAAAAAAATTAAATTATTTATAGGCCTATTTTATGTTTCTATGGTTAGTCTATTTTTATATTTTTTTTTCTCAAAATTTAGTCTTCAAGAAATTACAAGTTACCAATTCATTAAAAATAACCGAGATTATTTTTATCATCTTAGAGAAACTAATTTTATTTTATTATCAATTCTATTTATAACATTTTCAACTTTATGGGTACTTGCAGCTGGATTTGGAACACCTTTAGCTTTATTTGCTGGATTTATATTTGGCAAATGGCTTGGTTTGATATTTTCAGTTCTAGGAATGACTTTTGGTGCAACTTTACTTTATGTCTTTGCAAATTATTTTTTAAAAGAGATGATAAGAAATAAATTTTTAAATCGATTTAAAATTCTTGAAGAAAAATTTAAAAAATCCGAATTTCTTTATTTATTGATTTTTAGATTTATTGGAGGAATACCATTTCAAATTCAGAATGTTTTACCATGTATATTCAATGTAAAAATATATAATTATTTTTGGTCAACATTCTTGGGTATAATACCATCTCTATTTTTGGTTATTTCGATTGGTAGTGGACTTGAGAAAATAATAGATCAAAATTTGGAAGCACCTAGTGTAATTGATTTGATTACATCACCTTCGATTTATATTCCATTAATTGCCTTTTTTACTTTATTAGGAATAACGATTTTTTTAAGAAATTTATTTTATAAAAAATAATCTGGTGCTCCCACCCTGTACTGACCAGGGAACTAGTCATTACCAATGACTTGTTATACCATTTAACTACAGGAGCATATAATATCAATTGTATTTTATTGATTATAATGGATTTTTTCAAATTATTGCCTTAATTTTTTTAATAATATGCATTATACAAACCTTAGGATTTTTTATGGGCATTCATTACGATTACAAATCTACAAAAAGTGCTAAGCTTATGGAGAAGCAAGCTAAAAGAGAGAAAAAACTTGCTGAAAAAAAAGCAAAAAGATTAGCTAAGGAAGGCCCAAAAAAAGAGGAAATTGAAAGAAATACTTTAGATACTTCTAAGCCAATAACATTAGATTTTTTAACAAATCCAAACAAAGAATGAAAGAGAACGAGAAAAATGAGCGTTTAAGTTTAGCTCTGAGAAAAAATTTAAAAAAAAGAAAACTCTTTCAAAAAAAAATAAAAAAGAAAAAAAATAATGTCAGTTCTCTCAGATAAATGGATTAGAAAAATGTCTAAAGAAGGCATGATAACTCCTTTCAAAGAAAAACAAGTTAGAGGAAATAGTATTTCATATGGACTTTCGTCTTTTGGATATGATGCAAGAGTTTCTGATGAATTCAAAATTTTTACTAATGTTAATTCTGAGGTAGTAGATCCAAAGAATTTTAAACCGACTAACTTTGTAACAAAGAAGGTTTCTGAATGTATAATTCCTCCTAATTCATTTGTATTGGCTAGAACTGTTGAAAAATTTAAAATACCAAATGATGTACTTGTTATTTGTCTTGGAAAATCAACATACGCTAGATGTGGAATTATTGTTAACGTTACACCATTAGAACCAGGCTGGGAAGGATATGTGACTTTAGAGTTTTCAAATACAACTCCTTTACCTGCAAAAATTTACGCAAACGAGGGCGTTGCACAGTTTATATTTTTAAAAGGAAATGAAAAACCAGAGGTGTCTTATGCTGATCGAAATGGTAAATATATGGGACAGACTGGAGTAACTTTACCTAAAGTTTAATTATGCAAAAATTAGAGGTCTTTGGAGCAACTAAGCTCAAAGGACAAATTAAAATTTCAGGTTCAAAAAATGCTTCGTTACCTATTCTTGCTGCAACCTTATTATCAAAAAAAAAGATAAATCTTAAAAATGTACCTAAAGTACGTGACATTGAAACTATGTTAACATTATTAAGGTCTTTAGGATCTAAAGTTAATTCAAAAAAAAATCAATTAATAATTAACAATTCTAAACAAAAAAAAAATTTTGCATCTTACAATTTAGTAAAAACAATGCGAGCAGGAATTTTAGTGCTTGGTCCTTTACTTGCGAAATATAGTTCGGCCAAAGTTTCTTTACCCGGAGGGTGTGCAATAGGGACACGTCCAATTGATATTCATTTGAAAGCCTTATCAAAATTAGGAGTAAAATATAAAATTAACCAGGGATATGTTATTGCAAATGCACCCAAAGGACTAAAAGGAAATAAAATTCATTTTAAAAAAATTTCAGTAGGTGCTACCGAAAATTTGATAATTGCGGCAAGTTTAGCTAAAGGAACAACTTTACTAACCAATTGTGCAATTGAGCCAGAAATTAAAGACTTAGTAGATTTTTTAAACAATATGGGATGTAAAATAAGATGGATATCTAAAAGAACAATAAAAATTATTGGTGTAAAAGAGGTTAAAGAGATTACACACTCCGTTATGTTTGATCGAATTGAGGCTGGAACTTATTTAGTTGCAGCAGCTATTACTCAAGGAAATTTAATAATTCAAAATATTATTCCAGATATAATTAAGACAGAAATAAAGATACTTAAAAAATTAGGGTCTAAAATAATTATAAAAAAAAATGAAGTTCAAATTATTGGAAATAAAAAAATTAAAAATATTAAAATTAAAACAGCTCCTTATCCAGGTTTTCCAACTGATCTACAAGCTCAAATTATGGTGTTACTTTGCAAATCAACTAAAAATTCAATAATTCAAGAAGATATTTTCGAAAATAGATTTATGCATGTTGCAGAATTAAATCGAATGGGTGCTAAAATTTTGACTAATGGCAACAAAGCAATAATAAAAGGGAATATTAATTTTGCTCCAGCAGAGTTGATGGCAACAGATTTAAGAGCCTCTGTTTCACTGATCTTAGCAGCGTTAACAGCTAATGGTAAGTCAATCATAAATAGAATTTATCATCTTGATAGAGGATATGAAAATATTGAAAAAAAATTAAAAAAGGTTGGTGCTAAAATTAAGAGAGTAAGTTAATGAATAAGAAGTACTTAGCGAAAATTATAGCAACAGATAATGAAGGACTTCAGATGATCTCAGCCTGTTGCGCAGGCGCAAAGGTAAAAATATCAGATATCAAATTTCTTCAATATAATAAGATTTTTTTAATTTCATTCGAAAGAATGAAAGTAGAAACAGATCAAGAAAATCAAAAGATCAATAGTATTTGTAAATTTGATTTTGTAGATAGAGTAAAATCAAAAAATATTAATCAAATTAATCAAGATTTGGTTTTAGAATTAATAGGAATTGATTATCTTAAGAATAAGGATGACTATGAAATTAATTTGATGTTTAATAATAATGCACATATTTCTTTAACCACAGAAACAATTGAAGTAAGACTTGAAGATCAAAATGAAATTAAATAAATGATTAAAATATTGAATAGCAATAGTAAAGACTTTGATAGACAACTAAAATTACTTTTATCTATCAGAAAAAAAAAAATTCAATCTAATTCTATTTCTGTCTCAAATATTATTAATGATGTTAAAAAAAATGGTGATAAGGCATTATTAAAATATGAAAAGAGATTTAATAAAAATTCAAAAATTGTTCCATCAAAAAATCAAATTTCTAAATCAATTAAAAGTTTAGATAAAAAAGTTAAATTAGCAATTGATACAGCTTACAATCGAATTTATAAATTCCATTCGTTGCAAAAGTTTAAAAATATTACTTATGTAGATAAATATAAAAACAAATTAGAATATAAATTTTTACCAATTGAGTCTGCTGCAATTTACGTTCCTGGATCTACTGTTTCTTACCCATCAAGTGTGCTGATGAATGCCATTCCTGCTTTAGTTGCTGGTGTTCAAAGAGTAGTGATGATGAACCCTGGTCGTAAAGGTAAACAAGATCCAGCTGTTTTGTATGCAGCAAGAAAATGCAAAATTAAAGAAATTTACTCAATAGGTGGCCCTTCAGCGATAGCTGCGGCTGCTTACGGAACAAAAAAAATAAAAAAAGTGAATAAAATCGTTGGTCCAGGCAATGCTTATGTTGCTGCTGCTAAAAAAGAGGTTTTTGGGGATGTTGGTATCGAAGGAATGACAGCTGGGCCATCTGAGGTAACAATAATATGCGATAAATATTCAGATCCTGAATGGATTGCTAGTGACTTAATTGGACAGGCAGAACATGATCCACTCGCACAATGTATTTTAATTTCTAAAGATAAAAAATTGGTTGATAGAGTTAAATTCCAAATTTTCAATCAATTAAAAAAAATACCAAGACAATCGATTGCAAGGAAAAGCCTTGTAAGTAATGGAATTTTAATGCATGTCAGTTCAGATAATAAAATTACTGAAATAGTAAACAAAATTGCTCCCGAACATTTAGAACTAAATGTGAGAAACTATAAATTTTTTTTACCAAAAATTATTAATGCTGGATCTATATGTTTAGGAAAATATGCAGTAATGGCAATGACAGACTACAATGTTGGATCTAATCATATTCTACCAACAAATGGTTCAGCGAAATATTCCTCTGGAATAAGTGTTAACGAATTCTACAAAAGAATTTCATATATAAACTTATCAAAAAAGGGTATTGAAAGTCTTGGACCATCAGTTATAACTCTTGCAAACTATGAAGGGTTGGCCGCACATGCTCACTCTATAAAGAAAAGAATAAGGAGAAAATAGATTTGTCAAAACAAGACTTACTTGAATTTAAAGGTAAAGTTACTGACTTGCTACCCAACGCTATGTTTAGAGTTCAATTAGAAAACGGTCATACAGTTACAGCTCATACTGCTGGAAAACTCAGAAAAAATAGAATTAGAGTTCTGCAAGGTGATAATGTAACAGTAGAAATGACCCCTTATGATCTTACTAAAGGTAGAATAATCTTTAGGGGTTAATCTTAAGGCTGAGTAGCTCAGGAGTAGAGCAGAGCCCTGAAAAGGCTTGTGTCGGAGGTGCGAATCCTTCCTCAGCCACCACCACTTTTCATCT